>NZ_MTAW01000087.1 GCF_002154725.1 Nostoc sp. 106C | reverse complement strand
TTGACTTGTCAGCTTCCTGAATGGTTGAATTGCTGTCTTGCTGACTTGTTGACTTGTTATCTAGTTGACTGGTGGACTTGCTAACTTGCTCAAATCCAGCCAAGACTTTATCCGTTGAGGATAGCGGGTCATTTTCGTCATTTAATCGGACACGTCGCTTTGCCATAGTTTTTTAATGCCTTTACATTTCAGCAATCAAACTGGCGATCACCCCATAGGGCTGCACTAGTTTTTTGTCGTTGGTATATATATGTATAGGTTCGTCGGCTAAGTTGGACTCGGAAAACTTGATGGACTTGGGAACTGGTTCAAAAATGCGTATGTCTTGCAGTCGTTTCTTGAGAGAATCCAAGACATCTTGAGTCATCACTGTGTTCTCAGCCATTGTCGGCAGTACCCCCAATATTCTTAGTTGAGGATTGAGGCGTTTTTGCACGCTGGCTAATGTTTCCAGCAGTGCAGCCAGTCCTTTGAGAGCAAAAAATTGACACTGCACTGGAATCAAAACTACATCCGCAGCTGCTAAAGCATTAACCGTTAACAGCCCCAAAGAAGGTGGGCAATCAATCAAGATGTGCTGGTATTGCTTGAGTATGGGGGCCAGTTTCTCTTTGAGGATGTAGAAGTTACCCACCTTCATGAGAATTTCGGTTTCTCCCTTCGCAAGATTAATGTCAGCAGGTAATAGGCTAAGTCCGGATTTAGTCGCAACTACGGCATCAATGACTTCTGCTTGTTCTGTAATTACGTCGTAGCAACTAAGAGAGTCGTCAGCTACTTCTACCCCTAAACCCGTGGTGAGATTACCTTGAGGGTCAAGGTCAATTGCGAGGACAGTACCCGAACAAGCCAGGATTCCCCCTAAACAGATGGTGGAGGTGGTTTTGGCTACACCTCCTTTTTGATTTGCTATCGCGATGATCATTGAATAAACAGCCAACCATGTTGCTTACGAGCTTACTGGCAAGCTATAAATATAGCAAGTTAGCTTCCTAACCAGCCAACAAGTTAGCTTGTCAACAAGTCGAAAATTTTCTGTCCGTTATAGCATATATATTGCAGTGGCTTTATTTTGTGCAAATTTAAAAGCTGTAAGTTCTTCAAAAAAAAGATACTGATGTTCAGTATTTAAACTAAACAGTTTATTCTGCCGCTGTGTCAGCCAGGCTGTATCTGCCCCTAATATAAATATAGATATCGCCGATTCGTGAGAGTCAACTATGACCGAAACCAAACCCAGCAGTGCTACCCGCAGAGGAAGAATTTTTCCCCAAATCCAGTGGACAGAAGAGAAAAAGCAAGCCAAGAAAACTTCTCAAGAAGAATTTTACCAACGCTGTAAGCCCATTTTTGATAGAGTCCAACCCGAACTAATTAAAACTCACTACAACTGGTATATGGCAGTCGAACCAGAAAGCCGCGAATACTTTGTTGATAAAGATGAGATGACTGCTATTAAAATGTCACGCCAAAAACACCCAAACTGTCCCGTTTTCGTCTTTAAAATTAACGAAACTGGAGTTGCTGGGACAATATGATATCAGGAAGGTTTGGTGATGGGGAGGAGTTAATTTTTGAAATCGAATTGATTGCCGCCAATGGATTTGAATTACCAATTGATGTGGTTTTAGATACAGGATTTTCTGATTGGTTAGCCATTGATCAGCAGGACTTGGAAGGGTTTGATTGGGAATATTTAGGCGAACGTTCGATGTTGATGGCAAGGGGTGTATCTAACTTTGATATTTATGCAGGCAAAGTCAGAATTGATGGAGAGATTTTTGATATTCCTGTTTATGCTGGTGATGGAGTACCAGAAGTTTTACTCGGTCGTCAATGGCTGACTAATCGTAGGTTAGTTGTAGATATGCCATCAGGTATTTTAACCTTGGGAAATTGACATCAAACAATAATAATTAATCAAAACTGAAATTAACCGTAAATAGATATAAAAATATTTCTCCCCTAGATGTCTTCAGTTAAACAACGCTCAATATCAATATAGGCATGGAGCCGAGATAGCTGCAAAAACGGAAATAGCGGCTAAAAAACCTTGCTAATTATAGTTTTCAAAGATTTTGGTAGTTAGAGAAATTGCAGCTTCAAATGGTCGCCTAATATGTGGCATCAAGACTTATTAGAGTAAACTCTATAAGCATTGACTGAAACTATTCCATTATCAACTTTTCCCACACTTCCTAAGTATTGTCTTGCTACATAATCAGTCTTTTTACCTTTTTTTCTATCTCCGGTTTCATCTATTACTACTGTAATCGCCTGACCATTCAATACTTGCTTAAGTTTATTTAAATCTTCGTTGTTTTAATTCATCTACTGACCAATCTGAATTAGCTAGGAAGTGATGTAATGACTGGGCTGAGTTTATACTTACTACCTTCGCTATCTCTGGTAATGATTTCCTTTTTACCGTAGATATGATTCCCAAGTGTAAATATTTGAAACACTCATAATTTCTTACTTCCTTAAATAAGTCCTGATAGTCTGCACAATATTCATCTATGATGGCAACTGTTGGGTGAGCATCTCTTGCTAAATGTTTCAGGATTTGTAACTCTACATCCATTGCCCCACGTACATTTCAGGGTTTTATTTTTTTATTCTTTTATTCAGAATACCCGGAAAGTGACAGAAGAGGGGTATTTGGTTTTTAGCGACTGTTAGTTCCTAGCGATCGCATCTGTTTTTGCGGAATTTACGCTATTGATTTTGACTTTTACCAACTTTCGATGGTTGAATAGTCTCTTTCTTCATACCCAGAACCCCTAAAAAATCAATGTTATTTTGCTGTCAAATACCAACTTTCACCCAAATGTTGGTATTTGAGAGAGTATATAGCGCTGCGATGTGCGATCACTCTTTGGAGAAATGGCTGGGTAGGATCTGCGATGGACAGATTCAGTAGCAAGAAATCAAAAAATAAGAAATGCTTGTGGTATGAAAGTTACAACTTGTTTACCACAAGCATTTTGGGTAGCTAATACTGCATAACCGTTTTGCGAAGTAATGACTATTCACAAAAATGTGAGCACATTTTTGCTTGATAGTTGAATAATTAAATTTGCTGTAGCCAACTTATTAAATCAGGTATCGATGAAATTCTTAAAAGTGCCTTACCTAAAGCTTCTAACTGTTCCTTGTTTAAAACTTCGACTTGCTCAACAATTGACGCATCAATATTACCAAAGCGTTCCTCAAGTAAAGACATACAAAAAGTCAGAGCTTCTTGTTGCTTTCCCTTCTGTAAAATATCCTGATAAATTACCGATTCTTGCATCACATCCTCGCTTAAAAATTGCCGAATCAATTCCTTCTCAAACTTCAAACCAGCTAAAATCTCTGTGTAAGCGGCAATATCCTGCCTAGTATTCCTATCGGAAATTCTAGCAACACTCTGGGCAACCTGCGATAGCAACCTTTGCGGTGAGGTTGTTCGGGTTAATGGTGCTAAAGGTAATAATGCTGGGTTATCAAGAAATTGTGCTGATTCTTGTTCCCACATCCGCAGGACTCGATAACGGTGAGTTGTTGTCTCATTTACGTATTCTTGGGTAAAAGCAATTTCGTTATTTGTCTCTTGCAAAAAAATTACTACCTGGGTTACAGGGACGTTATATTGACGTATTAACCTCACCGAATAGTCCAGCATTCTGAATGGCAGCGGTGGATTTGAGATGGTGCGGGTTTGAAATTCGATGTGTAGAATCCGATTGGCTGTTTGCAGAAAAGTCACAGAATCAACACGGATTGGTTCTAAACTCAATTCGGTCTTCAGTACCTTAACTTTTGTCGGTGCTTCAGTCAGTAACCAACTCACAAATTCTGTTGGGTATTTTTCAGCTAAAACCTTACAAAGGTTGTCAAAACTCACAATTTACACCCCATTTCACACCAAAATTATCGTTACATGGGAAAGAAAAATTGAATAATTTAATTTTTTGTTGTTCCCTAATTATCTTACAGAGAATTAAAATAGGGCTATCTGGGGAGAATGTCGCTATTCCTGCTCAATAAATTAACAAACGCCTCCAAGTGTTTCTGAGCTTTCTTATACTCTGGCGATTGCTTACCTAGCTTGAGACTAGCAAGGTAGAGATCGCGCAACCCCTCATAATCTGGCTGTGATTCCTGCCTGGGAGTTCAAGGGGCGACAATCACCTCTAAACCAAGCCAGATAAAGGTTTGAGAGTCACAGACCCCTTGAAAAAATTAGGTGCTTATTGAGAATGAACTGTATGCTTATTAAGCAGCTACCTGTAGGGTACAGTTTAATGGTAAAAAAGAACGGTCTGTAATTTAATTAAGACCGTCATAATAATGCTGGCATCATTCTACCAAAACTTTTTAGAAAAATACCTGAATAAAGCACAGTTAATCACCCTAAAGATGTTGGTATGGTTACTACAAAATCAAAAACAAGTAAAGATAGAAAGACTGGCAGCGACAATACCATTACCAATACAACAAAACAGTCGTAGACGGCATTTACAAAGGTTTTTAACGCTGAATGCCTTGAGTGTAGTATTGTTGTGGTTTCCGATTATTGAAGCCCTAATTAACCAACATTTCAAACTGGGGTCACAATTAACCATTGCAATGGATAGAACACAGTGGAAAGAAAACAATGTGTTGATGGTCAGCATAATTTACCAAAAAAGGGCGTGGCCAATATAGGCCAATATATTGGTGTCTGTTAGAGAAAGATGGTTGCAGTAAACTCACCCAACAGCAAAAAGTATTACGCCCAGTAATTCGGTTATTAAAAAAGTACAAATTAGTTATTATTGGTGATAGGGAATTTCATAGCATCGAATTGGGTAATTGGCTACACAAGCAGAATATAGGTTTTGTACTCCGTCAAAAAAAGGACACCACTTTCCAAGAAAAACGGCAAAAATTTCAGCCTTTAAGTAATATTGAGATTTATCCTGGTGTCCGCCAATTTTATACCAATGTCAAGGTTACTCAAAAACGTGGTTTTGGTCGGTTTAATTTAGGAGTCTACTGGAAAAGAAAGTACAGGGGTAAACAAGAAAAATCCGCTTGGTATTTATTAACTAATTTACCTGACTTAAACACTGCTCTCAAAATATATGCTCAACGTTTTGGGATTGAAGCGATGTTTAAAGATTGTAAAACTGGCGGATACAATTTGGAAAGCTCTCAAGCCAGCCCTGATAGACTTGTACGTTTAATTTTTTTAATAGCTTTAGCAATGACTAGTGCTTGGTTACAAGGTCAAAAAATTAAATTACAACGACAACAATCTTATGTCTGCCGTTCCCAAGCTCAAGGTAAAACTGAAAAAAGGCATAGTAATTTTTGGATAGGTTTGTATGGTTTTAATTGGATAGTTGCTTGGCATGAGTGTCAAGCATGGGTCGAGGAACTGGTCGCTTCCATTCGCAATAAGCAAGCATATTATCAGCGAGGTTTAAGGGCTATGGAGCTTATCCCTGTTGTGTCACTATCGCAGTAATATAAGGATGTAAAAAGCCCAGAACGAAGACACAGAGCATGGTAGAGCCTCGTCCACCCAAAGAAACCGTTAAATTTGTGGATGAATATTGTCTTTGGTATAAAAAGCTATTTTCAGATGTGAGGAATTTTGAAGCATTTAAGTATCTGCATATAGGATGTATTTCTGAATTAAAACGGAAAAGCTTACCAGAAATAGCGAAAATTGTAGGGTTAGATAACTATCAAGGGCTACATCATTTCTTAACTACACCATCTTGGGAAGTAGAAGAGTTAAGATCCATGAGATTAGAGCTAATTCTACAAATACTTAAAGGTAGGCCAATTATTTTAATAATTGATGAAACCGGAAATAAAAAGAAAGGTAATAAGACAGATTATGTGAAACGTCAGTATATAGGAAATCTAGGAAAAGTAGAAAATGGAGTTGTAGCAGTTACAGCATACGGTGTGTTTTGTGGAATGACATTTCCACTATTGTTTGAAGTGTACAAACCACGAGAAAAATTAAAGCCAGGAGATAAATATCTTACCAAGCCGCAAATTGGGGCAATGCTAATTAGAAAGCTACAGTTGATGGGTTTTAAATTCAACTTGGTACTGGCAGATAGCTTATATGGTGAGAGTGGCACAAATTTCGTATCTGTATTAGATGAACTGGGTTTAAATTATCTAGTAGCAATCCGCTCAAACCATTCTGTAGACTTGCTCAAAGGGCAGTATACCCAGTACTTAAAGTGGCATAGGTTTAATAGAGTATTCTCTGATTTAAGCAGTGAAAATCGGTTTATTCGTGAAATAATACACGGCAAACGTGAAGAACATAGATATTGGCAAATTACTACAGACACTGAAATATTACCCGGAAACTCTACCTGGTATGTAATGAGTAAATATCCAGATATTACACCCAGAGAAGCTGGAAATTTTTATGGCTTAAGAACTTGGGTTGAATATGGCTTAAAGCAAAGTAAGAATGAGTTAGGTTGGGCGGATTATCGTTTTACTCGCTATGAAGATATTGAACGATGGTGGGAGATTGTATGTAGTGCTTATCTCATGGTCAGTCTCCATTCAGAATCTCTGCGTCCTTCTCAAGGTAATTCTCAATCAACATTTGCTTCTCACCCCTGGTGGGATAATGGTAAAGGTTGGAAGAATATTTTGAATAATTTGCGTTTAGTTATTCAACCTTTCATTTTATTTAACCTCATATATCCCTGGTTAACAGTCTTTCCTATCCCTCAACTTTCATTGGGATTTGCTAAACTTCAAGCCATCGTTTATAGGCTCACTTCTCCAATTTTTATATTCCTCACTCACCCTGAATTCTATTTTTCCTCTGCCTAAAGTGACACAACAGGGTTAATAAGGGATTGAAGGAAGCAACGGTGAATCGGCGGTTGGCAGCGCTGAAAAGTCTGGTGGCGATGGGGCGGCAGTTGGGTGTCTGCGCTTACACTTTGAATGATATCAAAGCCAAGAAAAATCAAACTTATCGCGATACCACCGGGGTGAGTAAGGAAGCGATAGCGCAGATTCTGCTTCAGTGCAACCAAGACACCTTGAAGGGAAAACAGGATTATGCTTTGCTGCGCTTGCTGTGGGATAACGCTCTGCGGCGCAATGAAATTGCCCAAGCTGACATTGCAGACTTCAATCCCGGTAGTCGGACTTTGATCATTAGGGGCAAAGGTCAGGGAACGCAGACTCAAACAATCAAGTTGACCACATCTGCAACCACAGCGCTGATGGTCTGGTTAGAAGCCAGGGGGGAAACGCGCTTGGATGCACCGCTGTTCTGTGCTGTGGATAATGTCCATAAGGGGCACAGGCTCACGGGTGAGGCGATGCGCTATGTTGTGGACAAGTTGAGTCAGAAAGCGGGAATTACCAAGAAGATGTCGCCGCACCGCATCCGCCACAGTGCGATTACAGCGGCGCTAGATGCCACGGACGGGAATCTCCGCAAGGTGCAGAAGTTGAGCAGGCACGCCAAGATTGATACGCTGTTGATTTATGATGACAACCGCTCTAATGACCAGCAGGAGTTGTCGGATTTGCTGGGGGATATGGTTTAGGGGGGCGTTATCCTGAGTAAGGAATCAAAATGCGAAAGCGGTCTCCTGGTAAATCTTCAAATATTGCCCCTCGCCGTTTTAGGTCACGTTTTATATCCTCAGTAAGTTCTGAATTTTCTCCGAACAGAGCATTTTCAACTATGGCATCGTTCAGGTTGGCATCAATTAGGTAGGCATCAATTAGGTAGGCACCGCTCAGGTTGGCACCACTTAAGTTGGCACCGCTCAGGTTGGCACCGCTCAGGTCGGCACCGCTCAAGTTGG
Source organism: Nostoc sp. 106C (assembly GCF_002154725.1). Taxonomy (GTDB): domain Bacteria; phylum Cyanobacteriota; class Cyanobacteriia; order Cyanobacteriales; family Nostocaceae; genus Aulosira. The sequence continues at coordinate 109,493 of NZ_MTAW01000087.1, read as the reverse complement.
CACCACTTAAGTTGGCACCGCTCAGATTTCGAGCCTTAGATGACTGATTGACAATTTTCCACAGCAACCGCCATTTGTCGCTAATTATTGTTGCCTCGTCAATGACCGCATCATGCAGAGAAACACCGTTCAGGTCGGCACCCCTCAGGTTGGCACCGCTCAAGTCAGCACAATTCAAGTCAGCACCTTCTAAATTGGCACCTCTTAAGTCGGCACCGCTCAGGTCGGCACCGCTCAGGTCAGCATTACTGAGATTTGTGCCCCTCAGGTCTACACCACTCAAGTTAGTATCGCTGAGATCTCTACCACTAGCTCCCTGAGCAATAATTTCTTGGACTAGACGAATTTTATCTTGCTCTTCACCTGTAGTGCTGCTAGGTAATAACTGTACATCTTCAACAGGCATACCCAATACTTCTGTCAGTTCGCCTGATTTGATTTGCTCCTCCAGCCTTTTAAGACCTTCTTTTGAACCACTGAAGGTTATTTTGATACTGCCTTTTTCAATCTTCTCAATTTTTAAACTTGTATCCCCTGAAACTGCTTGCATCATGCTTAGAAAAGCTGCCTGAAAAGCAGGATTTTTTTGGAGAGTTTCTATATCGCCTGTAAATGTAATAACGAGTTGTTCGTTGCAGTTAGCATTTTGTTTTTTTGCTAGGGATACTGGAGAAGTCAATACCTGTGTAGCCTTAGGTCCCTCCTGGAGAACCTCACAGGTTTTTTCTCGTTCTGTGTCCATACCAAGCTTGCTGCTGGATTGCTCGTCTTCTGGCTCCAGTTCCGCAATCTCTCCCCACTCCAAGTCTAGTTCATTGCACATAGCTTGGAATAAGTGCTTTGCAACAGGTCGCCTTGCAAAAAATTTGCTTACGGTCTGCCGAGTACAACTTGCAGATCCTGCTATGTATTCCTGCGTCCAGCCCTTAAGTTGGAACGCTTTCTCAGCCTTTTTTAGCCCTTCTTTTGATGCTCGACATGACCGTGGCATTACGAACCCACAAGAACTTTTACACAAGTCTTACATAAGTTCGACGCTTTTATCAGACCAAAATTCAAGAAATCCAGAGTCCAATGGGGTTATTGAAACAAAAATCTACATATTTACCCCAGAGCCTGAGCTATGACAGAGAATATCGTACTTTCTCAGCCTAACTCTCATCCAGATCCTTACTTGACAGTAAAATTGACTATTGTGCAAGAACGCTTGCGCCAAGCCCGTTACAGTTTTAACCTGGCTCTGATTGCAACAGGGGTATCTTTCGGCATTAGCCTCATAGGTGCTGGACTTTTGATTTCCAATCAAGCCTCGGAAGGTACTGTTACTGCTGCTTGTGGTCTAGCTGCTAGTGTGCGCTCCATTCAGATGGCAAAGGACGCAAATAATAGGTTGGACAAAACTTTAGCTGAGTTAGATGAGGAAGGTTAAAGTTGTACCGCTAATGCTTGATTATTGAGCCACATATATAGTTACTCAGGGTGTGCCAGGGAGATTTTGGGGATGGATAGATAGTTGCAGCAATTCTCAAAATCTCCCATAACCGAAGATTTACGTGGCATTCCTTGATGTTGCCAGTATGATGCACAACAAACCAGAAAACCAGAAAACCAGAAAACCAGATTTATGGAAAACCAGAAGCGAATTGTCACGATCTCTAAGGACTTGATCAGCCACTTTCAATACTGCTCCCGCTTGCCGCCTTTGGCATCGCCAGGAATAAACAGACATAAAAATACCCCCATGAACATGAAGGGGGCTTTCTATGTGGTTCATATTTCTTCCAAGAAAAGAAGAGGATAATTTAGGTTCGGTATAAGGAGTTCTGTATATGTGCCCCATAGTAGCAACTGTGAATGTTAATGCTAAGGGTGATCTCTGATTCTTCAAGATAGCTTCACAAGAACTTATCAATAAAGCTGATTTTCACCCCAGGGCGATCTCTGTTGTGTCAGGGAGATTTGGGGGATGCAAAGACAGTTGCAGCAATTCCCAAAATCTCCCATAACCTGCAATGTACGTGACATTCCTTGATGTTGCCAGTATGATGCACAACAAACCAGAAAACCAGAAAACCAAATTTATGGAAAACCAGAAATATGGTTAACCAGAAACGAATTGTCACGATCACTGGATATAAAGGCGGGGTGGGGAAAAGCACTACGGCGGTGCATCTGGCGACGTTCTTGAGCGAACAAGGTAAAACTGTCCTGGTTGACGGCGACCAGAACCGTACTGCTTTGGCTTGGTCAAAGCGGGGGTCTTTCCCTTTCCTCACTGTGGATGAACGCCAAGCTTTAAAAGTTATTGCTGATGCTCAATTTGTGGTTATCGACACGCCAGCTAGACCTGACTCTGATGATTTAAAGGAATTAGCCAAGGGTTGCGACCTTTTAATCTTGCCGACTAAGCCAGATATTGTCAGTCTTGAGCCAATGCTGGAAATGGTGAAGGACTTAGGTGAAGCAAATTATCGCTGCTTGCTGACTATTGTCCCTCCCTATCCCAGTAAGGAAGGTGAAACTTTACAGCAGGAGCTTTCAAAGGGGGGAATCCCTGTTTTCCAGGCGATGGTTCGGCGAACTGTGGGTTTTGAGAAAGCGGCGATGGCTGGTGTCCCCATCCGAGATGTTGATGACTCGCGTTTAAAAACAGCTTGGGCTGATTACATTTCTCTTGGTGAGGAAGTTATGGAGATTTTGAAATGAGCAAGTACGGAGATTTAATTAAAAAAGCCAGAGAGACTGAACCAGAAAACCAGGAATCTGGTTTACCAGAAGACCAGATAACCATAAATACAGAAAACCGAAAAACCAGAAAGCCAGAAGACCAGAAATCTGGTTTGCCAGAAAACCAGAAAACCAGAAAGCCAGAAAACCAGAAATCTGGTTTACCAGAACAAGAGCTAGAGCAGGAAGAGATGGTCAATCTGTGTGTCAAAGTCCCTATCTCCCAGCGCCGCTACTGGATGTCTAAAGCTAAAGAGCAGGGGATTACTGTGACCTCAGTAATTCTGGAAGCGCTAAAAGAGAAATTTGGTTTACCAGAAAACCAGAAAACCAGAAAACCAAATCAATGATTTTTCAGTTCTGGCGATGGCATCAAGTTTTCTTTCCACGAGGAAGGGTCAAGTCTAACTTAGTGCGATCCCCTACCTTCCACCCCGAACTATTGAAAGCGGTCAACGTCAAGCTTGATACAATCAGGAACGTCAAACACAATTTTCTGATTGCGGGTGTGCGATGGAAGCGAGAAGCGAAATCACAATTAAATTCAGTGGCTCACTGCCCACAGCTAAACCAGCACCTAATAAAAAAGTCGAAATTGAACTTACGGATCAAAACGGCATTACCTTCACTGCTCTGCTTAATGCCAAAAGCTGGCGCAAGGCAGAGACGAATGCCTCGGAGTTTGCAGACTGGGCTGGAGCAATATCGGGCAAACTTGGTCAGCGAACAGACAACGGGTTTGAAGTTGTTGAAGCTGGTGTACAAATCTTTGAGAAAAAAAAGAAGGAAGAAAAATCCCTTGTCAGTACTGCCGCAGATGAAACTGCCGCAAGTTGAAATTGAAGCGATCGTCTGGATACTTAAATAGCAATCGCTAATCTCATGCTGCTTGCTCCTCTCAACCCCTTGGAGCGTGATGTCTTACAAAACATAAGTCCTGACTTAGACAACCAGACTCAAAAATCTTGACGGATTTGTAAGACATTGTAAGACAACAGGATGATTGTCAGGCGATCACCACCAAAGGTCATCAGCGTATTGTTCTGGATGAGCGCTCGCTGTTTTGCGTAAGGAGTTAGCTTAAACTTACTGGCAACAGTAATGTATCTTCAATCTTTTGCCGCACTTCAAGGCTCACATAACAATCGCTATTGAGACAATCAACAAGTAGCTTGTCGGCATTGAAGTACTGATTCAACAATTCCTTTTGGAGTTACTGAACTGCCAGTCATAACCGATATTGCGATGTTCAATCATCACATCTCTAAATCTTTCAGCCCAAGCTTGACCGTTCTCCTGCCACCAATGCTTGAATGCTTCATCAATCTTGTAGTAGTCAGGAAGTTGCTCTTTTAGTTGTTGGAGCGAACGCTGTAATTTGTTGTCATGGCTAAGGGCGAGGGCGGGGTCAAGTGAAGGAAGGATAAAACAGAGTCACTCATGGAGAAGTGATTAAATTAGTCTAGTTTGGCAATTAAACCCCATGTAACCTGTTGGGGTTCAAACGACAAAACTCATAAAACATATCCACTCATGGAGCATCGCCGAACTGAAAGAGCGCTTCGCTCAATTAGGCAGTGGCTGGGACGGGCAATGGATCTTCACTGTGACCTCTAGATCTGCAAGCCAGCCCCTGCCACTCCGCTGCGCCGCCTAATTGTCTTTCAGTTCTTAACACCTCAATCAAACTCTTTAAGAGCTATATGAAAAAGATAAGTAGGTAGGCATGAATAAACCTAACTATGTAACAGAATGTAAATCTCTCAAAACCCTTGCGATTGCTTCACTCCGCTTCTCTCCATTCGTAATGACGTAGTTATAAATTTTCGCGCCCACCTACTTATTCAGCCTCTTTATCTTAAAAGCATTCCGGATAAATCCAAAAAAGAGGGTCTTACCTAACATCCCTAAAACAGAGTCATTGAAGGATAACCAGGGTGACGTTTTTTGATTTGTATCACTGATTCGGATCGTAACAAATCTACATATAGCTCAAACTCCCTCAGATAAAGGGTTTGAAGCATTTTTGACAAAAATCGTTATGAAAATTTGTTCTAATATAGCTTGTATATACAAAAAAACTAATGCAAAAGAGCAAACTGACAATCTTAACAAATACTCCGAGGCAAATCAAATGAATACAAGCCTTGATAAAGAGTTGGTAACTGAAGCAGTAAAGGATAATCTACAAAAGATAATCCATGAACAAATAAATATATTTCAATCAGAGCTTGAGGAGACTCTTAACAAAAGTTCTTTAAGCGCTCAAGCAACAGATGATTTAAGAGATATTCAATGTTTAATCTCAAAAGCAAAACAAATTGAAGAAGATAAAGAATTAGGTGTATATGAAAAGATAGAATTGGTCTTTGATAAAATAGGTAAAGCTATTGAAGAAATAGAAGTATTCCAAGAAAAATATAGAAATAGTGAAAGGATTCCAAAAAAAGTAATAGAGGATCTAAAAAACCTTAATGATTCCTGTAAGGTTAGTATAAACCTAAGCCAGGAAAAGCTTGAATTTATTAAAAAAGCAGCAGATCTAGTAGCATCTGCAAAAGATGAATTCAACAAAGATAGTAGTGATGAAATTCTTGAAGATTGGGTAATAGCTATTGAACTATTTGCAGAAGCCATAGAAGTAAGATTTAGTTTATTCCCGGATACACCTTTAGGTATATTTGAAGACTTCGCTACATTTCTATTATCAAAAACATCAAATGTAAGTTACAAAACTACACAAAGCGAAGCTTTTAGGAGAAGAATACGCTACGCTTCAATGTTTATACTTAATTTAGTAAAAAAAGAGAGGCTGAATCGCTCAATACACGCTACCGCTGAAGCAAAAGCAATACAGCGAATAAAAGAAGACAAAGACATAGAATGGATAACAGACCCAGAGGAAGAAGAAAATATTAATATAGAAGAGATCAGTGATTTCTTCTAAAAAGGTGAATATACAAAAGAATTTCCATATCAGACGCCACCCTCAAATACGTCAAGATTTGCAAGATGTATGCGAGGAATTAAGGGAGAAGTTTGAAAAATTGTATACTACGATACTAAAAGTAGATCCATACAATTGTTACTTAGAAATCAATCCCGATAGATGCATACAATTAGACCATCATGAGTTAGACTCACACAGAGAGCTATCGGGATATAGGGCAATAGATATCATACATACAGTAGAAGGTTATAGGGAGTATTACAGAATTGTATATAGAATAATAGATACAGACAGGCAAAAATGTGTAGAAATAATTAGCTTTGGATTACATAATTATGCGTATGATCTAGCTAGAAAAAGAGTAAGAAATACTTAATAAGTAGTAGCTAATAATCGCAAAACTTGTTTAACTTTATCCTTTATAGCACCTCCAGCATTAGCCTTTAATTTTAAAGGGTCCTCAATAACAAAATAATTTGATCGCGCTGCTCAACAAACTTGTCAACAGGTTTATTCTCTTCACAACTAAACTTGCCAACAGGTTTAAAGCTTAAGAACTCAGGAGGGTTTGCAGCATCACTGCCCTCACCTATATAGTCCTGCTACCCAACCACAATGACCTCTAAGACAATAGGATAATTGCCAGGCGATCACCTCCGATGAACGCACCTTGTCATCACCGTCAAATGTGTAAGACAAAACCGCATCCGTCAGACTATTTCTCAAACATGTCTTACTAGGATCTAAGATTCTTTTTTATGCTTTGGAATTCCCAAGCAGACATAGAGTTAAATCAATAATAGTTTGACATTTATTAGGCGTTAATTTATAAAACTTAGCGCAAATAAGAAAAAAGTAAGTAAGGAATTTTTTTACTTGCTCAAAAGCTTAAATTATAAGGATTTGAGAAAGGTGCGACCGAGCATCATTCTTGCTCGGTCGGGGTTCAAATTCGTAGCATTGAATGTCACTTTACATTGTTCAGATCCGTAGGATAACTTTTACAAGACATAGAAAGCACCGACTGAAAGCAAATCACAATCATTCTCTTTGAATCCGATGATACTTCACGCTTGCTTTACATTTCTTGATAGTCATGTCAAAAAAATACTGTATTTTTACATAAAAAAATAATCTTTTATGGTATAAGAATTTTATCTAATGAGATAATTAAAGTTTTAATAAAGAAAAGTAGATAAGTAGTGTATTTACAGAGAAGTTGGCTATCGTGGTTTTTAATCGAAGTGATTAGTATTACCTTGTAAGGTGTACTCTAAAGTACGATTTTACAACTAGTAGATTCGGTTTTAACTGAATTGAAAGCGGTAATAACGCTATCTAAGATGCTGAGTGTACTTAAATTAAGCTTTCCCAACCGCCTTGATCCTTGAGTCGGTTAGAAGAGTTTGATTTACTACTGTTTAGCAGCAAATTGGCAGTATGTCTGCTAAGTGACAGTTAAGGGTGCAAAATATGGGTCACGTAGCATTCCTGAATAATTCGTGAGATTCTCTTTCTTTTCTTGACATCTATCCTGAGATAAACCCTCTTCTGGGCTTCTAATCCATTTATTTCCCAAAATAATTCTCACAACTTAGTAGGATTGCTGTATTCGTCTGACATTAACTAGCCAAGGGTAAACTAAAGAGCCAATCGAAAGAAAACATGAAACGGTTGCGTAAATTTTTCAGCCTAACAGGTGGAGATCGCCTGCTTCTGGTTAAGGCTGTTCTTCTACTTGCAGTCATCAGGGTTGGGTTGAAATTGCTACCGTTTCAGCAATTGCGTGGTCTTTTGGCAAAAATTGCACAGCCAAGGGCTAAGTTGCAGGCTGTAGATGAAGCTTTTGTCAACAAAGTTGCTTGGGCTGTGAGAGTAGCAAGCCCATACTTAAGAGCCGTATGTCTCCCCCAGGCTTTGGCTACGCAAGTATTGCTTGCTCGGTGTGGTTACCCCACTCAGCTACGCATTGGTATTACCAGAAGCAAGGGTGGACAAATCTCAGCCCATGCTTGGTTAGAAAGTCAGGGGGAAGTTGTGATTGGTAGTGCTGGGAATATGGCTCGTTATATTCCGGTTCCACTTCCAGAAGTAGGAAGTGATGAGAGTGGTAGTTGGCATTTATTTACTTAAATAAATGCAGGGTATGAACAAAAAAACAAATTTCAATAACAACAATTGAGGTGGCAATATGAATAATCAAGACAAGACTCCTGAAGGGATAACACCATTACTGCCTTTATGGTCTTATCAACTACAGCAGGATTCAAAATTGACTGTGAAAACTAGGAAGGATTTGGAAATTCATTTGATTACTCGCGCTTTGAAGGATGAGGGATTTAGGCAGGAGTTGATGGCTAATCCTAAAGCGGTGGTGGAGCAAGAGTTAGGATCAAAATTGCCAGAGGAGTTAGAGATTAACGTTCTGGAGGAAACAGAAGATACTCTTTATATGGTATTACCTTGCAATCCTTATGAGGGAATTTCTGAGGAGGATTTGAAGGCTTCTTTGGGGATGACTTATGAGGATGTTGTTCAGTGGGTGTTGGAGCAGCATAGGAACTCTTTGTTGGATGAAGAAAGCAGCGTGAAATTGATGACAAGAGCTTGGAGGAATGGGGCATTTAAGCAGGAGTTATTTAAAAATCCTAAGTGGGTAATTGAGAAGGAGTTTAATAAAAATCTTCCCGAGGTGATTGAGATCAAAGTAGTGGAGGAGAATTATTACAATTTATATGTGATTTTTCCTAATATAATTGATAATCTCGATACTAATGAAGACTTTTTTGATCTATTAAATTTGAATGTACAGATTGTAATGGGTGGATCAGGAGACTTGGCTGGAGGATGCAAGATTTACGCACCAGGCACTTGTTATTTTGGTACTTGCGAAACGGGAATATTAACCATAGGTGGGTGTACTTTTCCTCGATGTGGAGATGAAGGTGGTTCACGCCCAGTATAGTTTGCTTAAATATCTGTGCCTGTAAATTAGGCACTTTAAATTTCTCATTAGTATAGATGCTGTGACATAATCGCATTTATACAAAAAATCTCTTTTTATCAGTATTTTGACTATAGGTATAAAAGCATAATAAAAGTTAAAAACCTGTCAGAAATCTTACACTTATTTTGATATTACTAGGGTCAATAATCATTATGCATATTTCCCAAGAAAAATTGATTGAAATTGTAGAACTAGCCAGTACTTTTGCAGAAAAAATAACTGATGATTTTATTCCCGTTTTTAATAGAGAAAATGATAGTAAAATTAATTCTATAATTGGGGATTGGTGTCAGATTATAGCGGATGGAGACCAAAGTGTCTTTGAAAAACGCTTGGCATGGGACGGTCTCGATTTGAATAAAATTCGTAAAGCTATTGCTTCTGTAAAACTCAATGACAATCACACTTTACCTGAATGGGCAAACACTTTTTATGAAGGTATCAAAGGAGTTACTTATGAGAATAAAAAAGAAATTTTTAACAATCGGTTTTTATCTCAGCAACAGCCAATACCTTTTGAAGAAGTTTTATTGGAGTTCATATGTGTAGCTAGAAGAAAGCTGATAACTCAAGTAAGTCATAGCTACTATCTGCTTTCAGATGAAGCACATACTGAACTCGAACGGAATCTACTAGAATTACTGTCTGGTATTTGTTCACCTTCATTAGAATTTGAATTTTCGGTTTTTTGTGCTACTAGACAATCTACAGTTTCCCGTTTATCGCTAAAGAATAGTGAGGATTTCAGCAGGCTATACCAAAGTTTTATAAAGAGTCTGATTCAGAGCGAATTGGTAACCTTTTTCCAAGAATATCCTGTCTTAGCTAGGTTGTTAGGAAAGTTAATTAATTTATGGGTCGATAGCACTGTAGAGTTTATCAAACGTTTAGAATCAGATTGGGATAAGATTCAAAACACGTTCCAATCAAAACTGGAAAAAGTTGTTAGCATCAAGCCTCTAGGAGATCGACATCATAATGGATGTTCGGTTATGCTGGTTGTTTTTGATTCTGGATTAAAAATCATCTACAAACCAAGAGATTTAGAAATCTATCAAGCTTATTATCACTTGCTAGAATGGTTAAATCATAATTCTAAATTTTTAATATTCAAGTTAATTAAAATACTTAACTGCTCAGAATATGGCTGGGTTGAATTTGTAGAGTCTGTACATTGTAAAAATATAGAAGAACTAAGGCACTACTATAGGAGATGTGGTGCTTTGCTCTGTCTGGCATATCTTCTTGGCGCAACTGATTTACATTATGAAAATATCATTGTGCATGGGGAACAACCAGTATTAGTTGATTTGGAAACACTGATGCATCCAAAAGCTCAAGAAGTGGCAGAACCGGGAGCTAATAAAAATGCTCAATACTTGGCTATTGAACAAATTTCTAGGTCTGTACTCAGTACAGGATTGATGCCCTTTGTTTTTAAGTTAGAAGGCGAATTAAATCAGACAGGTTTACCATTTTACAAATGGAATAATATCAATAATGATAATGCAGTAGATGCATCTTCTATCATCGGTTGTAAAATATCTAATGACCTGGCACATGAGTTTGCAGAGGAAATTGTTGAAGGTTTTAGGCAAATATACAGCTTTCTTGTAGAACATAGAGAATCGCTCTTAGCACCAAATAGCCCTTTAACATATCTAGCCCATCAACAGGTACGATTTATATTTCGTCACACTGCAACTTATAGTTCTATTTTAAGAAAATCACTACAACCAAAATATCTTTGTAATGGTGTTATTTGGAGTATTCAGCTTGATGTTTTAAGTAAAGGAATGTTATTATCACATACCAAGCCTTATTTTTGGCCACTAATGATGAGCGAAAAGCAAGCGCTGGAACAACTAGATATTCCCGTCTTCACTTGTAGTTCAGATAGCATCGATTTGAAATTAAGTTCTAATCAAATCATTTATAATTTTTTTAAAGAGTCAAGTTTTAATTTTGTCATTTCCCATTTTAAACATTTTAATGATGAAGATTTGAAACTACAGATTGGCTTCATTCAAGGATTAGTTTATTCGAGTATAACAACTAATTATCATGAATCTTCAATACCTGGAAAAATAGATAATTCTTTTTATACAGATGCATCCTTGACGCAATCAAAAATCACTCAACAGGCTATTGCAATTGCTGTAGCTTTGCAAAAACAAGCTATCAGTGGGACTGATGGAAGTGTCACTTGGATTGCCCCACAATACGATTCTGAAACAAAACAGTTTCTACTCAAGCCCTTGGATTATGGCTTGTATGCTGGCACATGTGGGGTGGCTCTATTCTTGGCAGCGCTAGAGAAGGTCACAGGTGGTGCTGGATTTCGTAACCTCACTCTGGGCGCTTTACAGTCCCTTCGCGAAGATATTTATAAATCCGTTTTTACTCAAATTGTCAAAAGAATTGGTATTGGTGCTGCTGAGGGGTGTAGTTCATTCATCATAACATTGGTACGTATCTCTCATTTTTTGAATGAACCAGTACTTTTAAAGGATGCGAGGAAAGTTGCATCTCTAATAACCCCTGAACTAATTCTTGCTGATAGTAAATTTGATATTCTTTACGGTTCCGCAGGAGGAATTCTGGGATTGTTAGCGTTATATAACGCTACTGCTGATTCAGAACTTCTTGAACAAGCAATTACTTGTGCTCATCATTTATTAAACAACCGTGTAGTTAGTGATTCAAATTACAAAACTTGGAAAACTCTCGATGGCAATTTACTTACTGGGTTTTCTCACGGTGCAGCAGGAATTGCTTATGCCTTGCTGCGTTTGCATCAAACTTGCGGTGAGGTAGCTTTTCTGGAAGCAGCCTATGAATCGATCTCTTTTGAAAACAGTATTTATATACCTGAGATGGGCAATTGGCTACCATTCAAAGCAAACTCGCCTGAAAAGGATCATAGCTGTATGTGTTCCTGGTGTCATGGGGCTCCCGGCATTGGTTTAGCAAGAGTAGGTGGGCTAGAAATTTTAGATACATTTGAAATTCAACAAAATATTAAAGCCGCAATTAAAACTACAAAACAACATAAACTCTCAGAAATAGATCATCTCTGTTGTGGCAATCTAGGTAGAATTGAATTTCTTTTTACTGCGGGTAAAAAACTCTCCCAACCTCAGTTAGTAGAAGCAGCAATAGCACAAGCATCACAAGTTGTAGATCGTGCAAAACATAGAGGAACTTTTGGCTATAGTCCTTTACTGGGTTACAATCCCGGCTTCTTCCAAGGCGCAGCCGGAATTGGCTATGAACTACTGAGACTAGCTTACCCAGACCAACTCCCCTCAGTCCTGCTGTGGGAGTAACCCATGACTGTCTCCCCCTACAAATTAAAACATAAAATACAAGGAGCATTGCGTCTAAATCGAGCCTTGCAACTTGTATGGCAAAGCAGTCCAACTTGGACGATCACTCGTATAACACTCCTAATAGTACAGAGTACACTGCCCTTACTTTCACTCTATCTGATGAAGGTAATTGTAGATGCAGTCTCCACCGCCATAGCATCACCCAACAAACAAACCGCTTTCCAACAGATAGCGCTGCTTATTGCACTCACAGGCACAGTTAACCTGATTATTGCTTTATGTAACTCGATCACAGAACTCGTTAACACCACCCAGGCGGAAATCATCACCGATCACATGTATGGCATTGTTCATGCCAAAGCCATTGAAGTGGATTTGGAGTATTACGAGAATTCTCAATACCACGATACTCTGCAACGCGCCCAACAAGAAGCTTACTTCCGTCCCACCCATATCCTGAATAGTTTGTTGCAGCTAAGTGAAAACACTATCTCATTAGTAGCAATTGCTGGCTTACTATTCTGGTTCCATTGGGAAGTCGCAGCCATTATGTTCGTGGCGACAGTTCCCGGTCTGTTTGTGCGTTTAAAGTATGCAGGCGAGATGTATCATTGGAAGCGCAAACGCACAGCCACACAACGCAAAGCTTATTACCTCGATTGGATGCTGACCAATAGTTTGCACGCCAAGGAAATTCGGCTGTTTGATTTGGGTTCTCTGTTCAGTCGCCGCTTTCGCCAATTAAAAAAGCAACTCTACCGGGAAAGCCTTGCTATCTCTCAAAGAACTGCCGTTACAGGGTTGGTTGTCCAAGCAAGTGCCACCCTGGCGGTATATGGTTCTTATGGTATCATCGCTTACCAAACAGTTCAAGGCACCTTCACCCTCGGCGACCTGATTATGTATTACCAAGCATTTCAGCGGGGACAAAGTGCGCTTCAGGGGGTGTTAGGAAGTGTAGCTGGTCTTTATGAAGATAACCTATTTCTCTCCAACCTCCACGAATTCCTTGATCTTAAACCCAAGGTGGTTGAACCGTTACATCCTCTACCCATCCCTCAACTCCAGCAAAAGGGGATTCAATTTGAGGGTGTGAGCTTTCAATATCCTACAAGCGATCGCCAGGGACTAAAAGATATCTCTCTGACTATTCGACCGGGGGAAGTAGTGGCGTTGGTAGGTGAGAACGGCGCAGGCAAAACTACCCTGATTAAACTCTTGTGCCGATTATACGACCCCACAGAGGGAAGCATCACCTTTGAGGGCGATGACTTGCGTTCCTTTGCAACCACAGATCTGCGCCGCCAAATCAGCGTCATTTTCCAAGACTATGCCAAGTATCATCTCACTGCTAAGGAAAATATCTGGTTTGGCAATATCGATCTCTCACCGGATGATAAACAAATTGAGGATGCTGCCTATAAAGCAGGTGCAGATGATGTTATAACCCGCTTGCCCAATAGCTATGACACCATTCTGGGTAGTTGGTTTGCAGATGGGGAAGAACTCAGTATCGGTCAGTGGCAGAAAGTAGCATTAGCGCGAGCTTTTCTCCGTAATGCCCAAATCCTCGTTTTGGACGAACCCACCAGCGCCCTGGATGCTAAAGCTGAAGAAGAAGTGTTTCAAAAATTCCGCCAATTGGTCACAGATCGTATGGCGATTCTCATCAGCCATCGCTTATCTAACGTCAAAATGGCTGATCGTATCTATGTTATGGCAAACGGATCAATCGTCGAAAGTGGCACCCATGAGGAACTGATGCAATTGGGCGGTAGCTATGCCCACTTATTTGAAACCCAAGCCCAACACTATCGATGAGTACTTTATGATCGCCTTATCCCAACATACTACTCAAGTGCCAACAAGCGTTAGGCGCAAAGAAATCGAGTTACTTCTGTGCTGTACTAGAACTCACATAGCCCCCTCAACAGCAGAGCGAATTAGGGTACTGCTCCAACAAGACATCGACTGGAAGTATCTCATCCAGATAGCAGATCGTCATGAGGTGATACCGCTCTTGTATCAGAGTCTGAATGTCACCTGCCCAAAAGCTGTTCCTCAAAATATACTCAAACAGATGCAAGAGCATTTCCACGTAAATGCTCTATATAATTTATACCGAAGTAAGGAACTGCTCGTTCTCCTAGACTTATTTGAGAACAATGGAATTCCTAGTGTTCCATTTAAAGGGCCAGTTCTTGCTGTTTTTGCCTACGGTAACCTATCACTTCGTCAGTTCGTCGATTTGGACATCTTAATACACAAGCAAGATGCTAAAAGAGTCAGACAATTGCTTATTTCTCAAGGGTATCAACTGCTAGTAGAACAACTAACTAATGCTACGGATGCTGAGGAAACATTATACTTGCAATCGGCTTGCGAGTACAATTTTTTGAGAAAAGATGGCAAAGTTGCAGTCGAACCTCACTGGGGGTTCACTCAAAGAAAGTTATGTATATCTTTGAATCCTGAAGATTTATGGCAACGTCTTGAAGAAATCACCCTGACTGGCAGAACAGTACGCACCTTCTCAGCAGAAGATTCACTATTGATAGCTTGCATCAATGGCACCAAAGATCATTGGAACAGTTTAAAGACTATCTGCGATGTTGTAGAACTAATTCGGGCTGATCAGGAGATGGACTGGGATACAGTTATAGAACAAGCTCGCATTATAGGTTGTCAGCGCATCCTGTTTCTGGGACTTTTCTTAGCTAGCGAGATGTTAGGAGCAGTCCTCCCAGAAAAAGTTTGGCAAATTGTGCAGACCGATGCGGCGGTAAAATCGTTGGCTAATGAGGTGCGCCAACGGCTATTTAATCAGGTTGCTCAACCGCCTAAACGTAAACGCTTTGGAAACAATTTTTCTATTTGGAATATTCAGGTCAGGGAACGTTTACGGGATAGAGCTTGCTACTGTTTTAATCTGATTTTTAGTCCAAATGAAGGAGATGCCGCACTTCTATCATTGCCCAGAAAACTCTACTGTTTGTATCCTCTGGTTCGCCAATTTCGATTACTAGGTAGGCTATTAGGAGCATCTCACTTTTTGAGGTAGCTGATACAGACAATAATCCATTGAGATAGGCACAGCGATGGGTAAGCACATTTTTTCATTTTCATTGTGCTCCAGAAATCTTTGTTCAACGGTCAATCAGTTTAACAGCAGATTCAACTGAATTAGAACCGGGTTATAGCCAATGTCGCGCAAAAGTGTTGCACGGTCGTACCCACTCCAAACGCTTGTGAGGCAATGCTTTCTACTTTAATCCCCGACTATTTTCTTAGCTTTTTCTTTCTCCAAAATTTGGCGATCCGTATTTATGTAGTAACAACTCTCAGTTCTGATGACTTGTGCAAGATACTGGTGGCGTAAGCCTCAATACGCTTGACTTACTGATAACAAGTACTTATTTGTGATTTACAATTTTAACAACTAAAAGTAATATCAATAATCTGATGATTCGAGAAGTATTTTTACAAACACAACGGCTACAGTAAATAAAAAGGAAAATTTGCGAGACCCGATCCTTAGGATTACCAAACTTTACACAAACTTTTTGCGGATTGCTGTGTTGATTCGGGAAAGACTATATTGTGATTTAACTGGTTTCGCCTTAGAGACTAATTTATTTACCAAGTAGTACAGTAGATTTAATCAAATGGATATGCAATTAATTAAAAGAATTGAAAAACCTATACCCAAAAATGTAGAAACAAAAGAAGAATTATCACAGCCAACTTTGAGAACTGATACTGGTGAGATTCAAGAGCCAGTAATTGAGAATAATCCAGTAATGGATAGCAATTATACTAATGTTAACTACATACCAGTACGTGACAATCCTCTAGTCCAATCTGTTGGCAATTCAGGCTGGCAAGCGTCTGAGATTTGGCGGGATTTGAGGATAGATAACTTCTATGACTGATAAAGTAGTCTAACAAAAGCGAAATTGCTTTCAAATTCCTTTCTTCAAAGTAGAATCCAATAAATTCGCCTTGGTTAACGCTTTCTTGCCACTTGTTATACTTTTACTCTTGAATCTTAATTTAGGGCATTACTTGGTGGGCGATCGCCCTAGCTTTGGTATACTCCATTTGCCCAGAACGTAACACCTCCAAAATATCTGCTAGCATACTCAGCAGCGGTAGCCGACTGATGCAGAAGCTTTCTGGTGATAGCTTACTCACTTTTACTCGGCACTCATCAAAGTTACCTAGTAAAACTATTTCCAGCTTTTTCTGTAGTTTAACCGCTGCAATGGCGCAGAGCAATCACAAAGCATCAGTGCGATAAATAGATTCAATCAACTCTTCAACTTCTTCTTCATCTAAGCATTGTTTCACTTGGTTATTAAACCATTTTATCTCTTCGGGTTCTGTGTTTTGGAGTTGATAAACTAATAATGTTCCTGCAACACGGGCAAAAGTTAGGGGTGATGGGGAAAGGTGGCTCAGTAGTTCGGATGCATTCTGGTATATTTGCATGACTGATGTTTCGTCTAAAGGAGACCCCAATTGAACGGAAAGCTGTTGTAAGCTCTCTTGAATAGATAAATGAAAGTCTGGCTCTTCTTCAAATGAAATATGGTTACTCATAAACGCTAACTAATTAGTGCAACAACTTGACGATCTAGCCTGACTATTTCGGCTCAAATGTCTACCATATTTTCACAGTTATTGGGTAATTTCATCGACTAAAAAGCATAACTGACGAAATTAATCTTAAATTTTACAGGTAATTAAAGAAAGATGATGAAACTGCTCCAAGTAATGCATTTGCCTATATTGAATTAGAGAGACGACTTTTTTATGTAGCGATAACTCGTGCCCAAGAAGAACTAATCATTTGCACTCAAGAGCAAAATCAATTTATCCAAGAAGCTGGATTAGTTACCCAAATAACTAATTATCTAGGAACTCAACTTCCTCAGTTGATGCACTACTTTGATTTTATTCCTGCTGATGTAAATTTGGCACATATTACCACAAAAAATCAGCAGGATATCATAAAAATATTACGTGAAGGAAGCCCATTGCAATTGAAGACCAATCAATGGGGTGATGGTTAGAATATTTGCACGGAAAGTAATGAACAAATTGGTTGCTTGTCACATAAGGGAAAAGAACTTTTTAGTAGAAAAAAAATTGTGCCTAACCAATTTCAATTTAAATTTGGTGAGGTAACAGTAAGATACATTTATCATCACATCAAAATAGATGATGTTACAGGAGATATTTTAGAAGATTGGTTTGTTGTAATCCCGAAAATTCAAGTCTGTCGCTAATAACTTGAATAATTTAGCTGGAACCGCAAGAAGCCTCACGTTCTACCCGAAGGGAAGCGTGAAATCGAGCTAGGTGTTTTCGGTCAAGTCTAATTTATCAGCACTGTTGTGTCCATTGAACGCAACACCAGCGCGTCCACATCATGTTAATAAGAACTAGAAAATAGTTGGTTGCGTACTACTATTCAGCCACAAGGGATGACGTGGATGACCTGCTTTAGTTCGACCTAGGCAGTAAAGACATTGCCTGCTAGAAAATAAATTAAGCACTGCCCGATCTCGCTTGAGAAAACTACCATGTATACCCCATGCCAAAATTATTAACTTGGCACGCTCTGCGGCTGCTAAAAGGTAGAGGTTATTATCGGAACCTATAGGCTCGCTTACTTGAAACAGATCGCGAGGTTTTGTAGCACGGTAAGCAAACAGATTGACTACTTCTAAAGAACCATAACCCCAAGAGTTAGCAAATTTAATACATTTACGAATAGTTGGATCGTCTTTTTCGGCATCAGCGGTACTCGGATTAAGCATGATAAAAGTAATTTGTGGATACTCAGCATCCCACACCCGTCTTAATAAATAACGATAAGACCCATCAATAATAGCGGTTCTTTCCATATGAGATATTTAAAAATCAACATTTAGTTTAATAGCTGAAAGAAATAATTTCCTGTGTTTAAGCATAAGGAGAAAGCTAATATAAATAGAAAAGGTAACTAAGAATGACTGAACGAGAATTTTCCAATTGGGAAGCGCTCTATCAAGAACAAGCCGTTGAAACCATGCCTTGGTTCAACCCAAGCTTAGATCCAGATGTCGAGGAAGCGCTCCTCAAACTTGAATTAAGCAATGGTTCGGTGCTGGATTTGGGAACAGGTCCGGGAACACAAGCGATCGCCCTAGCCAAACGAGGCTTTCAGGTGATGGCAACAGATTTGTCAGAGGCAGCCATTCGTCAAGCAGCAGCAAAAGCAAACCAGGAGGGTTTAGAAATTTCGTTTCGGCAAGATGACATTCTCAACAGTCGTCTGGAACAATCTTTCGATTTGATTCTCGACAGAGGATGCTTTCACGTTCTGCCACCCCAAAGTAGAAGGACTTATGTACAAACAGTTGCGAACTTGTTAAAGCCTAAAGGTTACCTGTTTTTGAAATGCTTTTCTCAAGAGGAAACAAGAGAACAAGGTCCTTACCGCTTTACGCCAGACGAAATTCAGCAGATATTCATAGAGCGATTTGCTCTGTGTTCAGCTAAACAAACGGTATATCATGGGACACTCGATCCACTTCCCAAAGCACTCTTCTGCATCCTAAAAAAGCATTAACTTTTTGGATGTAGGAATTTGGCAGCGTGTGTTCAGTTGCCTCTGGCGTTGTACGGCTAAGAAGAATTAAAGGTAGCAGGTAAAGCGATCGCACAGGGAAGAATATCATTGAATCTTTGAGTTGCAGTTAGAATTGTGGCTTCTTGATAGCTTAGAAAATAATCTATAACATGAAGTCATCGCAGAGAATTTTGATGATCTTGGCTGCGCTAATTGGAACCACCTCAATCGCTATCTTCATTTTCCAAACAACTAACAACTCATCTATTGCTTTAAGTGAACAATGGATAGTTACTGATGTTGTAGATGGCAATACCTTAACAGTTCGCCAAACCGATGGCAGCCAAATGCAAGTTCAGCTTTGTGGGATTGATGTTCTTGAAGTGAAACAGGATAAAGCTTTAGGACAACCATTAGCTAATGAAGCAAAACAGAAACTGCAATCGTTGGTTGCTGCTGCCGATAGTCAAGTAATAATTATTCCAGTACAAAAAAATAGTGAGGGACGTACTGTTGCAGAAGTTATGGCTCACGGTAAGGATGACATGGAAATTAGCTTTCAAGAAGAAATACTCAAGAGTGGTTTAGCTAAAATACATGAGTCAGGGATAAAATGCCCGAATCATTCCGCTTTTGAACAAGCTCAGAAACTAGCAATTGCATCCAAAGCGGGTATCTGGAAGCAGTCTAATTGAGAAAAGACTTGAAGCTATCGGGGACAGGCTTGGAAGTAAGGCATTTTCAAGAGAGAGTATGTTGTCCATATTGTCCATAGTTCCCATGCCATTGAAGAAGAATGCAGAATACATAATAATGTAAATCAAAAAAATGGTAGAAACTCAGATAGTTAAGTGCAGAGAGTTTCAAAAGTTAAGTTGTTCGCTCAATTGTTCATTCCAATCTTTAGTTTTTGGTCGCAGTCGTTTAGCGTGAGGTAAAACATCTTTGATTTGTTTAGCAATTTCATCAGCAGTTGTATCATTATCATAGGCAGCAACTATAGTGGGAATTTTTGTAAAAAATTCGGAAGTTGGTATGCTAAGAACGCTATCTGCGGCCAAATATAAAGTTTTCTCTTTTGGTGGTAAAACTATTGCAATCGAAAGTACTTCGATGGGAGATTTGACAATAACTGCGCGAGAAATTTCATCGCTTGTTTGTCCACCAATTGTTAGATGGAACCATCCAGCAGTACGTTTAGTACCTATAGCAAATCCAACAAATGTATTATCTCTACCCTGAGTACCGCGAAGAAAAGCGCCTGTGGTTTCTCCAGCCAAGTTTCGCATGATAAATACAGCATTTGCATTTTTGTCAGCGTAGATTAAACCGTTTGTGTGGAGAATATCAATTAAATATTCAGGAATTTTTCGTTGCGATGTCAAATAATTGTGTACATCTGGCCAATGAGTTTCATCGCTCAATGGTGGTTTGAAAGGAGAACTTAAATCGTATTTACTAATCTTTTCTACTTGAGAACGGATGTGATGGTTAAGAGCTTTAGTTAATTGAGTGGAAGAAAAATGCTCTGCTAACCATTTCAGTGCATTCTTAAAATTACATCGATTGACATGCATCACTAAATCAATTGCGCCACCACCACCTTTTTGGTAAGTGCCAAAGTCATAAAATTTTGAATCAATAATACTAATAATGTGTCCTTCTCCCTTCCATCGGTTCTGACCTTTTTTATCGGGAAAAAGTCCTAACTCGTAAGCCACATCATCTAAAGGTAAATCTCGTAAAAGTTCCGCTTGTGCTTTCAACTGAGCTACTTCTAACTCAAGTTCAGAAATGCGTTTTTCTAAACTCTGCCGTTCTCTTTCGGAAGCTAAAGCCGTAAGAGCTAACTGTTCTTTTTCGCTGAGTATTTGTTCTCGGTCAGCTAGTTGATAATTAATATTGTTGAGAGTAGGTTGAAGAGTTTCTTGAACTTGTTCAAGATATGTAACTGCGTTTTGATTTTGTTGAGGCTGAGGAAAAATTTCTTTGATATCTAAGTTAAATGTTTGCTGGTTGACTTGAGCATAATATTTTTTGATATCTGTGTGTTTGGCTCTTGAACCTTTGATTCCCCGTTCAATGCCAAGATGTGCAACTGCATTAGCAAAGCTGTCCTGCATTTGTGACAATTTTTGTCTGCCATTGAATAGCGCTCGGCAGTTGAGTTTCCCATAATGATCGAGCGGGACTATATAAGCATGAATATGAGGAGTTACTTCATCTAGATGTAACTCGGCTCTGACGACTCTATCCTTGTAACGTTCTAGCAACCATTTAATAGATGCCTCGACAAAATTATCTAAAAGGTCTTGGTTGTAAGTGCCTGCTTGTGATGGGTTTTCGGGACGGAAATATTGAGGGCTGGCACTCAATAACATTTCTATTCCTAAGACAGCGTTGGAGCGGATTTTTTGGTTGCCAATTTTTTGTTTAAATAGAGTCTCCAGATCTATATCGTCAGCATTCCCAATTACCCGAATATTTTTTATTGATGGGTCTGCATTAGGAGTATCACGCTCTCTAGTGGTGTGCAAAGAGCTGCTTCCAAGTTCTCCCCAAGACTTGATTTTCTGAATTCTGCAAATTGCGTAAGTAGGCATATTTGCATCATGCCACAGTCGGGATACAGAAATTATCTATGCTTGCTGGGTCAACATTTATTTTTATTTCTTAAAAATTATTTTACCAGACTTGACATTGTAGGAAAACTGCTAGTCTTAACCTCGCAACCCTTACTAATCGCAGCGAAGGGGTGGGGGAATCACCAGATAGATGTGTACACCCAATAAGTATGGGTTCCCTACTAAGCACAGAACGTGATGCAAAACGTTTTTTGGTTTTCAGACAGGCGACATGGTACGCGCAATTCTCCCATCTGGGAAGTTTGCAGGTGTCCATGTTGGTAGATTAACAGTCCCTTGAAAGCGGAGCTTTTGAAATCAGAACACCAACTCTTAAGGTTAGTCCAGTTAGTTACAAATATTGCAAGTCGGTTCACTGCAATGATGGATATATGTATGCATTTTCCACAAATGTCCAATGAATCGGCGCTATTAGGAATAGCGATCGCTGTTTTTATATAAGGGTGAAAAAAGCTTGTCACATCTACTCATCACTCATCACTACTTGTTACAGCATAGGGAAGACTCTTCATAGATCGCTATATCTTCCAAGGACTTATAAAATGTTTGTTTCACAAGGGGAGAATGGAGACTTTGGTATCCGCTCAAGTCAGAATTGTGTAGTAAGTACTCTAGAAAACTACACGAAAAAAATAATAGAAGAAAAACCATGATGCCGAGAACTGTAATTCCCGGTATCTTTATGATAGTTGTTTCCAGGACACGATTAAATTGCTCATCTAGAATCGTCTATATCGTATATACGCGGATATCCCGTATGCGATGATGGTAGTGGGGAAAGTTGGGGAAGTAGGAGGAGATAGGGAGGTAGGGGGAGTAAGTAAATATTAGAACTCGAAGCAAATGGTTAAAGAACTGGTTAGAAATCACTTCTCCACAACAAAAGCGCGAGGGAATGGTGGAATATCCGCAGATAAATATAAAACTTCTGTCTGAAGAAGACCGGGAGTTGGTGAAGCAGGCCAAGCAGCGTGCTGAGGAGTTGCGCCTCACTTTTAAGGAGTTTGTGCTGAATTGTATTAAACAAGCACTTGTGGAAGAGAGTGCGGATGGTGTAAGTGCAACTGCTGCTGAAATTGAGGCTTTGAAAGCTCAAATTGCCGCCCTGGAAGAGAAGGTGAATATTCCTTCTGCGACCAAAACGGAAGTACATACCCTGCAAGAGCGGTTAAATCAATTGCGGGTGGGGATTTCAAATGAAATTAAGAAAGATAGGGAGCAACTTGCTTCTTTAACGCTGGCGATCTCCCGACTTGAAAGCCAAATTGAACAGCTAATACCTTCCTTAAATCTTCAACTGGATGGCGAAGGTAATGCCGACAGTGATAGCGACTGGCTTTTTGGGGAAGGCTCAGGTAGTTTGGGAGGAGAAGATGTTGAGGGTTTTTGAAATTGGTTTTGAGTCACCCGAATTAGACTGCACACGTTCAGACTCGCCTTACTCATGCATAGTAGTATGATTTTACTGAGATAGACAGGATAGTAAACTGCTGCCACCTGTCACAATGGCCACACTAAAACCTTTTTTTAATCTTCATGTTACAAGATTTTGGGTATACCACCAAATCTCAATTATGCGTAAAATATCATTTGTAATATGCAACAAAAAAGGAGACATAGACTTAACATTACGGGTCAATTGTTGAATAATTTTTGTTTTATGCCTATGTTTAGTAATAGCTCTAAGTAATTCAAGAATTAAATAATCTCTATAATGAGGAACTATTGCCTCGTTGTAAAGCTTATAAATAAATTCAGCAGCAACATAAGGAATATAGTCTTCCGAAGATAGCTGATTTTCAAGAACTTTCAAAACTGCTGTGTAATCTGGTTTTAGACTCCAATCTGCCCGTTTAGCAGATGCCAATAGAATTTCTGCATTTACAGGTGTGTAGTTATATCCCCAGTAAATTAATTGTAGAGTTGCATTACAATATGTGGAATTATCAATATACTTTTGTTGTAAACAATAATTCAAAATTACTTGTGTCCAAACACCTTGAACTCCTGAATCAGCTTTAGCATAGAAGCGTAACCACTGGTCATCAGAGTACAAAATACGACCAGTTTCACCAGCAAGAAGTGCAGTATCAACAAAAGACAAGCCTAGCACTTCGTTACGCTTCTGCCTTTCATCTCTACTAATAGTTAAAGCTCGTTTACACGGAAGAATAAGACAATTATTTCGTACCCAAGTGATAAGTTGCTCAAAATATAATTTCCTTTGAGCGACTTCATCAGGACTAAAAGATTGTATTACCTGTTGACCATTGACTGAAGCAAAAATAGAACAACCGCCTACACCGTATAATTGGCAATCTTGTACTATGTATCGTAGTAATTCAAGTGTAGACTGAGCAATACCAAATTTAAAAGCTTGGACAGCGATATCTGCTAATCCTAATTTATAAATGCTTAAAAGCGAAATTATATCAATAACTAAAAGATTTTCTTTTTGAAGTAAGGAAACAGCATCATCTAAATTCTCATTCGGATTTGACCAGCAATGTAAGCAGGGTTCATTACCATATACTAAAATTTCCCATAGTTCAATAGAATTTCTATTGTCTTGAATAGCAAAAAGTCCAAAAGGAATTTTCAATTCAGTGTATAAAGATTTTATTTTATTGAACCTTTCTTCGCGTTCTTTTAACATCTCACCATAACGCTCTAACCAATCAGGGTCGATGCCGTCTTTTTCATTACTTGGGACTTGTGCTATACTAAACCCCTGAATATCTGGTCTGTCTTCTATAAAATTAGAGCTGATATAGTTAGCTGCAAAATATTTATCTGTTATGGCAGCTATAATTAAAGAAGAATTTTTATTAAGAGGATTTTCGGAAATTTTGACCTCATGACCAAGGGAGTTACCTATTAATTTCTGGTAGAAGGTATCAGTAGGGCATAATTCTTGGCTTGAAAAATTTTTATTTAGATTTTCATCAATAATATACCATTTAGCATTATTCGATTTAAATTTATTTATTAAAAGTACACCACAAGTGCTTTCCACTTTTTGAAACGATTGGTGGCAATAACTATCGAAAGCTAGAGACGAAAATACTTTTATTCCGCTTATAGTTATTGGTAAATGTAAAGGCTTGATATCATTTTGTTCTGGATAAGGGAGTTTTACATAAAGATTCATTCCTTCAGCATACGACGTTATATAAAAAATATGTGCTTGTTCATAATTATGAAATTGTTGTCTTATTCGATAGATAATTTCAAAAAAATTATCTAATTTATTTGTTACTTTATAAAGAATAGCAAGCTGTTTACAAGCATCAAAGGATAAATTATCAATATTAGGATTTGAATCTAAAAATCTCTCTAAATCTTCAAAATTATCAGTCTCATAGTTCATTACTGCCAACCGCAACTGCATAGAAATATCATTAGGAACAAGTCTTAAGTATTGTTCACATATTTTGCGGACAGAGGGAAAGTCATCTATGCTTTGGTATATAAAAGTGGCAAGTTCTGATAAATGAGGAATAAGTACATCAATTCCATGCTGGTTTATTAGTTCTTCACAAAGATTTATTGCAGATTCGTGATCGCCTGCATGAAAGTAAGAGTTTAGTAATCGGTAAGTAAAATGATTATTTAATTTTTTATCTACAAATTTTTCATAAACTTCTACCGCATCACGGTAGTATTTGAGGTAGTATAGTAAGTCAGCTAGAGTTACCAAATCTCTAATATCAGTATTTAGTCCCAAACAAGCCTTTGCTTGTTCAATAAAAGGTCGAATACTATCCTCATTATTATTTCGTATAAGTACACTTATATGGGCAACAAGGTTGAGAATGTTATTTGGTTCTTCATCAAGCAAGCTTTGAGAAATTTCTTTAGCACTTTCGTAATCTCTCATTTCTAGATATAACTGCGCTTTTAAACGTGTAGCTTCTGCTTTTAGCTCTTCTTTTTGATTATTTAATTGGATATTTTCCAGCAAGTCTATCGCTTCTTTAAATCGACTTTCTCGCCCCATTAAACTTGCAGTTAATATTGATGCTTCATAATTCTCATTTAAGGGAATTTTTTGTAAATAGCTAATCGCTTGCGCTATTTCTCCCTTTTCGACAGCAATAAGCGCACGTTGCCTAATAAATTCATAATTTTTAGGTTCTAATTCTAAGGCAATTTCGATATCACGACTTGCTTCATTGTATCTCTTTAAAAGCCTTAATGCACTACTTCTATTAACAAGAGCAGCCAATTTAATTGTAGATAAATCACTTATGTTCGGGTTATTACCACCCAACACTTCAGTAAATAAAGTTAATGCTTTTTCTAGTTGTTCTATTTTAATTGAATCTATTTGTCCAACCAAGATAAGCGGAAAATCTTTAGCTATAGATTGCATCAAAGTAATAGCTAATAAAACTTTAATATTATCTAAATTGCCTTTGTTATGATTGACGACTGCTTGAAAATAATTTTCTGCTTCTTTACACAAATTTCTGTCCAAAGCTGCCTGTCCCAAAGCTGCCATTACATCTGGATTATTTTGATGAGCAGGAGGAACTCTATTGATAACTTGTTCTAAACTATCAGTAGCTGGAGCCATTTCAACTCGGAGAGAATGTGCTATTGAGTTAGCTGGATTTTTCTGTAAAACAACTTGAATAAGTTCCTCTGCTTGCTGATAATTTTTTTGTAGTGTGTATCCCATTGCTGCAAAAGCAAGGGCTTTTTCATCTTCTGGGTTATATTGTTTAGCTTCTATAAAAGCATCAGCAGCCTCGGAAATTTGCTCAAGTCCAAGTTTAGCCATTCCTATATTGGCTAGTAAGCGATACTTAATAATGAGGTCTAATTTTTTCTCCCACAATTCTGCTTTCAGGTCTGTCAAGTACTGTAGGGCTTGTTTAGGTTTTCCCTGGTTAATTAATTTGCACCCATTCTCAATTCGTGAATGCCTCTCATCAGTAAGATTTTCAGGTGTACCAGTGGCAGGAGAAATTAGTCTTTGGTTAATCTGAGTAGTTAATAGCTTTAATTGCTCTTGTAAAATATGAGTGGTGTCTTGTCTATTAGCTTCATGGGGCTTAATTCCCCACATCCAATGAGCAATATCTACATCAAAGGCAAATTTTAAGGAACGACCTGGGTAATCCAGTTGTTTGCGCCCAGCTTCCACAGCTTTTTGAAAAGTTAGCAGACCATCAATACGGTCTTCCCCTTCAGGCAGGTGCGTTGGTATGGTTTCTGAGCGGGCAAAACCTGTACATTCCAAAAGAACATATTCTCCACTGTCTACCAGATGGCGTAAAATTTCAACATCGGTTACTGTGTTACTTTGAAGTAGATGCAAATGCGATCGCAACAAATTATCTCGCTCTCTGCCTTCGTACATAACTGAAATGGCTACCAACGCATGACCTTCAAGTAGTACAAAAATAGGTATTAATTGATGCCCAAGGCATAAAGCACAAAACAGCAGAGCTAAATCGAGACAGGTTCCCTCCCTATTACCATTGATAATTTCATCCGGACGACGAATTTTTTGATTTCCTGTTAAAGTAATTCCTTTTTCTGCTGCGTACCAAATCTGTTGTTCTAGTAACTTGTTATACAGTAGTTCAATAACTGGGCTAAGGTTCTGGGGTGACTGCTGTTTTATGTCGTAAACACTTTGTTCTACAGGCAACAGGTTAGTTACGTTAGGGTCAATAAAACGGGCTATGCCCACCGTGTCAATTGGATGCCATTCCCATTCCATTGAACTTACTGGCTACCTAAAAAATTGCAGAAATAAAAATGTAAAATACAATTTGATAATAATCAATAGTATTTATACTCAATTTAAATAATTCCTAAAAGCCTGACTAAATCTGGAGCAACTGTAGTTGCAATTGCTATTTAGATTTATATCCCTTTTAATTGTAGAAAATGCATTCGTCCTGATTTCTCAGCTACAACAATAGTTACCCCATCAGGTAATACAGCACAAGCTTCAACTGAGCTATCAGCACTAAAGCGAGCAATAACTTTTCTACTCTCTAGATTCCAAACTGTAAGGGTATTATTACCTGAGGCAAAGATAACCTTTTGCCCGTCGGGGGTTACTACCACTGAATTAACCCAGCTAGTGCTGTCCTGTAGAGTATACAATTGGGTTCCACTTTTTAAATCCCAAATTCTTATTGTACCGTCACACGAACCAGAAACTACTAACTTCCCGTTTGGCGTTATCGCTATTGTATAAACAACCTTGGTATGACCCTTTAATGTATGTAGTTCTAACTTTTTATCTAAATCCCATATTTTCAAAGTACAGTCAGATGAACTAGAAACTGCTTGCTTTCCATCTGGGGTCACAACTACTGCGTGTACTGTATCAGTATGACCTTTAAGAATAAATGGTTCTGATTCTAGCATCCAAACTTTCACAATGCCATCGGAAGAAGCAGAAATTACTCGCTTGCCATCTGATGTAACTGCTACACAAGTAACAATACTTGAGTGGCTCCCTAAAGTATAAAGTTCATTTCCATTTTCCAAATCCCAAACTTTGAGAGTACGATCTTTAGACCCAGAGATAGCTTGCTTTCCATCAGGTGTTACTGCGATAGAAAAAATAGCACTAGCATGGCGCGCAAGGGTATACAGTTCAACTCCAGTATGTAAATCCCAAACTTTGAGGATGCCGTTGAAAGAACCTGCTATAGCACGTTGACCATCAGGTGTTAAGGCTAATGCACTAACTAAAAAATTGTTCTGGCAATTTAGACTGCACAACTCAACCCCGTTGTGCAAATTCCACACTTGCAGCGTACCATTTTTTAAAACTGAAACTGCCTGCTGTCCGTTTGGCATCACTACAACGGATCTGTCACTGCCAAGATGACGGTGTAAAACATACAGTTCTTTTCCACTTTCCAAATGCCAAATTTTAACAGTATTATCATATGAAGCTGAAATTGCTCGCCCGTCTGGTGTCAATGCTAGTGCTTTAATAGTTAAGGTATGAGCGTGTATGACAAGTAGCTCTGCACCAGAATTTAAATCCCAAACCCTAATCTTACCATCACTTGCAGAAGAAACTACTGACTGCCCATCCGCTGCAATTGCTACTCCGTATACCTTACCTGTATGACCTCGAAAAGTGAACAGTTCATTCCCATTTTCCAAATCCCAAACTTTCAAACAGTTGTCACTTGAGCCGGAAACTGCTCGTTTTCCGTCTAGTGTCACCGCAATCGCAGATATTGGTGCAGTATGACCTTGTAGGGTAAGGATTTCAGTCCTCATCCCTAAATTTTGAATTTTTAAAATATTATTATTGAAGGCACACAACCCCGCTTTCCCATCTGGCATTGCCACCACATCATTGATTCGTTCGCAATAAAATCGTAATCTCAATGTGTTTATTTCTTTACCTCTTAGCAAATCCCACATTTTTAAAGTGCCATCTACAGAGGATGAGACGGCTTTTTTTTCCTTTGGTATGACTGATACAGATGTCACTTCATGCTGATGCCCTTTTAAGGTGCAAAGTTCTTGCCTAGTTTGCAAATCCCAAACTTTAAGAGTGCGATCGGCAGAAGCAGAGACTGCTTGTTTTCCATCAGATGTTACTGCTATAAAATTTACCCTCTGCATATGACCTATGACAGGGGGCAGTTCAGATTCCATCTCCAAGTTCCATACTTTGAGAATGATGTCTCTGGATGCAGAGACTGCTTGTTTTCCGTCAGGTGTTACTGCTAAAGCTAATATTGGCGCAGTATGGCCCCTTAGTGTCAATAATTCTGTTTTTGTCTTCAAATCCCAAACTTTTATACTATGGTCACTTGAAGCTGAAAGCACCCTTTGTCCATCTGATGTTACGACTACTGCATTGAGCACATTGTTATGTCCAAGCAAGGTGTAAAGCTCTTTACCATTCTCCATGTTCCAAACTTGAATTGTGCCTTTTGCAGATACGGTAATAACTCTATCTTCATCCGGAGTGACTGCTATTGCATTGACATTTGTTGCTTTGATAATATGTATTTCTATATACTGATTTAAATCCCAGATCCTCAAAGTATTATCATCAGCGACAGAAATGGCTAGCCTTCCGCTTGGTGCTACTGCTACATGTTTAATTAAGCCAGTATGTCCTTGCAGAGTGCGTATTTCTAAATACTTATTTAAATCCCATACTTTGAGAGTGCGATCGCTTGATGCAGAGATAGCTCGTTCACCATCTAAAGTAACTGCCACTGAATTAACTCCTTGGGTATGACCTGTCAAGGTATGTAGCACCAAGCATTTATCCAAATCCCATACTTTCAGGGTATTGTCCCTAGATGCAGAAATTGCAAGCCTTCCATCAGGTGTGATTGCCACCGCCTTGACCCAATCAGTATGTCCTTCTAAAGTAGACAGTACTGCTCCACTTTCCAAATCCCAAATTTTGAGTGTATTGTCGTTAGAGGCAGAGATGACTCTTTGCCCATCTGGCATCACAACCATAGCATTCACTACTTGGTTGTGACCTGATTGTAAGTTGCGTAGCAATGGTTCGTGAGGGGATATTAAGCTACGAACTAAAGGGCGTAACCAAATACCAGTCTTTCTTTTTAAAGCATGAGCCGTTAGTAATTGAATTATGTGGTCTTTTGAATCCATCAAGCGACCTAGTAACTGTTCAGGCAGTTGTTTTCTATCCTGATTTAAGGTATTGGATGATAACCGAAGTGTTCCTTGAATCAATCTCAAGCTTTTCCTTTTTTCTTCAGGTATCGGAACTTGAGGGTTTTTAGCTAGATTATAATCTTCAATCAATTCCTGTGGGGTTAATTCAGAAACTTTAGCTTCAATAAAATCAAAATTGGTTAGCAGCAAATGTAATCGCTCTGTACTAGCTGCTTCTGCTAAATGAGTTGGTAAATCTTGTAGAGTAGCTCGTCGTAAATCAGGCGGCATTTTTGCTAACCTTTCATTTAAATTACTCATACTTTTCTGGACTAGGGAAATATAATTACTCTGTTAATTTTTTGTAATAAAGGTTAATTTATCAAGTGCAACCACGCAGGTGATTATGATATCCGGCTAATTAGTTACAATTCCCGATCTATGCGGAAAACCCAAAAACCTTTCCCTCTGCTCCCCTGCCTCTCAGCGGCCTAAATGATAAGTCTTTCACCGAAAATGATATGAATAATTGTTTTTGGAGAATTATGTTAGGTTCAAATCAAATTAAGAGCAAACTTTACCGAACAAGTGTTGTCCGTATTGCCAGTTGCTCCAGGAACAACTATTGCTGCAATACTTTCTGTTGCTTTGCCTTGGTATGAAAACTGTTGATCTCAATGCTATTGCTGGCACTTTACCCCTGCTGAGATTTTAGAATGCAATGCCTAAAATTTTCAAAGCATCTTTCTCCACGTAGCTAAGCTGTGCCTCAATTTGAGCTTTTTCTCGTTTCCATACTAGAAGCGTTTATCAATCAATCAATATCCGTACTAAAAAAAATGACTTAACTGAGCGATTAGACTCAAAGCTATTTTTTCCTATCTTCTCCTCCTACTTTCGTTTTTATGTTGTCCATCCCCAACTGCATCATCCGTAAAATCCGCAGTGGTGAAACGTAAAAAGACTCCCCAATTTCTTGTCTCCTTAGTTTTTTATAAAAACGAGCTTCAACGATTTGTCGTTCTTGATTTGGCAACTTTGCGATTGCTTCCCGAACATTTCTAGCAAGCTCTCTAATCTCATTAACTTCCTGTTGGCCAGCTTCCTCAAAACCAAGGGGGGTATGTGTCTCTTCAGTAGAGAGAACAGTTTCATAAATGGCTTCTCGAATCAGTTGTTTATCTTCCAATGCATCAGCATCATCATCGGAAGACTTTTTGAGGGTATACCATTCGTACCGATGTTGCAACTCATTCCGAATGGCCCACCTAATGGCAGTAGCTAAATATGTATACTTATACTCTTGATCGGGATTGGAGGTCAGCAAAACATGTACTGCTATGGCACCAATATTGACTAGCTCACTGTAATCTACCAAGTGCTTTGGCAAGCGAGTGTATTCCAACTGCGCTACTCTTTCGATTAGCTCGACGTAGTCATTTACTGTTTTTTGTTCTTTTTGAATATCAGATGAAGAAGTAGAAATTTTATCATTCATTTCTCTAAAGTCAAAAATATGTGTGAACGGCAGGTAGTGTTAAGTTAAATTAAAAGCCTGTAAGTCAAACAAAATAGAAACATAAATTCTCTTAATCTTGGTAAGGACAACTTGGATTAAAGTAACCCTATCTGCCCAGCAACTGTAGAAAATGTAATCTGCCTAGTCGCTCTCCAGCCATAACCATTTTATTATCTGGTGCAATGACGCAGCAGTTTATCTCGTTTTCTCCGTGGAAACTAGTAATCATCCTCCCAGTAGACAGATCCCAAACTTTTAAAGTTTGGTCATCTGAACAAGAAATCGCTTGCTTGTTATCTGAGGTTATAGCCACTGCATTGACCCACTCACCGTGAGCAGAGAGAGTGAATAGTGCTTTTCCCGTCTCTAAGCTCCAAACCCTAAGAGTTTTGTCATCTGAACCAGAGATTGCCTGCTTGCCGTCAGTAGTCACAACTACTGTATTCACACAGTCGCTATGGCCAGACAGAGTGAATAGTGTTTCTCCAGTTTCCAAACTCCAGACCTTAAGCGTTTTGTCGTCTGAACCAGAAATTACATGCTTGCCATCTGGAGTCACGGCTACCGTGCCTACACCAGCATCATGTCCACTGAGGGTGAATAGTGTTTCTCCAGTTTCCAAACTCCAAACTCTCAAAGTTTGATCCCACGATGCAGAAATTGCTCGTTTGCCGTCTGGCGTTACAACTACTGCGCTCACCCCTCTACTATGACCATTGAGGGTAAATAGCGTCTCTTGTGTTTCTAAATTCCAAACTCGAAGTGTTTTGTCCCATGAGGCAGAAATCGCTCGTTTACTGTCGGGAGTTATGGTTACTGCACTTATCCAATCACTATGACCAATAAGACTAAATAGCGTTTTGCCAGTTTCTAGCTCCCAAACTCGAAGCGTTGTATCCCATGAGGCAGAAATTGCTCGTTTACCATCAGAAGTTACAACAATCCCATTTATCCCTGCACTATGACCAGTGAAGGTCAACAGCGTCTCTTGTGTCTCCAAATTCCAAACTCGAAGTGTTTTGTCCCATGAGGCAGAAATTGCTTGTTTACCATCAGAAGTTATGGTTAGTGTACTTATCCAATCACTATGACCAGTAATGATGAATAGTGTTTCGCCAGTTTCCAAACTCCAAACTCGAAGTGTTTTGTCATCTGAACCGGAAATCGCCCGCTTGCCATCTGGAGCCACCACTACAGCCTTCACACAGTCAGTATGACCAGAGAGGGTGAGCAGTGTTTCTTGAGTTTCCAAACTCCAAACTCGAAGTGTTTTATCATCGGAACCAGAAATCACTTTCTTGCCGTCTGAGAATAAAGCAATAGTATTTACCCCAGCGTTGTGACCAGAAAGTGTGAATAAAGTTTCACCAGTTTCTAAGTTCCAGACTCTAAGCGTTTTATCATCAGAACCGGAAATTGCCTGTTTACCATTTGGGGTCACAACTATTGCATTTACCCTTGCAGTATGACCAATAAGGGTTAATAGTACTTCCCTTTTTTCTAAACTCCATAGTATAAGGGTTTTATCCCATGAAGCTGAAATAGCCCATCTGTTATCTGGGGTTAAAGCGACAGCATTTATCCAGTCAGTATGACCAGAGAGGGTGAGCAGTGTTTCTTGAGTTTCCAAACTCCAAACTCGAAGTGTTTTATCATCGGAACCAGAAATCACTTTCTTGCCGTCTGAGAATAAAGCAATAGTATTTACCCCAGCGTTGTGACCAGAAAGTGTGAATAAAGTTTCACCAGTTTCTAAGTTCCAGACTCTAAGCGTTTTATCATCAGAACCGGAAATTGCCTGTTTACCATTTGGGGTCACAACTAGCGTATTGATTGTGTCGTCATGACCAGTAAGTGTGCGTAGCAAATATCCTCTAGGAGGAATTAAGCTTGGTGTTAACGGACATAGCCATGCATGATTCCGCAGCTTAGCTTGAGCCATTAATGCCTGTATCTGGGGAGTTTTATAAGCCAGTAGTCGCCCTAGTAACTGTCCGGCTAACTGTCCAGTAACTTGTGCCTTTTCTAGATCGGAAGCTAATATATGTGATGACAACCGGACGGTATCTTGAATTAATATCAAGGTGTTTAAGCTTTCCCAAGAAATGAGACTGTGAAGATTTCTGACTAGATCATAATCTTCTATCAATGGTTGTGCTCCCAGGATAAAAACCTTGGCTTCTATAAAATAGAAGTTGGTCAGCAATTGGTACAATCGCTCTGTATGAAATACATCTACTGCCTTAGCTAGATGCTGTGCTAAGTCATGCAGAGCGGCTCGTTGTTTGTCTGACGGCATTTTATTCAAACATGTGTACAAATCACTCATCCCCAAATAGCCCCTCCCACAAGCGGTCAGCAATCATGGCATTAATGTTCTTAATATCAATCCCAACTGCCTGAACAATGTCTTTGCGATGCAGGAAATCCTGGAAGCTAGAGTGATATATGCTGTAGCAAGTTTGGTCGTCGATAGGTTGCTCGTGCAAGAACTGCTCCCATTCGTCAAGAACATTCTGTACGGTAAGTTGATCCTCGCTAGCGTATTCAGAAATTAAGCGACGTGATACGGCTTGCCGAATTTCACCTAAAATGTACACGATTTTCAGCTTAGTGCGCGGTAATGGCTTGGCAGCCATACCCATACGTCGCCAGTGATCTTCATAGTAGTTCTCTAGACCTTTAGGTAAACTTTCTATGCTTAAGTCCTGGTAGAAGCCATCCTCAATTTGTGGCAAAACATAACGCAGGTACATGAAGTTATTTTCGCTTTTGTCAGCTAGCTGATTAACGAACTCTTCAACTGTCATCTCCCGCCTATCAATCCACGCCTGTAACTTTGGACGCCTAGTAGCACCCCAAATGTAATTTTGCACATCTTGTCTGCTCTGGTCGCGGTATTCCATCAGCTTGAAGAGGTGCTGCGGTGCGTGAACCACAAAAGGCAGTGTTACTCTTCGTCGCGTCAGCAGGAAGTAGACGCCTTGAGGGAGGGAGGGGGGCAAGTAAAGGATGTTAGCACCAACGTCTTGGCTGGCTAAGTCCACCTCATCTAAAGCATCAATGGCAATTACTAATTTCCTACTTTCTGCCAGCTTGGGGCTAACTTCATCTAGCAACTGCGCCAAAAAGTTACCATCCCGCGTTGCTTCAGTTGGCAAGGATGGGTATGGTAAATCGTAGCGGTTGATGAGTTGCTTGCACACACTTTCCAAGAATTGGGAAGCACGGTTAATGCTTTGCAATCGCACGTTAAAATGCGCTATACAGTCGTGTTCTTGAACATATTTGGCTAGTATTGCGCTTTTTCCTACACCGGGATCTGCTTCTATAGTGAAATAGCCGTTGAGTTGACTGTTGATAAATTCTGCGATCGCGCTGAATACATATACTCGTCCAACAAAACCCTCTGTCTTATCAGCAATAAGGGACTGAAACTGATGAAGTGGAGAAGAAGGGAGTACAAAATTTGAATTAGGGATATTGGCAGATTCGATTCGCCATTCGTAGTGTGCAACTGCAATATCAAGTGCAAAACGAAATGGTCTATCGGTTTGGTTAAGTTGTTCGCGACCAGCAGCAATTGCCCGCTCAAATGGCAGAATCCCATCTTCTGTTCGCCCCACTCCTTCTGGAAAATTCTTGGGTAGGCTTTTACTATAAGCAAAACCAGTACATTCAATCGCTATGTATACATCAGAAACAATTAATTCGCGTAGCTGCTCAACGTCTTCGAGTGGTTTATCTTTAAAGAGTTCCCGTTCACGCCGATTAAAAATGTTCCAATCTCGTAACCCGTGGGTTAATGACACAGCCACCAGCGCATGACCTTCGGTTACAATCAATAGTGGTAGTAAATCATTACCTAAGCATAGCCCACAAAAAAGTGCAGCTAAATCAAGACAAGTTCCTTCACCTGGCTTATCAAGGATTTCTACAGGAGTGCGTATCCGCTGTTTGGCATTTGAAGGATGATATTTTTCTGGAGTATATCGTATATTTTGCTCCACTAAGGCATTGTAGATGGCTTCGACTAGCTGGTAGCGTCCTTGGCTGAGAGCAATATCTACTCGATTTTCGGGTAGTCTAAGGAACTCAACAGCTTTATCACTGACAAAGCTCGCTAGACCTTCGCGGTTATATCTTGACCACTCCCATTCCATCCATCTATTCCTAGTAGCGCTTGTCTGTAAATTGGTCTTAATTAATTTTACTTAATGTACAGCAAGTTTAATTCACTACTTCAAACAAGTCTTGAACAGGTATTGGAGCCGAGGGGCCAGCCTTGCGTGTCCGCACCTCTAACCGATACAACCCTGGGGTGAGAGCATCGATTGTAAGCACCCATCGATGTTCCTGTTGATGAAATTCAAAGCTCAATGGCTCGTCACTCCCTACTCTGGTGATAGTAGCTTTTAGCACTCCAGGGTCTTCCCTCAAGTTAATAATCTTAGCACGCAGTTCAACTGGCTCACTTGCAAGATATAAATCATCAAGATTGAGATTGATAGCTGGGCGTTGGGCTACCTCATGATTAGGTTCCGGACCTCGAATTGGTTTGTGTAGAATTTGCATCTGTTTAAGGCGTTCGCGCAAATCACTCAAAACTTGCGGGCTACTCTGTAAACAGCTGTGCCTCTGTGCGATATATGTTTCTCGATACTCTTGGTCGAGTTCAATGGGAATTGCTGATAAGCGGGGTACGGTTCCATCCCCTTCGCCTAGAGAAAAATCAATTTCATTCGGCAATTCATAGCTTGCTATTAGTTTTCCTTCAGAAAGCTCAACAGATTGGAGAGTATCCTGACGAAAACCAACAACTGGTATTATTTTATAACCTGATTTTAAGTATTGAGCATTATTCTGGTGCTGATGTACAGCAGTTTCAATTTCTCGATGGAACGCTAACGCTTGCTCGGCTCGCTTTTGATCGATGTTAGGAATTCCGTCTGTTTCTGCAACTCGCTGGTACTTACCACGAACGTTGACCATCTCGTAAATTGGCATTAATTGATACACAGAAGTATATGAGCGTACTACCTCTGTTAGCTCAAGAAATATTTGTTTGTATCCATTAGCTACAAAGTTGACTGCATCAATGGCTCCCCTATGAGGAGTTCCAAAGGTTACTAAAGCTCGACAGTCTTGCCACCCTTCTAATACTTCTAAATAATAACGGGCAATTAAACCTCCCATACTGTGAGCTAATATAATTACTTTTGCATCTTTTATACCAGTGTGTTCTCGCCACTGCGGTAAGCGTTGGTCAATTAGCTTTTTTAATTTTCGAGCAGCAACTCTGTTATCACGCCGCCAGTCGTAGGGGAACTCAAAAAAGTTAGCTGGAACGTCATCATCCACAGTTGCTTTAATTACTTGAAAGTAGTCCGTAATTAAACGTGAGAGAACTGAGTAATCGTCAGTTTTGGTCAGTCCTGCGATTAGACGAGGAACTGTTATCAAGCGGGTCGCCTGGATTCCATCGCCTATGTCGTCCACATCGGGATCATCCCCCTCCACCTTAAGTTGCTGTAAAGATGAAGACCCTAAGCTAGTTAACGCAGCTCCTGCTACCCGAGCAGTAGCCCATAAATCCTTACCATCTTTTTCTAAAACACTACCCATAATGCCAGGTATCAGTACAACGATATCTCGCATCCTTTCTTTTGGCATAACTTTCTCCTTTGTACTTGCCTTCCTTATTTTCCTTGAAGCAAATAAAGGCGAAACTGGCTTAGACCCAATTTTAAATTAAAAAATACTATTAAAGGGATGCTTTTTAAATATAAAAAGCTTATTGTTTTATATTTGATATGCTTTTGCTATGTGAGGTGTTCTGCTTAAGAAATTTTTTGTTGATAGAGGATCGCTATGGCACTAATGATCTGTGTCGTTTATAAGAATTGACATTCATTTTTCGAGATTTATTAAAAGGTAGTTGTATTTTGTTGGCAGAATGGAACTGCCTTTTACTATGAAAACAATTAAGCAAGTTGGCGTTGCACAGAAGCAGACTTTTCCTGTGGCGCCAAACCATAAAGTTCATTCCTTCCCCGAATCAGGGCACCATTTAACAATTCCCTGACATACCCAAAAGTGGCAGTGGCATTCGTTAAGTTGCCTAACAGAAGGATTAAGTGTCGGTCGCCCTAACGAATCAATGGCGATCGCCCAGCAAGGATGCTGCTTTTGATTTAAGGACAGCAAAATACTTTCCCCACATCCTCCAGGGCAACGAAAACAAGCCCATTTCTGATATTCAGCATCACCAACGACTAAAATCTCCCCTGGTTTTATATTCTCAGGTGCAGGATGTGTTGGAACTATCCGTGCTGATAAGTCTGGCTGACGAATAAAACGCAGCCAGATTAATAGTTGTCTGATTACACCACGAAAAAACATCCTTTACTCCACCAGATTGAGAAAAGGCACAACATCCCCTCTGCCCCACCACTGGACACCGACTGTCCCGCAAACTGGGCAATTGGGATTAGAGATTGCTGCTGGTTTACGGTCAGTCGTCAGATGGAATTTACGAACCCTGTGAGATGCTGCACCATCCTCACCACGGAAACCCTGAAGGCGGTGAACAAGTTCCTGTATTGCCATAATTGCAACCTCTGTTGTAAATAAAACAACGGCAGGGCTGGGGTTTCCTTCTCCAATAACGTAGGCTTCTGCCTTGCGGCGTTCGTACTCATCAGGATTACTTCGTTTTAACGCTTCATCCCGTGCAGCAACAGGATTTATAACTTCACGACACAATAGACAGGTATGTCCTGGCGCAGGTGCAAGCACCGTGACCCGACCATCTAAAGCCTGAAAATTGGGCGTTTCCTCTTGAGAAACCTCAATTGCTAAACCCATATCAAACACAGGTGTTGCATAGTAGTAGGCAAACCGATTCAGCATTAGGCGACCCGTGTGGTCATCAGTGCAACAAAAAATTACGTCGCACGCTTTTAGGGGATCGCGGCAGTCTGCTTCTCCAATCCAAGCTTGATATGTTCTCACTTGAACACCAAGTCCAAGTTCCACAAGTGACCTGGCAACAACTTCAACTTTGGGACTCATAGCATCAGCATCTGGCTGACGCGTACCGTGTAGCCGATTTAAATTCGTATCTTCAACAATGTCTTTATCGAAAAGTGCAATGTTGCGAAAACCCATCTTTGGCAGCAACATGGCGATCGCACTTCCTGTACCACCGCAACCAACAACCCCAACACGCAACATCGATAAGTCTTGATTGAGGGCCTCCCCAAAAGCTAAAGCCTGCCTCTGGAATGCTGGAGGAGAAACCCCCAGCCCTCGGTTTGGATAATGCAAACGGATTTTCTGCCCAATAACACGAATCATCCGCAAGAAAATAACTTCCTGCGAACTAACCAAGATGCGACCAATCAAATTTCCATCTGGTGTTAAAATCACACTCAAAATCTGTGTATCTGAGCCGTTGCGGTTTTGTGCCAGTTGAATTAAGTCTGGTTCGTTAGTATCATCCTGGATAGAGAATTCTCCCAAACCTTCTGGGTGGCTGTGGAAAACAGCTAACGTCAGGTTCTTTGCTTGTGCCACTTGCAATGCCCGAACAAAAGAATCTGTTTTCCAGGTAATGTGTTTGGCAGAGAAAGAAACAATTTCATCCTCTGGCACTGGTATTACTTCATATGAAATGAATTTTTGGTGCGGCTGTCCATCCCAAGGGTCCGTATTTATAACGGCCTTTCCACACAGGACATAGGCTGCTCGCTCTTTCCCATCTGTGGTTAATAGCAATTCCCGCAGGGAATTTAAGTGTTGCTCTTGCAATGTCAAGCTTGCAGAAATCAAGCAGCCACCTCCAAAGCATTTTCAATCCGTTTGAGCATTGTCCATATGCCATCTGTACCAGGTCGCCACTCATTGTTATGTCTCGACCATCGTTGCCATTTCTGACTATTAAATTGGTGTGCTTGGTCAGCTGCTTTTGGATATTTTGCACCTTGTACTAACTTTACCCACGGCATCAGGTAAAACATATCGGGGGGTGCATCTGGATATCCGCTCGGCAAGAGAATTAAGATATCTGCCTGTTCGGTATCAAAACGACCAGGTGGTAACTGAAATTCCCGTAAAATGACACCCTTTTGACTGGCATCTACCACTTCTTCAAAAGGTAAACCCCTGTTTTCCAGGTATTGGCGATCGTTTGGGGGTAAAAAGCTCATTACTTAACCCTCCGTTGTAGTCTTTTTACCAGTGAAGAATCGCTCAACTCCTGGTGCTTGTAAATCGACAGATTCGTTATCAGCAATTGGACGGTCTTCTGCACCACGTACTTCCAGCCAAACTCCATAGGATTTAGGGTCTACACCTGCAAGTTCCTTCAGCTTTAACCCTGTGATAACTGGCGCGCCCCACTCAAATCGCCGACCGTCGATAACAAAACGGAAAGAGCGATCGCTACGCCAAGTAATGAACCGCTCGATACCAGGCTTTCTAAGTTCAACCGTTTCATCAAGGCGGATTTCTTCCAACTGACCGTTATGTAGCACTTGGAAGATGAGGTACTCATCCACGGGTCTCTTGCTTGCTTCATCAAGCAGCTGCCCTCCTGTAATCACGGGGTCGTCTACTTTGTAACTTCGGTCATCAATCCGCACCAAGTAGTGTTTTGCAAGCGGAGGTTGTACAGCCCCGTGCTGCTTGACCCACGCTTCCAATTCGATCTCCTCAACCACAATATTGTTAGTCATAGTTTCAGTTGCAAATTTGACTTTCAATTTCACTTGTGAAATTTCATCCATTATATTGCACACTTGATTTAAAATTGCAAGAGTGAAATTGGAGGTAAAATGGCAAAAGGACAGTTTGATGTTGAAGCCTTTTACGCAGCATTGGACAGTCAGAGGCTGTCTAAGCGTTTGACTTGGAAACAAGTTGCCGAAAAATCTGGCGTTAGTGCGTCCACTTTGACTCGGATCGCGCAAGGTAGACGACCAGATGTAGACAGTATGGCAGCTCTGTTAGCATGGTCTGGGCTGAACGCAGACTCCTTCATCAAGCGCGAACAAGATATTCCAACCGAATCCGAACCACTTGCTAAAATTACGGCATATTTGCGTGCAGACCCCCATTTAACGCCAGAAGCTGCATCTGCAATGGAAGCCGTCATCAAAGCTGCTTACGAGAAACTTCGCAAGGATCAATAAGATGACATTACGCTGTGGTTTGAGGAAGGAGGTAAATGCTTATGCCAAATAAGGCGCAGTTCCGTCGTGGCTTTAAGAAGGAGGCAAGTGCTTATTCCAGGGAGTTTCGGGCAGAGCTTGGTCTCAAACCACATGATCCCTTATGCCCTTGGCAGCTTGCTGAACATTTAGCAATTCCTATTGTTCCTCTGTCGGAATTTCAAAATAAAATTCCTGACGAGGTTCGCTATCTCACAGAAAAAGACACAAAAAGTTTTTCTGCGATAACAGTGTTTTATGGCACACAAAGAATAATTGTTCACAATGACGCTCACAGCCTTCTACGTCAGGCTTCCAATGTCTCTCACGAGTTAAGTCATGGCATCCTTCAACACCAGCCAGATGAAGTCTTCAACGAATGCGGATGCCGGAATTTTAATCAAGAATATGAAGATGAAGCAAACTGGTTAGGCCCAGCACTTTTAATTTCAGAAGAAGCTGCCCTCCATATTGTTAAAACCGCAATGACAATAGATGAGGCTGTTGAATATTACCGTGCTAGCAAGGAAGTGATAAATATGCGTATTAATGTTACTGGAGCGAGAAAAAGAATTTCTTCTCGTTGGAGAGCTAGTTGAATTAGCTTAAGTGCAAAAATTAATAAAATCCTGGTAATCATCAATTAAAAAATTTATATAAAATAAAAAATTAATAATACTGTCATCTATATTCATGAACTTGGTCGAGTAAGCCTTATTGATTTTTAGCCTGCCATATTTGACAGGCTGTAATAGATTCAGATTCTAGTCAATTTTAACTAGCAATTAACGCTATTTCTGGTGAAAATAATTTGTGATTTTCAATTGCATATTTATAACTAAACAATCCATTGTTTGATAAGAAAAATTTCTCTTCACTACCTGATATCTTGAGTACGGTGATAACGCATGGTGATTGAATATTGTTATTGCGAATGAATTTCCTTGCAGTTGTACAAGTTTTTTCTTGATGGTTTTGTTGATAGCAACTAAAGCTTGTAACCTTTGATAGCAAAACTTTTCCGCGTAATCTGCGTCTTAAATTGTATCTACCTAGTTTTTGTCGAATGCGTTTTGGCATTTTGCACTCTCCTTAATAATTGTGCGTGGTTTTTATATCGTTTGAGTTGAATTTCAAGCTGACGGGCTTCTTGTTTACTTGATGTCTTCCATACGTAAACAATTTTGAATTCGATGCCGCGTTTTATCGCAGCACGAGTAAATGCTGCGCCAGATCCTTGTAGATGCTGCTGAAATCTTTTCTTGAGATTCGCGCATGAACCTAAGTAGTAACGAGCTTGATGTTTCTCGTTTCCAAGCGGACGAGATAGCTCAATCATGTAGCAGCAAGGAATTGAGGGTATCTTTCCTGACAATTCCATATATGCTTTTTTGGGATTATTTTGAAAACTGAGGCGTTAGCTGATTGTGGTGGTTTACGTAGTTACGCAGTTGAGTCTTTCTTGTTCTTGTACCCAACTAATTACATTTGATTTACTAATGCTTACAGGCTTATCCTCACCTGCAATAAATACTTGAAACCAGCCAGTTTCTAGCTCATAGTAGTCAATAATTAAACCTGCTTCTCTGGCTGTTTTGAGAGCTAATACTTCCTGGGTCAACAATCTTTCAATTCTTAACTGTTCTTCTGGGAAAAGCTGCTTCCAAGCTTCATCTTTAACAGCCAGATGCCTATATATAGCACTTCTAATTTGATAATAACTGGTAGCTGATTTGAGTTTTTCTGCCAGCATTAATACTTCTTCCTCAACTGGCTGCTGTTCTGTAGTGTTACTAGTGCTGGTTTGTTCGTTTTGTTTTAGTCTGGGATTAACTTCTAGAGCTTTTTCTCTCTCTGTTGGGGATGTTTCTAATTGTGGAAGCATACTCGACTCAACCACTTTAGATTCAGCAGTCTCTTCCTGTGGCTGCTCTTTTTCTTGGGATTTGATTTTGGCGTGATAATCTGCGATCGCTTGGTCTTCAATCAATTCCTATGTGATTACTCCTGTTTGGTGGTCTTCTTGCCCAGAGTAACGCACACAATTAATTCGCGGTTAAAATAATCATTTATTATCCGCCAGACCTAAAGGCAAGTA
Organism: Nostoc sp. 106C; assembly: GCF_002154725.1. Taxonomy (GTDB): domain Bacteria; phylum Cyanobacteriota; class Cyanobacteriia; order Cyanobacteriales; family Nostocaceae; genus Aulosira. The sequence goes on along the minus strand of NZ_MTAW01000087.1, from coordinate 66,747 downwards.
ACCAAATTTTGCTTTCTTTTAGCCAGACGTGGAGGCGATCGCTCTTTGCTGATTTTACTTAACCCGCTTAAAGACAGCATTTCATTGACAAAAACCGATATATTCTTAAAATTGCAAGAAATTGGTAAAAATAGGCAGTTTTGCCAATTTTGGCAATTAATCTGATAACTGGTATTACATTCTAGATGTTCCCTAACTTGCATTCCTACAGCATATGCAAGCAATGGGGGTACCGAATTTCCGATTTCTCTTTGGGCGTGGAGTGTTGCCTCACTGAAATTAAACCAATCGGGGTAGCTGTGCAAACGAGCAGCTTCTCTAACTGAGATAACCCGTGGTTGTACTGGATGCAGGGGACGTAATGCGGTGCGGTTGCCACTCCCGGCTCTTAACGTTACGCAGAATCCATCCCATTGCAGCTTTTTTGATTTGGATTTAGCTTCTCTCGCACCTGGGGGAGTGTTGATGAATTGCTGAATTACTTCTGGTGTATGTGTTGTCGCTGTGAATCCCGTTCTAATGTTAGTTACTATACCAAGATTTGGGAATATTTTTTCAAGATACTTAGCATATTCTCCCTTCACCCAATCTGGATGCCATTCTTGAGTGTTTTGCTTGGGGAGTAGGGGGACTGGCAACAAGTCCGCGATCGCATCTCTAACTGTATGTTGAGGTTGATGCTCCGGCGGTATAATTTCTCCAAACTTAGATGCAACAAAAAACACCCTTTTTCTAGCTTGCGGAACCCCGTAATCTGAAGCGTTCAGGTTCCATTTGCTAAGGAAATAATGTTCTTCTAGCACTGCTTGGAGGTTCGCAGTAATGCAGCCAAACTTCTGATTTTCAATCCCCGGCACATTCTCCATGATTGCCGCAAGGGGATTGAGTTCCAACACCAGCCGTACAAACTCCCCTACCAACGAGTTTCTCTCATCTTCAACATTTTGCAGTCCGGCAACGCTAAATCCTTGGCATGGTGGCCCACCAAAAACTGTATGAATTTCCCCGTCCCAATTTATGTACTTCGCCTGAATATGGGCGCGTATTTCTTCACCCGTCACCTCCCGAATGTCTTTGCACAAAACTGTGGCGTGGGGGAAATTATGTTGGTATGTTGCTAGGGCGATGGGATTGTTATCAATGGCGATCGCGATTTCAAATCCTGCTGCTTTAAATCCCAAGTCAAATCCACCCACCCCGGAGAATAGGCTAACAGCTATTTTTTTGTTTGCTGCTGTTGAGTTCATCGAGATTCTAATTAATGTTAACTTCTTGCACTTGGCTTTTAACACATGTCAATTACAATCGGAGTTCTGCCTGACTTTCAAATCTGCCAGCCATCTGTCTAAGCGACTATTACTAACTGTTTCTTCTATTAGTGGGTAATCTGTAGTGAAGACTTTATATACTCCTCCTGACTCCATCTCATAAAAGTTGACAATCAATCCTTCACGCTTGGCATTACTAAGCTTTTTGATTGCCTCTGGAAGCATCTGCCATACAGATTTCCTTTCCGAATCCGAGAGGAGGCTCCAAGCTTCTTCTTTAGCTTGTTGATATTGCCATAGTCCTCGGCGCACTGAGGAATAATCTGAAGCTTTCCGCAATATGTCTGCGAGGACTTCTGCATCAGTTGCTGGGACTTCATTTGTACCGAATATCCCAGCCAATGTACTTTCTACTACCTGAATCTCATCTTCTTCAAAGTCAATGTTTGACTCTTCAGGTTCTTCCAGGTATTCTTCGCAGTCATATTCTTCTGTATCCCTTTGCCACAAGGTTTCAAGTTCTCGCTGCATTACCTCAAGGTTTATTGGGTTGACGATATTTTCATCGTTGGCAGGAATCAATTCTTCTATGGTGTCAGTAAGTTGTTCACAAGGGATTAGTTCTTCAAAAGAGCCGATTTCATTCTTGGCTATTTCAGCTTGATGCTTTTCATATAAATCAGCGATCGCCATTCTGACAATTCTCTGCGGTGACAATCCCAATTCCTCTATTAACTTCTCGGTAAACACTCCTGTTTGGTAGTCATCCTCCATAATTTTGCCGAAGGTGTAATATCTATTTCCATCTGGTGTTGCTCGCCAGTTGCCATCTTTTTTTTCTTGATTCATGGCTTTGAGAAACAATCTTCTTTTCTCAATCAGTTCTAACACTAATCCACAAGTCAATCCACCAATAGGAATATCTTTCAATTCATCAATTAGGATTTTGTAGTTATGGGAACATAACCGAAGTAGTACCGATATTGGTAAAACCGCTAAATGTTCCGGACAACTGATAAATGCTTGAAAATTCTCGGCAATTCGGAGCGATCGCCTTTCCTCAGCACTGCCCTTGTCCCAGCCGTACTCTTCTAACAGTGCGCGATACTCTTTTTTAGTGTAAGTCTGCTTGTACTCATAGAGTAGGAAAGCCGTGTGGAGGTACTCTAGGTTACTTTGCTCTATGTGGGTGGTAGGATTGGAGTCTATCCGATGCTTCTCGACGTATAATTTATTTGCAAAAGTTGTTGTAGTCATGACATTTTTCTGCGCTATAATGCGCGGTTTTATCTTTAAGACCAAGTTTCCTAATTCGACTAGTTAAATAAGTCAGGCCGCTTTTTCCCAATTTTTTGATGACGATTTGGAGATAGCAGCCAAAGCATAGCCCAAGGTGTGCTTGTGAATTTTGGGCATTTTGTGAAACGACATATCTTGACCCCAATCTTGGACTGATTTGGTGCCAATATGTAATACTTGCGTGAGAGTTTTGACACAAGTTGCGCGAAAATTGGCGTGGGAAACAGTTTGCAGTATTTGCTGTTCAGTTAACCCTTCAAGGAATATTCTTTCTAGAAAGGTTTGAGCATCTACTTCCGGTGCGTTGTATTCTCCTCTCAAGATGCTTTTTAGCTGGTTTGGTATGATTTCGGCCGCGTGAATGTAAGCAAGTGAAATTTTGCAGTAGTTGGGTGTTCCGTCAAAATTGAGATCGCTTCCCCACTTGCGAACTGTTGGTCTTTGTACCCCTAAGACTGCACATAGTACAGTGATACATTTTTTGCGGTATTGCGAATCTGTTTCTTCTTCGAGAAGTTCTGGGGGGCTGAGTTCAGCGATATCAAAACAGTGGCGTAGAAATTGCCTTGGTTCTAAGCCTTCTTTGGGTAAGTTTTTGAAGATTTCGCAGTATTTCATATTGGACTCGTGCAGAAATTTTGATTGAAACAGGTGTTTTTCTGCCATCTCGACTTTTTTGTGCTTTTGATTGAAGAATACCAAATCAACTAATTATGTATGTGTTTTATTTACATTTCGTAACCATTTAGCAGTGTAAAAATGTTTTTACACTGCTAAATGGTTACGTTTGTTAACGTTTTTGCATATAAAGGCTTCAAATATGCTTTGTGGTTCCGATAAACTGAAGTAACATGAGTAAACAACAGCCCGAACAAAACCCAAAGCTACCTCCGAAGCGCGGTCGTCCTGTAGACGCAGAAAAAGACCGCGTGACAGTCCATATTAATGTTGATATGCGGAGTCAAATTGAGAAGTTAATACCTGACATGGGTAAAAGCTTGTCAATGGTAGTTAGGAACTTAGTAAATTTGGGTTTAGAGCTTGTTGGTTTATCTCAAAAGGGACTTACTGCTCCTCGGTCAGGTAATTTAGAGGAGTGGCTTGCGAGTTATACGTCTTTGGGAACTGAGCTGCTTATAGCCTGTGAAACTTTAAATTTATCAGCTCCAAAATCAGGACAAATAGCTATTTGGCTTTTAGACAAAATGGCTTTTGGGTCAAATGACCCTCAAATCATTAATGAAGAAGATACTGGTACAAAGCTTTTAGAAAGAATTCGTTTAGGAAAGAAATTACAAACATTTAGCCTTGAACAAGGCATAAAATTACCTGAAAATGAGGAATTTGCTACTTGGTTGGGGCAGCTATATACTAATGCTGTTATTGGGCAAGAGTTTGTAGCTGCTTGTCAGACGCTGGGTTTGCAGTTACCAGAGACAGGAAAACTACAGGAATGGTTACAAGATTTGGTGGAGCGATCGCGCAGCGTCTCCGCAGTAGAATCGCAATTATCAAACGAGTTATTAGAAGAATGCGATCGACTGGGGATAGATCCGCCAAAACCTGGTGAGGTTGTAGCGTGGCTACAAAATACCCGCCCTGCGGTATTTGAGCAGTCAATGCACGAACATAGGTTACCTTTTACGGATGATGGTTTGCCTTTAGGGGGGTCGCAACCTTTTTTGGAGCATTTACTTACACTAAATGCACCGCCAACTGAAGATGAGGAGTACGACATTGCTCATAGGTTTGGTGTAGACCCAGCGCATCTTAAGGATTTGATATCCCGCATGAGGTTTGACAAAAACGGACAGACCAATAATTGTCATTAATTTGCTGAGGGCATAAATGCATGGATGCCATTGAAGATTCTTCTGCGTTATGGGCTTTACTATGCAAGCCTGGATGGGAAATTAAACCCAATCCAGTAAAGCATCTACTCAAAATTAAAGCTCCTGACTACCAGGAAGCATTAATGCTTTATAACAACTATCGAAAATTTCTAGCAATGTGGGCGGCATCCCTCGATTGTACCTGTGCTTTGATTGGAATTCAGGGGATGCGTGGGTCTGCATTCAAAATTCTTGCAGCAACGCCAGCATCGCAGCAGAAGTTATATGAAGACTTGATTTTTGCAAGCCTACGAAAGTCGGTTAGTTGTGATTCAGAAAGACTAGTTAATCGGAAATTTGAGAATGATATCAGCAAGTATTCAGGGTTTTACATTGCTGAAACTTGTTTACACCCTGAGCTTAGACCAATTGTTGATGAAATATTCTCAAATCCAGACAAGAAACTTGCCTTAACGCGAATGTCTGACAATTTGCAATTGATCGTGTCTGCATCAGCAGCACGGGCTATGAGTTCTGACTCCCAAGATGTGGTGCGTCGCCGAACGACTGATTTTTGGCACGCTAGAGACTACGAATGTTTTTTGCGGATGTTCAAGCAAGATGGGGGAGCGGGGTTTGAAATTACTTACCAAGCAACAACCAATCTCCCAAAAATTAATCCTTTGGCAGCGTGGGCGCGGTTTACTACAAGCTATCGGTTTTTTGAAATTGATGTTGGCGATCGCACAGAAGTGTACCGTCTGGGCGAAGGTAAAGATATCACCCTAATCAGTCGTCCCAAGGTTATTTCATAATATAGCGAGGTTTTATGGCAGTAAGATTCCTAGAAAATAAGGGCAGTGGCAATATCTTAGAAATTAGTCGAGCTAGGCTTTTAGAACTTACCCCCAATGTTTATCCCCTCACTTGGGAAGCGATTCTTTCAGGTAATGGTGACAGTGCAGCTATCTTGGGTGCAGGTTTTGCCGAACGTGAAGTTTTTTTTGGTTTTGAGGGAGTTGACTTAACGCGCTACCAACTTCCGACAATCGATTGTTACGACATTGCTCCTAACCCACCAGAAAAGTTTTTAGCTTTACGCAGCCAATATCCAAACCTACAGTTAAATTATTTTTGCGATTGCAATCTAGCAGAACTAGAACTGACAAAACTTTACGCTCGAAATAGCCTGCGGCTAGTTTCGGTTCATGGAGTATTAGATTACTTACAACCACATACGGTTACAACAACATTACTTGATATCGTGAAGGTGCAGCCAGAGGCAATATCGATAAGACTATTTTTAATGGGCAACCCGTGGTCGCGGAATTTTACGAGTATAGAGCAACTAGCGATGGAATTAAATTCAATAGAAATTACTACAAGTGGCTTAATCGAGTCGATTGATTTTGATATATTTTGTCGTACAGGTGTTGTGCAATTAAATATTTTAGACCAGGATAAAATAGAACATAATTTGTTACCAAGTTACGGCGCGTCTCATGTCATGCCAGATAAACTAGTTGGTTATTTCAATACTCAAGGGTATCAGCTTGTTGCAACTGATGTGTACTCACTTTCAAGTCAAGATTTACAAGGGTATGAGTCGCAGAATCACAACAGTAATAAAGATGTATTTTTAGATAATCCACATGGAATGTTGTTATTTTTTAAACGATAAAATACTCATTTGAATCGAGCTAATCAACGAAAATGAATCCATTGCTGCTCCATTACCACCTTCACAAGTGTCAAAATCGTTGGGTATGAGGTGAACCATCCCTAGGTTGGCATTTTTGATATCTACTGCGGCGATCATTGCTATCAGTTCTTGAGCAACAAACTGAAATGCCAGCTAGGAATTTGTTGAATATGTTCGGAAACTGTTGCAGTTATGACGTTGGTTTCTTCCAGCAACGTTGTGGAAGAAACTAAGTTAGCGTTACTTGATTTAATTGACTAAAGGGCGATCGCGTACATTTCGTCTATAACGGAGTGCAATCGCCTCCGGCTGGCAGGTACACCATTGCAAATTGATGTACTTTCGCAACAAGATAGTTTATCTATTCTGTATTGTTCTTATTATTGGCATTGCGTCTTTTCGCTTGGCGAGTTTTTACGGTAGCACGCAGCGCCTTAAGTTTATAGGGGTCAGCATCCTTTCGCCAGGATAACTGATACCCTTGAAGTGTTGCACAGTGGTCTGCCAAACATTTGAGCCAACCAGAGCGATGACTAATGTTACGCCAATTATCCAGTAGCCCCCAGTCCTCTTCTTGGCAAGTTAACTTGGCAAACTTCTCGTAAAGCGGATAGTCAGGGGTAACTAAAGCATCTTTTTGGTGCAACACTGGGGGGTCGTCATCAGTATCATAGTCTCGATAACTGACATGCAAATCACGCAGGTCAATTTCCATACTCGTGTGTAATCCCGGATGGGGGTCAGTATCAAAGTCAGGGTAAAATAAATAAGAAATTTTTGGTTTTTTGGTATGGAATTTAATTACATTGGCTTCATCTAAGCGCCCTATAGTACGACTAGCGCAACCTTCGTAAAGGCGCAGTAGCGGATCGAGGGCTTGTAGGGCCGATATGTGAACCCAGAGAGAATTGGGTAATTTTTTCCCAATTTGGCTATTTTGGCAACGTTCTACAATAATTTCAGAATTGCCCAAGCTGTGCAGCATCTGATCAGCATTGAGCCAAGCTTGTTTGTACGTACCAAATAAGGCTAAGATATCCTCTTGCGCTGACGGCGCTAATTCTCCTAATTTTGGGCGACGGCTGAATTGACAAAGCGCCAAATAAACCAGCAAATCTTGACGGCGTTTTTCAGTAATTGCCTCCCATTCTTGTGGGTCTGTCGCTTGCAAAATTACTTGGAAAGCACGCCGTAAACTGCCAAATTCTGCATTTATGTCAGCGTCTTGTGACAGTTCGCCTTTACTTGGCAAGCGACCGCGTTCGGTAACAAAAGACATCAGAGGAGTGAGTAGTTCTTGATAGTCCTCAAATCGCTTGACGTGAGAACGAACTCTGGGTGTAGTAGCACGAGAACGAAAGCGGGAAGCACGAAATAACTGAGCTTGAGCTTCATCTCGAAAAACGAAGTAAACACCCAAAGCTACAGGAATGGCATCAACACCAAGAACTTGGTCGATGTAGATTTTTAGTTCTTCTTGCTCGTAATATTTCTGGAAGGTGTTGCGGGTCGTAACTACCCCATCGCCGTAAGCGATTGTACCTTTATTGGTATCCGCAAGGGTGACTTGGGCAGCGACAAGCAAAACTTTACGAGTAAGTTCCCAGGCTTTGACTAATGCTTCTCGGCGATCGCCCGTGTCTTCGATAACATTAATCACATAACCAAGATTAACGATATCAGCAGTTGTTCTGGGAGTATCTGGTAAGTAATAAGGGTCCCATCCTGTGCTGGTATAGCCTTGTTGTGCGATGCGAGTAACATCACCGCCATGTCCACAACCATAATCAAAAAAAGTTGTGTCTGGTGTAAATAAGCCAGCTTCTAAAGCTGTGCGTACAGGACGTGAAAAGTCATTGCGAACAATTGCTGCTTTATGACGATCTATCTGGCGCGATGGCGATTCACCAGTACTGCTTGCTGCTTGGTATTGGATGAGACAATGACCTTGCAGTTCTACATTATAGGCTCTTAAACGTTCTTCCCATCCTCGGCGTGTACCAATACTTCTGGAATTATTCAGTAAACCCAACGCTTCTTGAGCGCGGGTAAGTTCTGCGAACTGTTGGTAAAGTGGATATTCGGGTGTTACAAAAGTTTCTTTACGGTGGAGAATAAAGGGATTACTTGAAGTGCCGTAGTCGCGGTGTGTGACTTGTAGGGTTTCCAAGTCAACTTGGATGCTGGCTTGTAATGCTGGATGTGGATCGGTGTCGAAGTCGGGATAGAACAGGTACGAAATCTTGAGTTTACTAGTGCTAAATTTTACAATTGTTGCGTTTTGAGCTTGGGTAGTAGCACTTCTGGCGCAGCTTTCATATTGTTGCAGCAAGTCTTCAAGAGCGTGCAGTGCCCAAACATGGACATAAAAAGCATCAGGTAGATTTTTCCCAACCGGACTACGTTTGCAAGCCCGAGCAATTATGTTCAAATCATATCTATTAGATAGCTGTGGCTCCGATGTATCACAGGTTGCCTGAATTGTGTTAAAACTGTTATCGCTTGAAGCCATAGCGCTCATTAGTGGAGAGGTACTGTCAGCAAAATTACTCAAGCATGAGTGGAGATTGCAATTTTCCCATAATAATTAGGATTTTAATCACTTTTGAACTATGGTTTATTAACTTATAAAACTGAAAATTATGGGAAAGCAAATTGCCCTAAATTTAAATGGCGATATAAAAAAAACAATTCATGTTAACCCAGTTTTTGCCCGCCATGAAACCTTTCACCCTCGCTACGGCTGGATTAAGAAAGGTTTTGACGCTGCAAGAGATGATTCGGGTATCTTCTTGCGCGAGGAGGCTCCTGTGCGGCTAGGTGTTGGGAAAAACATGGCAAGTGCTATTCGCTACTGGTGTCATGCGTTTAAGGTGTTGGAAAAGGATGCCCCTTCTGAGTTTGGTGTTCAACTTTTAGGAGAAAATGGTTGGGACCCTTTTCTAGAAGACCCAGCAACACTATGGCTTTTACATTGGAACTTATTGAAGCCAAGCTGTAATGCTGCGGCTTGGTATTTCGCCTTTAATCTTTTTCGACAAAATGAATTTACCCAAGAAGAGTTATTCAATGGTTTATGCGACTACAGAGATAGCATTGCACCTCGCATTGCTGAGTCTTCTTTAAAGAAAGATATCACTTGTATTTTACGAATGTATGTTGAGCAAGGAAGTACAAAAACAGGTGTGAGTGAAGATAGTTTAGACTGCCCTTTTACTGGTTTGGGAATTATTTATCGAGCAGGCGACTCAAGACATTATATATTCCGTGTTGGTGAGAAAGGAAATTTACCAGCAGAAATGATTGTGGCAGCTTGTCTTGAGTATGCTAGTTTGGTTGGGCGCGAACAAAGAACTATTTCCGTTGCTCGTTTAATTTACGATATTGGCAGTCCAGGAATGGTATTTAAGCTTGCAGAAAATGCTGTATACAACGCTATCGAACAAGTAACAAGAAGTTGTAATTCAATAATGCTTTCTGATGCTGCTGGTTTAATTCAATTTTCATATATAGAGGAGCCATCGGCTTTAGCTCTAGATATCTTAGACAAGTATTACCAAGGGGCAGTTGGTGGAACAAAATGACAAATAAATCTTTATCAGAATATTTTAGTCTCCAGCGTCGCTATTTTCGTTCCATCAATGTTGAGCGAGATTTAGAAAAAATTGATGCAATGCTTGGGTATATCCCTACGGAAAGGTCAGTCAATGCTATCAAACGCATATTAGCAGGTATGGGAGGAGTCTCTAGCCACCGAGCTTGGACAATGACCGGCGTATATGGTACAGGTAAATCTGCTTTTGCCCATTTTTTCGTCTCGTTGTGTGCGCCTTCAAACAGCGAGATACGTCAAAAGGCTATGGAAATAGCATCACATAATTTTGGCTCTGACAGTTTTGAATATCTAACTCTTCAAGAAAAGATACCAAAGCAAGGTTTGTTTCGTGCTGTAGCTACCGCCCAAAGAGAGCCGTTAAGTAATACAATTGTGCGAGCATTACTCCGAGGTGCAGAAGTTTTTTGGTCGCCAGCACAGTTAAATAAAATTAGTATTGCTCAAAAACTTTTAGACCTTGATACACAAGTTGCAACGGGAGGAGCTGTAGATAGTCGAGAAATTCCTAGCTTAATCAAGGAATTAGGAAAAGCTGCTAAAACTGATATTTTATTAATTATTGATGAGCTAGGTAAGAATTTAGAATTTGCAGTCCAAAATCGAGGTGTCGAAGATTTATATCTACTACAGCAATTAGCTGAGTTACCTAAGAGAAAAGAATTAAACATATATATTGTCGGGATATTACACCAAGCATTTGCTGAATATGGAGAAAGATTAGCTTCTTTACAACGCAACGAGTGGGCAAAGATTCAAGGAAGATTTGAAGATATTCCGTTTCAAGATTCTCCAACACAAATGACGCGCTTGATTGGTCAAGTAATTGACCGTTCAAAAGCAGAAAAAATTAGTTGTTCAGTCAATAATCTAGCAGCAGAATGGTTGGAGAGTCTGCCAAAAGATATTAAAGATGATTATACACAAGAACTGGTAGAAGATACCTACCCATTACATCCAATTACAGCGTTTGTCTTACCGATGTTATGCACGCGGTATGCTCAAAATGACCGTTCTTTGTTTACTTTTCTTACCAGTGCAGAACCCTTTTCATTTAAAAACTTTCTTGTAGAAACTAAGGTTGAAACGAATGCTTTACCAACTTTAAAGCTGGATTGGGTTTACGATTATTTTATTGAAGCTGTGGGAACAGGTTTAGCATCTCGACCAAATCTCCAGCGCTGGGTAGAAATTCAAAACCTAATCGATGATGCGAAACGCCTAGATGTTGATAGTCTTAGAGTTTTAAAAGCTATTGGTATTTTAAACCTCGTGACGACCACAGGTGCAATGCGAGCCACGCGCACATTAGTAACCTTGGCGATGTGCGACAGTCCCACAGATAGTAATAAAAATCAGTGGGAACAAATAATTGATCGGCTGCTGCAAAAAAATATAATTAACCATCGTCGCCAATTAGATGAGTTGCGAATTTGGCAAGGATCTGATTTTAATGTTGATAGCGAACTAGCGAATTACATCGCTCTAGAGCGAACGCATTTATCCGAACTTCTATCTACCATACGTCCCCTCACGCCAATAGTCGCCCAACGTCATAGTTATCAAACAGGTACAATACGTTATTTTGAGCGCCGCTATCTCGATACTCTACAAGATTTAACTAAGTTGCGTTGTTTAAGCAACGACTGTGATGGTTTGGTTGGTTACTGGGTGGATGAGGCAAAACTAACCGAAGTCCCTGCAAGCACATCTGACGGTAAGCCTTTAATTATATTATCTGCCGCCAACTTAGATATATTACGAATTCGAGCGCGGGAATTTGCAGCACTGAAAAAAATTCAAACTAGCGCACCTGAGTTACAAACCGATGGCGTAGCTAGAAAGGAAGTACGCTTTCGACTGGTACAGGCGGAGCAATTTTTAGACGAAACTCTATCGCAAACTTTTGACGTTACCGTAAATTCTCACGGTTGTTGGGTTCAAGGTAAACAAGAAAATATCACCCGCACAACAGATTTTAATGCCAAATTATCAGATGTCTGCAATGAAGTTTACAACCAAGGGATAACCCTTTGGAATGAGTTAATCAATCGTCGGGAGTTAACTTCTCAAGGTGCTAAGGCCAGACGGGAACTGATCGAGGCGATGTTACAACACCCAGAAGCAGAAAAACTAGGTTTGCAAGGTTACGGGCCCGAAGTCTGCATATATTATTCTGTACTGGGTCAAACGGGAATTCATCGTCAAGAAAGCGGAGATTTTGGATTTTATCCACCAAATGAAACGTCAGGTGTGCAGACAATTTGGCAAGCCATCGATGATTTTTGCTTGCAAGCCAAGGAGAAACCGCAGACTTTAGATAAACTATACCAACTTTTAGAAGCGCCTCCTTACGGGGTTAAACGAGGGGTAATTCCGGTACTGTTGGCGGCGGTTTTATTGTACCACGCTGATGATGTTGGTGTGTATAAGGATGGAACGTTTATCCCGGTTTTGGGAAGCGAACATTTTGAGTTGTTAGTGAAAGACCCTTCCCGGTTTGCGGTTAAATATTTTGAAGTGGTTGGGTTGCGATCGCAAGTTTTCAAAGAACTCGAATTGATATTACGCAAGAAAAATGCGACTGTTACCCCTGGAGTGCGAAATACCACCTTGTTAATGGTGGTGAAGCCATTGTTTCAATTCGTCAAAAAATTACCAGCTTACACCACTAAAACTAAGCGCCTCAGCAGTGAAGCATTCGCTGTATTGCAAACTTTACAGCAAGCACAGGAACCAGATGAGTTGCTGTTCAATTCGTTACCCATAGCCTGCGGATTATCGCCAATTGTTGTAGGAGTAGAAGATGATGGCACAATTGCAAAAACCTTAACAAAAAAGCTGATTTCAGCACTTAGCGAGATTCAAACTGCCTACGACCGTTTGTTGAGTGACTGTCAAAAGCTTCTTCATAATGCTTTTTCTATACGGAGTAGTGAGGAAAAACTGCGGCAAGATTTGCGGGTGAGAGCGAGTTATTTAACAGGTCAAGTTTTAGAACGCCGCATGAAAAGTTTTGTTATGGGGGCGGCAGACGAAACCGCAACTGACTCCGAATGGTTAGAAGCCCTAGTAATGATTGTTGCTGATAAACCAGCTTCGGTATGGACGGATGAGGATGTAACAAATTTTGAACTAAAACTTTCGGAAGTTGCTCGACGCTTTATAAATCTGGAAGCTTTGCAGAAAGATGTTCAAAGCCGTAGCAATGAGGGTTTTGAGGCACGTAAAATTACTGTAACGCGCCCTGATGGACAAGAAACTAAATCTCTGGTTTGGTTTAACCATGAAAATCAAGTTCAAATTGATAACGTAGTAGACGAACTTTTGGGAATATTAGATAAGTACGATAATCCGCAAATACGTCAGGCTGTTGTCGCTAAATTGACGGAGCGCGTGCTGGAACTTACCGTTAGTGATAATCTTTCTCAAATTAGGGGTAAACGTCACGGGCAAGAACATGAACAAAAAACCAGTTAGGCATATTTTGGGTTTATCAGGGGGTAAAGATAGCACCGCTTTAGCAGTTTTGATGCGTCAAAAGTATCCGGAAATACAAATGGAATACTTCTTCTGTGACACCCACAAGGAACTTCCAGAAACATACGAGTATCTAGACCGCATCAAAGCCCGTTTGGGTATTAAAATCGAAAAACTCGAAGCAGAGCGTGGATTTGACCACTGGCTTGATGTCTACGGCGGGGTACTTCCCTCGCCAAAGATGCGCTGGTGTACCAAGCAGATGAAAATACTTCCTCTAGAAAAGTTTATTGGCGACGACGAAGCCATTAGCTACATCGGCATTCGTGCTGATGAAAATCGAGAAGGGTATATTTCTACTAAACCTAATATTAAACCAGTTTTTCCCTTCAAAGAACATGGGCTGGTAAAAGCAGACATTATCCGCATATTAGAAGAAAGTGGGATTGGGCTACCAAAATACTATAATTGGCGAAGCCGTTCCGGTTGCTTCTTTTGCTTTTTCCAACGCAAATATGAATGGGTGATGCTTGCAGAGAACCACCGAGATTTGTTTGAAAAAGCAGTTAAATACGAGCAAGAACATAAAGACGGTAGGGAATACACTTGGACTCAAGGTGAAACTTTACTAGAACTTTTGGAGCGTAAAGATGAAATTATTAACGAACATGAAAAGGCAATGGCTAAGAAGGAAAAAGAAGCGCCAAATCGACCATTAGCAGATGTTTTAGCTTCTGTTTTAGACGAGGAAGATGATGATTTGCCTTGCTTGGCTTGTCATTTATAGTTTGTAAATGTTCCATAAATAAATTCGCAAGCTTAAATCATATGATAAATCTCAGATAACAATGGTTAAATATGGAAATATCAAGAGCATTCAGTACGATAAGTGAGTCAGTAGCCTACTTTTTTAGAAGACCAGGCATTGGATATTACATTCCCTTGTATCAAAGAGAATATAGTTGGGATGAAGAAAATATAGAACAATTGATGGATGATATCTGCTCTGGAGTTAGAGACCTTCTCGATTCTCCAGATACCCTTCATTTTATGGGAACTATCATCCTTGTCACCGAAAATGATACTGAAAGTAATATCAAACCACAAGACCCTCGTGCGCTTCCTTCTCGTATAGATAATGTTATAGATGGGCAACAGCGATTATCAACTACTACTTTACTGGCTTGTTGCCTCTACGAAAAAATATATGAAATAACCAATAAATTACCAGAGAAAGATACATATGAAGAATTAAAGGAAGCCAGCGAAGCTTATTTAAATACTTTGATGGACTTCTTTTCGATTGACCTGATGCGTGGTAAACCTAAACGTAAACCGATTATTATTAGAGGGTCAATCGATGGATGGACGCTGAGTGGAGAAGATAATCAACACTACAAATCTGATGTTTCATCTTTTATTGCCAGCTTTATCCGTGCAATTGACAAGAAATCTTCATTCCCTGATGCTAGAAAAAATTCGCTAGTTGCTGATAACTTAAAAGCTATAAAATCTTGGTTGAATAGAGTAGAAAATGCTCATAAGGATAGTGAAGACTTTCCTCCTGCTTGGCAAATTCTGGAAAAGGTCAGCCAAGTTGATTTGTGGAGTTACCAGCGACCAGAATTAGTTAGCTTGGTTCAAAATCACGATGAAAAAGTTTGTTCTCTTGTACAGCTTTTTGCTTTCTGTTATTTCTTGCTAGAACGCTGCTGTCTAACATTAATCCAGCCAGTGTCGCAGGTTAGAGCATTTGATATGTTCCAATCTCTGAACGCAACCGGTTCTCCCTTAACTGCGCTAGAAACATTTAAGCCACTAGTAGTTAATGATGCAGATGCAAAAGGCGATGGATTTCAAGGCTCAAAATTTGAAGAGTATTTTACACACGTAGAAAAACTTACGAGTCCCTTGCGTAGTGCTTCTAGTAAAACAAAACGAACAAATGAGTATCTCAACCTCTTTGCATTAGCATACGATGGCAAGAAATTGTCCAAGCAGTTCAGCGCCCAAAGAAAATGGTTAGTTGACGTATATACGGAATACGAACATATCAGCGATAGAGAAGAATTTATTCGTCAGATGGGCGATACTGCGACTTATTGCAGTAAGTTAATTTATTACCCTAAAAAGGAGAATTTACCGAAATCGTTACCAGAAATAGATGGAGTACCTGAAGCAGATAGACAACAAGCTATACTTTGCATTCTTTACCTTCAGGATGCAAACCACAGAATGGCAAATACAATATTAAGTCGCTTCTATAGTCTTGTTCTTCGTAACGAACCAAATGCAGATAAAGAGTTTGCTCTAGCTTGTAAAGCAGTAGCTGCATTTTTTACTCTGTGGCGTTCCGCTTTAACAAATACTGGTCTTGATGATGTCTACCGAGTATTGCTTCGTGACAAAATCTCATGGAAGCAAGGTAATTCTGCATTGACAGTTGACGCACTGAAAATAGAATTAATGAGTGAACTCACAAAAAGAGGGGTAGGAACTAACGAAGAATGGAAGAAAAAAGCACTTCATTATCTGAAATATAATAACGCTAAACAAGTTTGTAGATTTGCATTATTTGTAGCTGCACATGATACGATTCCAGATCCCACAGAACCAGGGCTAATGAAAATTAGTAGACCAGGATCTTATTCATACTTAGAACCAAGTAAATGGCTTACTGAAGATTTTAAAAGTATTGAACATGTAGCACCGCAGAAACCAGAAACAAGTGCAGATTGGGATGTAGCTTTGTATGAAAACAGTGATAGCGAACAAATTGGAAATTTGACTCTTCTCCCTGTAGAAATTAATAGTTCTGCTGGCAATAAAGGTTGGATAGAAAAATATATTTACTATCAATATCTAGCAGAAACAGACCCTGATAGATTATCAAAGCTGAGTCAAGAAACAGAAGAATTTGGAATTAAATTAAATATAAATACAATTAAGTTATTACAAAATACTTCGTATAAACATCATATTGAGCCAATTGTACAGTTAGGTGGAAATAGTAAATGGGATAAAGCTTTTGTAGAAAAAAGAACTGAGCGAATATGTGACATTCTTTGGATGCGAATGTATGAATGGCTTAGTTAGTTCTACTTGTTAGTAAAAAATTTTGTATCAATCACAAAGCTATGCCTAAACTACAACTCAGTTTTCATACTACTTTTGCTCTAAAAAAGGAAGATTTATTTAAAATTATTCGGGCTGCGGCGGAAGAAAAAGGTTTAAATGATTCTCTGGATGGTTTAATGCAGCGAACTGGCCTAGGAAACAAAAAAGTTACTCCTATGATTAGCTGGGGAACTCGTGCAGGTTTAATTAGCGAGAAGCGTCTAACTTCAGAGGGAGAAATTGTGTGGCGGCTAGATAATTGCTTGGAATCAAATGTTACAGACTGGGTAATACATTTTTATCTTAGCTTTGGGGATAAAGGTTTACAGTCACTACCGGATAAGCCAGCTGAATGGGGTGGTTGGTCTTACTTAGTGTATGATTTTTTACTACAAAACAAGAGTTTTACGATTGATGAATTACAGCATTATAGTGCGCTGATTTTTGACCAAGAAAATCCTAAAAATATTGTTAAAAATTTTAAAATTGTTCTACGAGCATACACTGAATCCCAAGCTTTATCATCCTGCAAGTTTTTGGTTTTAGAAGAAAACCAATATAAGGCTGGATATAGCCGCTTACCAAATCCTTACTTGGTCGGATATTTTCTGGCAAAATTATGGGAACGTGACTTCAAAGGCGAAGGTTCCGTTTTGACTGAATCTATTTTGAACCAAAAAATGGGACTTGCTCCCGTGCTGGGAATAAAAACAGAAGCACTACAGGAACAATTAAATGCACTAGAAGCATACGGAATTATTGAACAACGGCGAACAGTACCCCCCTTCCAGATAATTCCACGCTGGGATGACCCGCTTGCATTGTTGGAGAAAGCGTATGAGTACGATCTCTAATATCTCCCTACGAAATGCAAGACCTGACGACAAAGTTCATTTACTGCTGTGGGATACACCCGATGAAAACGAACTTGTACGCATAACTCTGCGTGATAATGCTCTTAGAGTCAACTACCGAGAAAATTTGCTACAAAGAATACATCCAGATGAAAGCTTTCTCGCTCTCCACCATGACTTAGATCGGGAACTAGAAGCCATTAAGTCAATGTGTTGTGGGATTAGTCAACAGGTTGTTTTACTGGAAAACTTAGACTGTCTGATTACTTACTTGCAAGTTCAATCTCGCAGTCACATTACATTGTTCTGGAACAACCTAGAAAAAACTCGCAAGCTAGAAAAACTTTTATGGATACTACTTCCACACCAACTAGCACCGAAAAACTGGCCTGAAGAGCGAATTCAGCTTATTTTATCAGGATAATTTGTACGCTATATCAATTTTGATTTTAAATCACTTGCTTAATTAAAATTCTATGCTTCTCAGCCAACTTGTCGAAATCAATGAAAAAGGTAGCATCGCCAGTTCTGTTAACTTTGGTATGATGGACAATCCAGAGACAAATTTGCATCTCTGTGAAGGATTTATTTTCAACTACGACCAAAAGAAACCTGAACTATCGACAGTTGGGATTTTAGATGGGTTACGACGTAGCTACCATAGCCCAAATGAGCCAAATATTCACCTGATGATTCAGGATTACGGCAAGGGTAAGTCGCATTTTGCCGTTGTTATATCTAACTATTTTAAAAATTCTTTTAACAATCCTGAAGTACAGGGGATTCTGCACCAGGTGGAGATAGCGACGCTTAATAAAAATAAGGGAATTGCAGAAGGATTAAAACTACATAAACAAAACCAACAGTACAATCATTTAGTTATTTGTTTGAGTGGTGATAGAGGTGGCGATATAAGAAAGCAGTTTCTTCAGGCACTTGTTAAAAATTTGGAAGCAGAAGGTATCACAGACTCTCTAGCGCAAAATACTTGTAGTGAACCACTGCACTACTTGGAAAGTTTGGATGAAGAGGATAGAGCAAAAGCTGAACAATATTTGCGAAGTATCAACTACTCTGATGGAGATTTAAATAGCATCATCCGCCAACTCCGGGATAATAACCCTAGTATTATTCCTACTGTAAAAGAACTCGCTTATCACGTTACAGGATTTACTCCTGATTTCTCTGCAAATATAGATATCGAAGCAATTCTCCAAGACATACTGACGAATTACTGCACTGGAGAAAATAAGAAATTCCAAGGTGTTTTAATTCTTTTTGATGAACTAAACTATTACCTGCAATCTTGGTCAGTTGACCAAATTGGTGCTGGTGGAACAGCACTACAAAATATTACTAATATCTGTGAAAATTACAGGGGTAAAATTGCCCTGATTAGTTTTGCACAATTTCATCCCTCCAGAGCTATCGGAATTTCTGCTAATACAATCCAAAGCTATCAAAAGATTGCAACCCGCCTTGCACCTAAAGACAGTACATATGATAACCCAGCTTCCAGTTTAGAATTGGTGCTGGATAATCTACTAATTCAAAAAGAAAATTCTCTTAATTGGGGAGAATTTCATTCACGTTGGTTTGACTCTTTAGTTCGTGAAGCTAGAACAGCTTACGAACAAAGAATTAAAATTTATCGAGAACAAGGTTGGACTCAAGAGGAATTTTACCGTCGTCTTGGTAAAGGTTGTTTTCCTCTCCACCCAATGACAGCATATCTTTTATGTAATCTCGATTTTACCCAAGATAGAACTGCAATTCAGTTTATCAAGGGCTATGTGAAAAAATTTATTCAAGATGAATCTGTCGAAAAAGTAGGTCAACTCAACTACATTTATCCTATTGCATTAGTCGATACTTTTGTTGAAAACTTCTCGAACGAATCGGTATATACCCACTACAAAAAAGCTTTAGGTTTAGTAGCTGGTTCTGATGACACAGACGAATTAACTGTTCTCAAAGCCTTGTTCCTATTCTATGCTTGTGGTGAGAAGCTGACAAAACCAGATAGAGAAGAACATCAAGAAATTTTGGTTGCTTTAACAGGTTTACCAAAATCTAGGCTGAAGGTGGCGCTAGATAAATTAGAAAAAAACCGAGATATCATCTATTATCGACCCGAAACTAAACTTTACCGCTTCTGGGAAGGCATTAGCCCCACAGGTATTGAAGAAGAAATAGAGGATAAAATCAAAAATCAATCTACATCAATTTATGATGTAGTTGTCCACTGCCAGTCAAAAATTAACGCTTATTTAGGCAATCAAACAATTACTGCTACTCAATTCGTTCAAGATAACAAATTGGTTGGCGAAGATTGGCAGTTTGAGTACAAAATATACAGTATTGATAGATTAATTAAGGCGCTAGAAAGCGACCAAACTCTTAAAAATATAAAAGAAAGAGGTATATTGGCATATGTGCTGGCAGAAACTCAAGAAGATTTACAAGAGTTTCGTCGTAATGTAGATAGTTACTTATCTAAATCTGCGATTAAAAATAAAATTGCTATTGCTATTCCTACGGAGGAAACCGGAGATTTAGCTCGTGTACTTTTGAAAATAAAAACTCTTGAACAAAAAGATGCTGCGGAAAAACAGTTTTTTGGAGCAGCATACAAACAGCTTCTTCAGCGTTGGCAAGACCAAGTAAATACACAGTTAGAAAGGCTATTGAAATCTTGTACTTATCACTGTGTTGGTTTAGAGAGATTACCATCAAGCGAACAAGGGAAAGCACAACGGGTAATCAGTGTTCTTTTGCAAGAACTTTACCCTTTAGTACCACCTGTAGCTGAAAGTGAAAAAATGCGACAAGGACATGCTACAGGTTCAAAAGTTGTTGGTTTTGTTTCTCGGCAACTTTTTATTGATAGCCTTACTCCCCACACTCTACCACCTGATAAAGCTTACAAAGATGTTATTGAAAGAATTTTTGTTACTAGTTGGGGTTTACTTAAAAGTGCATCTCAGAAATATATACTTCAAGAGCCTACCAATGAAAAAATACGAGCAGCTTGGGAGAAAATTTCTGAAATTACTGAACTAGATGGACTTCCTGAAAAAATTATTGACTTGGAAAAAATTTGGAAAGTTCTTTCTGCTCATCCTTATGGTTACAGTGAGTACAACTTTACAATTTTATTAGCAGGATGGCTATCTTATCACAGCAAAGAAGTTTCTTTACGCGGACCAATTAAGCTGTCTACTAAGAAGGGAGAATTAGTATCTATACAGCAGAAATCACTAAAAGATTGGGCAAACTCTGATACTGATGTCTTGCAAAAACCAGCAGCATTTGTTACCGACTGGATAATTAAAGGGAAAGCTAAACTCATTCGCCGTCAAAAAGCAGAAATGCCAACGCTTCCTGCAACGCGAATGAACTATGATCAAGCACTGCAATATTTAGCAGCAGTCGCACCATTTTTGGAAACAAATGAGCCAGATCCAGTCGAAGTGGACGAAGTAAATAAAAATAGAGAATCTGTAAGCGCTGGCGTTGAGCAAATTGACAATTGGTTGCAGCCAGTTGTAGAAGTAGAGACACTAGCTGCCGAGATTCCGTTGGACGTACTGCTGCAACTTTATCCTCGACTGATGGAACGTCCTCCAGCCATCAACCTTATACCTGATGCTATTTCAGTCCAGCCAACACAACAACAGCGCGATCGCCAAACTCAAGCACTGCAAAATGTCAGCCAAAAAATTACAGAATTTATAGAAACTATAAGTAGACGTTCTGAGTTACTTTCAACAGAAGAAGCTTGTAATGCTTATAAACTCGAAATTCAAGGGACTATTAACCAACTAAACCCGATTACAAATTTACCTTCCCATTTACTTGAAATTTTACAAAATGCCATCCGAGTTACAGATTTGAAACTAACAGAAATTAGGGAAGAGGCTCAAGTTAAGAATTGTCTGTTTCAAATTCAAAGTTTCAATAAAAGCCTAAATGACGATGCAACTCAACAGGATTACATTAGCATCCGTGCTCAAATTAAAACTTTTGCTCAAAGTATTCCTAATAGCTCACAAGAAGCTGTAGAGGTTCAACAAATATTACAAAATTTAGAACAGCGCTATCGAGAATTATCGCAACAAATAGAAATTTGGGAAGAACGTTCTTCTGGGGTAACTTCTAAAAGTCAAATCCTTGATTTGTTTGAAGAAATCAGCAGACAAGACCGTCGTTTTACAGAAGAAGCCAGTAAGCAAAGGTTAACAGCACTGCAAGAACAACTTAAACAAGAACTACTTAAAATACAAAGTAGGGATGATACAGAAAAGCTAGTTAGGGCTGAACTATCAAGCGCTCAATATAAATTACAGCGTATTCGTGACTTGTCTTTGGACAAATTAAGCGAAGCTTTTCAGGTTTATCAAGAATTAATTAATAGTAGTTTGCCATCGGCAGAACAAGCTGTTGCCTTAGAGGAATATCATAAAAAATTAGATGGATTTAAGGCTCAGGGACGCACTGTTATTACTGACAAGTTTGCTCGCATTTATAACAAAAGACCTAATCGCTTAGAGGATTGTGAGTCCTTGCAAGAGCAGTTGCAAAGAGGTCAAAAAATTCTGGCTGATGCTGAAGATTTTGTTGAAGTTAGGACAAATATTGAACAGGCTCTCCAAAATTTGGAATTACAGCGCCAAGAACTGCAAAGGCATTTACAGGAACAACAAAAGCAGACTGAAGACAAGCAAATCATCCAAGAAATTTATAAGTATCAACCTGCTAACAAAATTAACACTATCCATATTGGTGAGCAAGCTATTAGTGAAATTGAGAATTTAAGGAATCGCTTGAATAATCCAGAACATTTGACTGCTGAAATTGAACAAATACTCAACTCTATTAGAGATAAATTAACTGTTCATAGGCAGAGTTTATCAAGTATAAATAATCGTTTGTCCAGGGTAGATAGTCTCACTGATTTATCTCGTATTAGCACAGAATACGCTAGACTAGAACTGGTTTTTCAAGGTTCTGCTGATTATCCTGCTTATCAAGATTTACAGCAACAAATTCAAATTTTAAGCGATGACATAACGCAAATACAAAATTTAGAAGCTCGTTTTCAGAAATGTAATGATATTAGTAGCTGCAAAGATGTATTAGAAATAATAAGTCGGATAATTAATAACGAGCAATTAATTTTCCATAATTTAGAACGTTTTCGAGGACGACTTCTTAATTTAGAAGAAACTGTACGTAAAAAAATCCAAGATTTTATCTCTGAACTGCAAGAATTTGAGTATAACTTGGAGTATTTAACAACAGTGCGAGACGCGCAACGATTTCAGGAAGATTTACTGAGAAAATCCTCACAGTACATAAATTCTGATGTCGAAGAACAGTACGAAGCAATTAAGTTAGAACTAAAACTACTGATAGAGCTTTTGCAAATAGCAGAATCAATACACACCAACACTTTGGATTCTTGTCAAGAAAAATTATACAGGCTAAGAGAGTGGCAAAGTATTACTGAAGGTTTGTCAGTTAACCTACGCGATCGCCTTGAATCATTATGTGCAGAAATCGAAGAAAAAAAAGCAGAAATTACACAACAACAAAAAATTGCTGCCGAAGAGTGGCTGAAAGAACTAGGTAATCAATGTAGTCAAATGTATCGATTGCTTGATGATGAAGAAAAATTGCTCACAGCCAACGATATTCTGCAACAAATTCAAAATAAAAGATATCAGTATATTGGGCTATTAAATTCTCTCCATCAACAATCTTTAAATTATATAGAAAGCCAATGTCTTGAAGAGCAGAGTAAAAACAAAGCCAATCAAATTTTGGTATTATTTCGACAACTTCCTCGTTTACAGCGACGAAATTTGTACGAAAGGTTAGAGCCATATCTCTCAGATGACACGGAGGAATTACATGATTAAAAACATAACTTTCAGTCTGTTTACTCCTCCAGTTACAACCTCCAATCACCAGCAAAATCCAGATAAACCTATTGTACTTGACCCTACCGAGTTATACGGTATTCCCCCTGGCTATATTCAGATTACAACAGACGTAGAGTGGTTCAAGTTTTTTGGTGTGACTAACTCTCCCTGCTGGGTTAAAGGTAAGCGATTGTGTGAGTGGGCAGAAGCTTGGTTAAGGATAAGAAATAGGACTGCCCAAATCGCAGAAATAAAAATACACCCACGTGCAAAATTGGCATCTTTATTTCAGCCTTTACCTTTATCTAGCGATTGGACTGACGAGCAATTATTGATTTTAGCTACTAAATTAGACTCTTATCCCCAAGATAACCCGATTGCCTATCTTTTAGCAGACATTACAAATAGTGACCAACAAATATGGTTGGCAGAACCTTCTATTGAAAATTTAGCTGCTTGGTTAGCAATTTTAGTACCAAAAGAATGCGAACCTTTAGAGCGAGTGTGGCAGCAAAAGTTTCCAGAACATGACTTAGCAATTTATTACAAAACAGAAAATAAATTGTCCCTACTCAGCCGTTGGCTTCATATTGCCGAACCCGTAATTGAAGAACTTGGTAAGTATCCTTTACCAATTCCCAATTTTATTAATGAAGAATTTGATAGATATTGGGAGCAAGAGTTACTCCATACTCAAGGCAAAATATTAGATAATCTCATCCTCAATGAACAACCAGGTATCGAGCGGATTAAAACTCTTGCCTATAATGTCTTTAATAATCGACCAACCTGGCTTAATCAGGTAAGAGAAACAACGCTGAATACATATCTCAGCTATCAGCAAAAAGTAGAGCTAAGTCAACGCCAACCTCCACCCCAACCTCAACCTTTGGCTTTAGATGCTACTCCCCAAGAAGTTCTTAGCTGGACGATTGAAAATTATCTCCCCTTCCGTCGCTGGGAAACAGTTATTGAGCAAACCTCTTCAGCCCAAAGAATTAGTGACAGATTAGCGGATAGTTTTGTCGAATGGACGAGAAGAAACTATCCAGCAATGATAGTAGACTCAGTAGCAAATTCTTGCCTTAACTACAATGTGGCATCTCTAGTGCAAAATCTTTGTCAAGAAAGTCCTGTGCTGTGGGTAGTAGTTGATGGACTAGGATGGTTAGACCATCAAGAACTTATCTCCTTGCTGATTGAGGATTATAAACTAGCGCCAGAAGCGGAAATTGAGCCAAGATTTAGCATTTTACCCACTAAAACAGAGTATGCAAAATGGAGCTTGTATGCTCAACTTTTACCCAATGATTCTTCTTGGGTTGCTGATGCCAGTAAAGCTTTTCCCAAAATGAAGATAGGCAAACGTTACACGGACGGACAACTTGATAAACTTTACGCAGCTTTGAAGAAAAATACGCATAAACTGTATTGCTGGGATACTGACGTATTCGATAGCCTTTATCATAGCCAAAGAGACTGGCAAAGTCTTTATCAAATAGAACGTCCCCACGCTTTGGAAGGCATCGCTAAAAAAATTAATTACTGTTTGCAGCAATATCCAGACTCAGAAAACCTGAGAATTGTAATTGCCAGCGATCACGGTCAGATAATGGGTACATCTGAAAAAATTACTCACTACCCCCCAGAGTTGGAACCCAAGGGGAGAATGGCCATTGGTAAAACTGACGACCCTCGCTTTGTGGTTTTGGAACATGATCGCTACGGTCTGCCCTATGATATCAGTATTGTGAAGAGTTCGGCAACTTTAAGTGCTTTTAACTACAATCTAGATAAACAAGTCATCGGGTGTCACGGTGGACTTTTTCCTGAAGAAGTTGTTGTTGGGGTATCTGTCCTACGAAAATCGCAGCAACGGCTTCCAGTGATAATTTCTTGCTATGGTGAGGGTAAACCCAGACAATCTGGAGAATTGATAATTACCATTGATAATCCTAACTCGTTGCCGCTTACAGAACTTCGCTTATACATTAAAGAATTACCTGTTTTTTGTACCGGACAACCCATAGATAGAAAAATAGCAGCAAATGATCGGATAAGTTTTAAAATCGTAATTCCTGATGTACCTGAATTACCACCTACTTATGAAAGTAATCATTTATCTGTCTCCGGAAAATTAACCTTCCGCTTTGCCAGTGCTGAAACTGGAAGCACTAACCTTACCCCTGACTCTACAATTATCGTCAATCAAATTTTTAGTAGTGGTGGGATTAATATAGATGAATTCTTGTGAAGCACTTGCTTATAATAATAACTTAGTTCGTCATGTTTTTGGCAATCTTTGTATTGATAAAACAAGATTGCCATCAAGTGGATTAAGTACTATTGGTATACCAAGTTTTGTGGCCGAGTGGTTACTTGATAAAATTGTGCCAGGAGAGGGAACACTTACTTTCACAGAATTAGAAAAAGTCAATAGTTTTATCAAGAAAGCATTTCCCCGTAAAGATGACCGCAATGAAATTATTTTCAATCTAACTCAGGGAGAAGTACAAAAACTCATCGCCTTAATGTTAGTACGTGTCAGATTGGAAGAACAAACAAAATCAAAACCAAAATTAATTCCTGAACCTTCAGCCCAAATTCCTGCACTAAATTTAACAGAGTGTAAAATTGCCGCACAGGTTGTCGAACGCTACAAAATGCTATTGCGACAAGGGATATGGGGCAAAATCAGCTTATCCATGCTTTCTGATGGCAAAGTAGAAGTCATTGGTTTTGAACCATTTCAATGTTCTCAAGTTGATTTACAAGCTTATGCTGATTGTCGAGATGAATTCAACACGCAACAATGGCGCGACCTAATATTTTGCTCGATGGGTTTTAACCCAGAACATCCAAGTTATGACCAGCAAGCAAAAACATGGATACTAGCAAGATTACTGCCATTAGTGGAATCTAATTTTCACATCATGGAACTAGCTCCTAAAGGTACAGGTAAAAGTTTCGTTTTTGAAAATATTAGTAGTAAAATTGCCTTAGTTAGCGGAGGTAAAGTTACTCCAGCCCAACTTTTTATCAATGGCAGAACTAAAGAAGTCGGATTACTTGGTCGTCATGATGTTGTAGTTTTAGATGAAGTTCAAAGCTTAACTTTCGATAACCCTGACGAAGTTATTGGACCACTAAAAAATTATCTCGCCAGTGGTCGCTATAATCGCTCTGGCTTTGCTGATATTGCTAGTGACTGCTCTCTGGTTATGTTGGCAAATATAGAATTACTAGAAATAAATGGACAATTACAACCACGTAATGAAGATAATTTAATCATTAACCTACCCAATTTCTTTGCAGAAACTGCATTACTAGACCGTTTTACTGGCATCATTCCCGGTTGGGAAATTCCCAAGTTTAAAAGAGAAATGGTAGCTTCTCAAGTAGGTTTAAAAATGGATTTCTTTGGTGAAGCTTTACTATCTTTACGCCAAGAAGGTCGCTTTATGTCCTATGCACAACAGCATACACAATTTGATAAAAATACGACTATTCGTGACCAAAATGCTATTTTGAAGGCAGCTTCAGGCTTTCTAAAAATTCTATATCCGCATTTGAAGTTGACATTAATGGATTATCAGCGTGATTGCTTGGAACCAGCCCTAAAACTTAGACAAGCAATTCGTAATTCACTGTACCATCTCGATGATGAATTTAAGCAATTTGGTAGAGAAATTTACGTTGAGGTCAAGTGATTATCAAGCATGGACATAATATATCTAGATTATCATTCAACTACTCCGGTAGACCCTAGAGTAGCTGACCAAATGCTGTATTATATGACCACAGCATTTGGTAATGCTAGCAGCATAGACCATACTTACGGAGATGAGGCAGAAGAAGCTGTATCTCAAGCCGCAAAATACATTGCTAAATTAATAAGAGCTTCACCTAAAGAAGTAATTTTTACATCAGGAGCTACGGAAAGTATCAACCTAGCCATTCAAGGCAGCATAGCTTTTGATGCTACTACTAAAACTACACCTCGTATCGCTGTCTTACCAGTTGAACACAAAGCTGTTTTGGATACTTGTTATGCGTTATCGAAAAAAAAACTAGCTGAAGTTATAAATTTGCAAATTGATTCAAAAGGCAGATTAGACTTAGACAATGTAGAAAAAGTTTGTGCATCAGGGCTGTCACTGCTATCTGTGATGGCAGCCAACAATGAAATAGGCAACATTTATCCTATCCAAGAAGTTGGAAAAATAGCTCAAAAATATAAAATTCCTTTTTTATGTGATGCTTCCCAAGCTGTAGGAAAAATCCCCATAAATTTTGAAGAATGGGGCATCACCTACCTAGCGATTTCTGCTCATAAACTCTACGGGCCAAAAGGCTCAGGAGCTTTGGTTGTAAGAAAAGGATATCAACTTAATCCCATTTTATTTGGTGGTGGACATCAAAAAGGACTCAGGTCAGGTACTCTCAATGTTCCTGGTATTGTTGGGTTGGGAGAAGCCTGTCGCTTACGACTGCTAGAAATGGAAGAAGATGAAAAAGTGATCGCTGAACTGAGAGATAAATTACAAAGCCTGTTACTAAGTAAAATCCCTGGTTTAATCATCAATAGTGATGTTAGCTCTCGCTTATCTGGCAACCTCCATATCTCCATTCCTGATGTTCCTAACAGTGTAATCATTGCTAGAGTCCGTAATAAACTAGCTATCTCTACAGGTTCCGCTTGCTCATCTGGTGTAGAAACACCTTCTCATGTTCTTCAAGCTATGGGTTTACCAATAGAAGTTATTGAAGGGGCACTGCGTATTGGCATAGGTAAATTTACAAATTGCTTTGAAATCGAACAGGCAGCAGAAATTTTATCATCAGTAGTCCATTTAACTCGTCCAGTCATGTTTTTTCAGTCTTAGCATTCTCAAAAGTTAGAAAGCTTATCCTCCCACTTTACCCATATGAACAAGATATTTTAGCAACTTTGATGCCACAAAATTACGAATTTTTAATTATTTATTGGTATAAGTGTACGGAATAAAATCTATTAGTGGCTATAAGTTTCTATAAGAAGAATTTCTTACCTAAACAGTTATTTTTTCTATTTATTTACTCATATATACAAACGTGCTTGCATTATCAACAGGCAGTATGTAACTTGGCTAGTGTGCAGTTTATTTGGAGATAGGTTGAAATATAGGTGTATTTGAGTTGAGCTATACCTGTACTAAACTGGCATATTTGGTAAATTATTTTCTAATTTACAAACAGTTTAGTAATTTGCTAGTTTAATTCGCTTCTCATTGATGTTGTCTTTTACTTGGAATTGAGTTTGATGGTATGTGAAAACGTTATCTACACCCAAAAAACACTTGCCGAAAGGTACGGGATTTCAATCTCTGCTTTACAAAAGTGGTATCCCTATGCCGGTATAGTAAAACCGCGAAAGCGGGGAGGATATTTTGATGCAGCAACAGTTGAGATTGCTGATGTTTTCTATGTTGCTACCAAAATTCGGCGGTTGACGTATAAGGAATATTTACAGCAAGTAATTCCTGCTGGTGGTTTAGATGCTTATTTACAAAAAGTTAATGGCTTAACCCTTTATAACTTTTTGACCAAGCATATATCTGATGAAGAAAAAAACAACCCAATTGTGCAATCAGTAATTAGGAGAATTGAGCGCAATGAAGCATATCAACAAAGTAGCAGAGACTTTGCAGGTGTCGCCTGATGTAGTACGTACCTGCTGTCGGTTGTTAGATTTAGCTTTACAGCCAAATGATACGCTTGACGAAACAATCGAACAGCAATTAGTTCAACTTAAAGAGATAGCTTCTCGTGAAGGTATGTCCTTGGAAGAAGCTGCCCAGCACTTGATTGCAATGCGCGATCGCAAATCAGAAGTAGGCGAACATAAGTTCGACAAGCGCGAGTATATTAAACAGCGATTTGGCGTAGATCCAGAACAAGCTTCCCCTGATAGTTTTGTAGGAATACTTTACCGGGATGCTGATAGGGGAATTCAGTTAGGAGAATTACGCCATAAAGTGGTGCTTGAATCTTCCACACTTGCTCTAGAAGAATTTGTTTTTCATGGCAGTAGTTCGCTGGCTGAAGGTAATACTTCTGTTCCATCTGGTTACGACCAGGCGCAAGAGCGAATCAATTCGCGTATTGATAACGATTTTTTCGGCAAGGTGAACTGGGGGGAAGAGACTCATCCACTGTTGGTCAGTACATCGACACCGCAGCCGAGACAGTTGAAGTCCTCGCAGCCGAAAACCGGGCAATCTCCGAAGAAATAGTTAGCCAGATGCTACCCATCTGCTATCGAATACGGGATGAGAGTTTACTTAATTTGAGAAAAACATCTACCCAAGCAGTTGGTATAAATTTACTCTCAATAGTAACTGGTACTGTGGTTGGGACATGGGTAGCGATTCCCCCAACGCAGGATAAACAGGAGATTTACAGCATACAGCCAATTTTGGTAGGTGTAGGCATAGGTGAATTAGTTGGTTTGATTCTGGCACTAGTAGTTATTTGGTTTACCAGGGAGTAGGTATGAGTGCAGCATTTGACTTTTTGGTTAACACTGCGGGTGGTTTGTTAATGAACTTGGGTGTTTCTGGGATGGTAGGACAACTATTGGGAGTGGGGGCCACGCTTGCCTTGCACCCTCTGTTACTACTAACCGGGATAGTTGTGGGTGGTGCAGGAATTGCGATCGCCCGCGAGTTAAACAAGCGCCCTCAGTTGCAGTTGGTTGTTGATAATACGTGAGGGGTAAATTATGTTTACTCCTACACCTGTGCGAAATAAACAACCAAATCGAAGAAGACAAAAGGTAAATGTCACCCTGTGGACGGTTTGTTCGACTGTTAGTGCGTTGTCTGTTATAGGGGCGGTTGCATTAATGGTTGGATGGAAGCAACAAATTCCAGGTAATCAGATATCGGAGGTACAGCAAGTAAAGGCGCAAGTTGCCCAAATTCGAGAAGTGTACTTAGAAAAGCTTTCCCGTACTGACTACAATATAGACCATCTATCCAGTTACTCCTCGGTAGAAGGTGCGCCTACTCTTACAGGCTGGCGACAGTTAGCGGCGGCATTGTGGGGACAGCAATTGCGGGGTGAAATATCCAGAATGCAGGCTAATGAGAAATCTGGATTTTACCGCCTTCACTATATGCCAGCACTGGAGATAGTTAAGTTCAACTCGCTGGATGTTTTACTAGAAGCGGCTTCTGGAAATAATAGTTTTTATTGGGGATACCGCAAAACCGATGGTACGAAAGTTGAGGAGAAGATACCAACCGGGGCTGCTGCTGTTTTGATCTTGGGTAAATTAGAGGCGATTGATTACGCCCAGAATTTGGAATCTCAACCATCGGTCGATCTGAATCAAATGCTAATTCAGATTAGGAATGCTCAAGAACCATACTCGCTTGCACAGGCGCAGCTGTTACGGGCGCGGGGGTATTTAGACCCAGTAGAGCAGATGGCACAGGTGGCAGACATCCGCGAGAAAATACGCCAGAAGGAGGAGGAAAGGCGAATATATCTCCAACAAATGAAGAAGCAATTACCTAATCCAATTCCTAATAGAAAGCCTGTTAATAAATCAGGGGAGTGATGTCATGTATGTCAAGTTTGCTGCTGCGATAATTTGCATAGCTTTGTGTTCGCTCAATGTTGTAGCGGCAGTCAAACGTACCCCTATTCGTACTACCCTGGAAGGTTCAACTCGGACAACGATTGAGATGATGCCATCTCCCAATTCAGAGGTGCATTGGATGAGTGCAGTTATATTTTTGGCTGGATTTGCTTGTTTTTTGGGTTGGGGAATTTCTGACTATAACAATGCAGTTGAAGAAACAGATGCAGTGTCTGATAACTTCGGCAATTCTGGCAATCAACAACTTCATGTTGGTGTTTCTAATACTGATATTCAGCCTTCCTTACCTCCCCCAGTTTCGCCTCCTGGGATGAGATTTAATAACGAGTTTTCTGCTAAAAATGTTGTTCAATTTTCTCCTCGTTCTGCTGTTTCTGGATTAGGGCGAGTAGATAGTAGTCAGTTTGTTGAAGATGGAGTGCAAAATCAACCTGAAATGTTATCTCCAGAAGAGTTTTACGCCCAACTTCAAGATGAAGATTTTTGGGAAGATACTAACTCCCAAATAAATAATAAACCCGCCAGCTAGTTAGTTAATTTGAGGTCATATTATGAGTAGAAATCAACGCCGTAATTTTGATGTTGATTATTCTGAAGGTAGAGCAATTGTGCCTGCCAATCGGTTGCAAAATATGTTACAGCAGGTACAGCAAGGAGGAATGGTAAATCAGCAACCTAGCGTTTCTCCTATGACCACTTATGATACTCAACCCGTAGAAGTTAGGTATGTTAATGCACCTACTGCCTATAAGCCGAGAGTTCCTCAGATAGAAATTCCCTATATTGAGACTTGGAAAGCACATCGGCTACACCCGCAAAATCCCTGGAGATTTGGCTGGTATCCAGTATATTTTTTATCTGATGTAATTAAATCTCCTGTGGGTGTCGCTGCTGTAGGAGTGTGGTTATTAATAATGCTGTTGAATTTTCTCCTTAATGGCAGTTACACCGGGCCAGGATATGCAGCTGGGAAGAAGATTGAAGTTGTACCCAAAGAAGTTCCTTCTTTTGCCCTGCCTGTGGTTAAGCAATTGGATTAATGTGGGTAAAGGCAATTTTTTGGTTCGTACTGCTGGTGTGGATTACAGATATCTTGCAACCGGGGTATTTGCAGTTTTATAACTGGCGTAATGCTATGGCATTAGCACAAAAGCTTCAATTTTTATCGCCAGCTGCTGTTTCAACTGCTGCACCTAGTGTGAATATATCTTCTAATCCTGTCTCTACTCGCTATTCCCCTAAAGTTAAGGAATCTGCAACATCAGGAGATGGACTAAATTCTCCTGATTGCCGTGTAGCTCAGAATGATTTTGAGGAAGTATTGAGTACTGCAAAGATTGGTTGTTGGCAGGTTTCTCCTGCTAATGCAAAAAGGCGTTGAGGCAATGCGAATAATCTTTGAAACTGACGGTAAAAAGGAGGTTAGTAATTCGACTGTAACTAGTTTGGATGAGACAGCCGATACTAATTCGAGTGAAAGTTGGAGATATGCGATCGCCACCTCAGTTGTCATTGCAGCTATGGTCATTCCCCAGGTTTCTGGATGGATTGAATCTCAACTGTTAATTAAATCTCTCCAGAATCTAATACTACCTAGAACTGTTGTTAGTAATAAGTTTTTAAATAACGGTCGAATTGCTTTTCCTACTGCGGCTGGTACTCCTGTAACTAGTGAATTTGGTTGGCGGACACACCCCATTACAGGCGATCGCAAGTTTCACAGGGGAATTGATTTTGGCGCAGCCAAGGGTACTCCAATTTATGCGGTTGATGCTGGTCGAGTAATTTTTGCAGGTGACAAGGATGGTTACGGCAAAGCAGTTGTTATTCAGCATCAGGGAAGTTTATCTACTCTCTACGGTCATGCCAGTCAGCTGTATGTGCAGCAGGGACAACAAGTTGTCCGTGGGCAGATGATTGCAGCAGTAGGTAGTACGGGGTTTTCGACGGGGCCGCATTTACATTTTGAAGTTCACGTTGATGGTGTAGCGCAGAACCCCCGTCCTTATTTACACGAGTATTTAGCTAATCGTTGAAAGTCATTTAGCTATTGGCAGTAGTAATGCAAATTGTACCGATTTTTATATCAGGTGTGGTTGGTGCAGCCTGCTCTGTTGCATTTTCCTATGGAGTAGCTTCACTGCCATGTGGATTGGTATCCAAGGGTGCAGATAATGTTTGCCAAGTGCGTAGTTTCGGTAAGGCAGTTGATAGTTGGAAATTTGGGTTTATTGTTGGTGGTTTAGTAGGATTGATTTTGAGTCCTCGCCGCCAATTTATATCGTGCTTTCAACCCATTCATTTGTCAACTGCTTCTTTAATTACGTTAGGCATTTATTTTTCAATTTCTCAAAGTACTGGTGTTTCTTCATTGTCGTCAAATAGTTTAAAAAGAAGAGTTAATACAAGTTCTTATTCACCACGTTTGAGTGCTTTTCTAGCAACAATTCGTTGGGCAGAAACAGGAACCAGTGAGCCAGAAAGTTATCGCAAGTTAGTATTTAACGGAACTTTTAATAATTTTTCTACACATCCGTTAAAGAAACAGTGCGCTCCTATTAATGGTAAAAATGTTTGTTCGACTGCGGCTGGTGCTTATCAAATGTTGGATATAAGTTGGTATGACCTTCAGCCAAAGTTAAACTTAAAAGATTTTAGTCCAGCTTCTCAGGACAAGATGGCAATTGAATATATTCGTCGTAATAATGCCTTAAATGATGTTGAAGCAGGAAGGTTTGATACTGCTGTATGTAAAGTAGGTAGGGTATGGGCCAGTCTTATTTGCAATTCGTACAATCAAAATCCTAAATCAATTGCTCAATTAAGAACTTACTATCAGCAGCAATTACAGAAGTTTGAAATTTCTAGAAAGTGAAACTTAATAATGTTACTACCATACAATGACATTAATACTAATCTTGAATTTCAAAAACAACAGCTTTGGACTGCAATTATACAGGCCAAACAAGATGGTTTAGACAATGAAGAGATTATAGAGAACGTACGGGAAGCTTTACCTAATGCAATGGTTTCTTATGCTGAAACTGTTTTAAAGCAGATTGACTTTAGAACAAAATTATCA
Organism: Nostoc sp. 106C; assembly: GCF_002154725.1. GTDB lineage: Bacteria > Cyanobacteriota > Cyanobacteriia > Cyanobacteriales > Nostocaceae > Aulosira. The sequence goes on along the minus strand of NZ_MTAW01000087.1, from coordinate 32,925 downwards.
CGTCCAGTTGTTAAATTTAATTTGGAATTTTTATTTCAGGTAATATATGAATCAGTAATTGCAGGTACAAACGATGATGAAATATTATCAGTATGTGCAGAACACTGTACTTTAAACCAATATGAATTTGTACGTTATGCACTTGAATATATCCATCTCAATCGAATGCCCTCACAGTGGGAGCAAAATAACGTGTATCAAAAAATGATTGAGATAGTTAGCATCTCGCCAATAGAATCTTTATTTGAATATATTGAATCTATAAAAAATATTTATCTCAAGCAGATTGGATACGAAGTAGTTCAAGAGAATCTTTATAATTTATTTTTGAGCAATAAAGAAACTGGTTATTTTACTGATTTAGCAAATAAATCGAGAGATAAAATTATTAAAAATTATTGCTGTCGAACGGCAGTGCTTGTTGCGCGTGCCACAGGTAAACCATTAGATTTAAAAGTGACAGTTAATGGTTCAATACTTTTAAAAGAACCTAAATGTTTAAATAGTGAAATTGCTAATAATGGGATTGTTAGCTCAAATGTTTTAACTATGGGACAAGCAGGAAAACTATTAGTTGATACGTTAGAAGATTTTAATATTAATGCTAAGTATGTCGATGCCAAAAATGGCCCTACTTTTAACCGTATTAGGGTAAAACTGGGACGGGGTGTTAGTTATAAAAAAGTAGAAGATATCGGTAATGACTTAGTACAGCAGCTTGGTGAAGAATTAGGCTTAAAAGTTGCGCCAATGGTGAGTGTAGTGCCTGGGGGAGTTGTATTTGACATACCCAGGTTAGACAGACAATTTGCTTATTTCCGTGATTACTTTACTTTTGAGGGCGAACCTGACATTTATTCGGTGTCTATCCCCGGTGGTGTTGATGTTGATGGCACTTATGTCGAAATTCCCCTTTATAGCGATAACGTGACTCATATCCTTGGTGGTGGGCGGACGCGGGGTGGAAAGTCGCAGTTTGAGAAAGCCGCAATTTTATACTTAGTGCGACGATATCCCCCTTCTGTTGTGCGATTGGCACTTTCAGATGTTAAGCGCGTGACCTTTGGTAAATTTGATGGGCTTCCCCATCTTGTAGCCCCAGTTGCGCGTGATGCAGAGTCTACCGCTAACTTACTCGATTACTTGGTCGAAGAAATGGAATTGCGCTACCAGGAATTTGAGCGCCACAGCAGTATTGAAACGATCGCACAGTACAATTCACGGTTCGCACCTGATTGCGTCATGCCACGAGTGATTTGTCTAATTGACGAGTGTTTCGATCTACTTTCCGATGATAACTATTGCGATCGCATTGAGACTGCGCTGATGAAGTTGCTTGCAAAAGCGGGTGGTGCGGGTATTCATGTATTGTTATATACTCAACGACCTGACAAAAACGTGATAGATCCGTTGATTCGCTCAAACTTTCCGGCCAAGACAGCCTTTGTTACAACCCGCCCTGAAGATAGTTGTATTATCCTGGGCGACGATAAAGACAAGCGTGCAGTTTATTTGCTGGGATACGGTGATTTTTTGTACAAGACGACTGAAGTTTTACGACTCCAAGCTTTATATGTTGCTGACGATGAAGACCCTGAATACTTCCAGCAATTACTCTTGGAAGCAAAAAACCAGAACGATCCTTATACAGCATGGAAATCTGGGTTAGACTTTGATGAATTTGTCGCTAGTTTGTATGGCGAGAGTAATGATAATGGTAAATCTAAAGCCACTACTGCTACTAAAACTAAGCAATCTAAGACTGATTTTGAGGGCAGTTTTAGTTTTAAGGTGCAGCTTGACGAAGAAGCAAGAAATTCAATTATGAATTTGCATCAAAAGGGCTATCAACTTGATGAAATTGTCAAAGCAGTATTCAATTTATCCCGTCAAGATGGTAGGTCATACAAGAAATTTAGAAACGTTGTCGAAGAATTTTTAAATAACTTGAAAGGTGGCAGTGAAGATGATATTTGAACTAACCATGCCTTTACCCCCTTGTATGAACGAAATTATTAACCAGGCACGGTCAAGTTGGCAAGCAAGTGCTGAACTTAAGAAGTACTGGACAAACTTAATTGGTGAATTTGTTAGAGAATGTGAATTTTGTTTAGATAGTACAGTGTGGATTGAGTTCCATTGGTATCTCAAAAATTTTGCACGAGATAGTGATAATGTAGCTGCTGCCGCTAAATTTATTATGGATGGGCTAGTTACAGGGCGAGCAATTCGTAACGATAACCTGACAGTTATCCAATCACCTGTTGTACATTACTATCATCGCAGTAGTGGTGATGATGGTGTACTGTTAAGACTTTCACAATCACCTGATTTTTTATTAGATAATTTTATTATATCTAACCAATTTTCTAAAAAAAGTTTAGAAAGACACAATCAAAAAATCACACATTTAATCTCAAGCCAATTGTAGTTTATATAAAGGATAATAGTAATGTTACGTTATAAAGAATATACTTGGTTGATTGGTAAACTAAATGCAGGCAAGAATGTTAATTTATGGGGTAAACAGGATATAGGCAAGACTTTTACTGTTAAAAACTGTTTACTTAAAGATATTACTTTAGAATCTGTCTATCTCAATCTTGAATATCCTTTTAGTGTGGCTCATCTATTTGATGTTATTCCTATGAGTTTTGATTTGTACTACCAGCAGGATTGGCAAAATATAATAAGCGAATTATCTGATGGATTAAATAGACTACTTGTGATTGATAATTTTGATAGGTTGCACTTTGTGAGCGATAGTTTTAGCAATGATTTATTGAGATTACAACAGTTGGCTAAACTAGAAAATTTTTCTTTACTATTAATATCTCGGCTGCCGCTAAGATGTTTTCATTTTACGGGTTTTGCTAACTGTTTTGAAGAATTGGAATTAAACGAAACTAATACTTGGACTTTTGGAAAGTAGATATGTGATTTCTCGATATTGTTTTTTGGTGATATTCCAATTCGGTTAGATTGTTGTTTTAAGCAACAAAGCAAGTTCGACTCTTGCTATCACCATTGGGAATGAAACTACTACTGAGACTGAAAATTAACGAGTACATATCTATTAAATAGTTGTGGAATTTGTTAATAGAGTAAGGGGTAGGTTAGTAGTGTAGTTCTCAGCAAATCCCAATTTGTGCCGGGGCGAGAGTAATTAAAAACCTTGTGACCTGCATTTTGGAGGGATAAATTATGTTGAAGAAGTTTGCGTTTAATTGCTTGAGGAACTTTAATGCTGCTTTTGGAATGGTGTCTTTGACTGCTATTGCTTTAGGCACTGTAGCAACTTTTTCTGGTTTGGGCTTATTGTACTTAGCTAGGAGCGGATTCCCAATAGTTGAGGAAGAACGCTCTGAACAAATTGCCTATATTGGCACTGGTGCTATTGTATTGGGCTTTACCGGAATTATTTTTGCTTCCTTGGGCGGTGCTTTCTTCAGCATTGTTGAAGAATCGGAGGAAACTAATTCGAGTAGAAAAACTGCAAAAATAGCTGACATAAAACCGCTTGTATTAACAAAAACTGAGAGCTTTGAAAATTTTGATTGTCTGCCTTCAATTTACACTTACAAGGTGATGAATTTTGAGGGACATCCTGATTCAAAGTGCTTGGTTATTTGTAGGTTTGAGGAAAAAGCATATCGGAAATTCGTACTTTACGAAGAACTACGTTCTCACCAAATTGACGACTTGGCAGTAATCTATGATGAAACAGATCCAGACAGATTAATTGGACAAACATTCTCCTCATATAAACCTTTACCTTGTGAAGCTTTAGAGGAGCATTTAGATATACACCGACGCTATATTAATGCAGTTAATAGCGAAGAATTTAGTTCTTGCTATTTGCTAGTATGTGCTGGGTGTAAGTTACTGCATGGTGCCAATAATATTGTTTGTGGGATTCATCCATATGGATGTTTAGAACATAGTTGCTGTCCAGATAAACAATGGGATGAACGTAAGGCGTTGTTTCCATTTGAAGATGATGCTGTTGTCGAAAATTTGAATAGAGAAATATCGTCCAATCAAGCGAATATTTACAAATTTTACGGCAATCTTATCTTGTGGGATGAATACGCTAACCGTAGGTTTTCTTTTTCCTATTCCGGTATCTTGCTTAAACATTCTGACAGACTACTTGAGCTTGGTATGGAAGCAACACTTCTTTCTTACATCCAGTATTTCCGTACTCGAAATGTAGTGGTCTTTGACTATGTAGCATCAGGACGAGTTTTAGAGTTTGCAAAGGAACTCAAGGGCATAGCTCAAATCGAATTTGATGGAGATGAAATATCTATCTTTTTTGATATATATGCGCCCTGTCATCGCTTTCGCCGTGATGGTGTATCGCTGCATCCTTACTCAACTTTTGTTCCTCAAGAACTCAGATATAACTACAACTTGGTTAGCTACGTTAACTACCTTAAGAGTAAAAAATCTGGAGTGCTGAGATGAATAAGGAAGTTTCTAAAAGCTGCGAGTACAAGCCGGAAAAATCGCATTTCGCATTTTTGCAATTTCTGTATCTTGAACTGGTAATTTCTCCAATTTAACAACTGCAAATTTTGGAAAACTTAGTTCATCTAATTGCTTAAAAAGGCAATTTACCCTCCTTCCTCCTGCTATCGGTTGGGATACGTATAAAAGCTTTCACTCAGTACGGGGGTTTCCCCCGCTACTGGGTGGTAAGTCGCTATAACGCCGCCCATCAGTAATTCATGGAGGAACCACATTATGTCTGCTTTTGCAATATCGCCTTTTGTGCAATCTGTTAACGATGTTTTGTTTCCAATCGAGTTGTTTTTGATGGTCTTCCCAATCTTCTATGTGATATTTGTCCCTGCTCAATCAGTATCACTTCCAGTTAGTAATAGCGTTGGGGTGATTTCTGAAGAGTTGCCAGTTTTGGAAACTCATGGGGATTTGACTGGTATTGGTGCTGTTTCCGATCGGGAAGAATTTTCTAAACCAGAATCTTCGATTATCGAAACTGCCCCGCCAGTTGTTGAAACTGGGGTTGCGGATGAAGCTAGACAGCTTGTGCTGGTAGACGTTAAGGAAGAAAGGAAGAAGCTTTTGAATTTAGGTGTGCGGAAACTGCGACAGTTCTGCAAAGAACGCCGAATTCAAGGCTATTCTACCGTCTACAACCGTAAAAAACTTGATGGACTCGTTGACTTTCTGATCGCGCAACAAGTGACCTCTGCTCAAGTGGTCGAGTGTGTGGAAATGCTTGCTTAGAATTAAAATTTGGTGAAAAGCCTCGGTAAAAACTGGGATTGCAAAACTACTCCCTTGGGCTAGGATAATACTTGCTTGATGACCCTTTCTATTAAGGTTGAGCTTCCAAAATACGTCCTATACTTCTTGGCGATAGTGTCGGTAAACCTCTCCTAGCGGCTTCCTCTGCTACCTGCATATGGTAGTGGTGCTTGGAACGACTGGGTTTTCGGTTCTTGCTCCATTCGCTGATTTCGACAATTTTGCTTGCCTCTGTACTTTTGCACTTCTTAGGTCTGCCTACGTTGACACCTAATACTTCATTAGCTTTTGCGATCGCTGACTCCTGGGTTTCTGACAAGATGGTACTTGATGTCCATCTTTTCTTCCACTTTGCTATTGAGTTTTCGGTTACACCAATCTCTTGGGCTAAAGCTACATATTTTTTGCCTTCGTTTAGCCCTAGCAGAATTTTCGCTCTTTTGCTAACTTCATCGCTGCTCGTTGCCGCTATGTGTTCTAGTGCTTGTTTTTCAAGAGAATTTAATATCTGAAGATGAGGCATCTAAAAATTTACCCCTCTTTACTGTACAATTTTGCCAAATGGAATGAAGCCTGATATACTCTTTTTGTAGCGTTCATTTTTTCTAAAAACCCACCCAAAGCCCTGTTTGCACCAGGGCTTTGAGGAGAAAACAAGCCCACCTGTTAGTAAAACAAGGCGGAACATTGTTTTGTCAATTTAATTAACTAGAGACATCATATCATGAGTTTAGCCAGTTTTACAAATCTTTCTTTCGGTAGATGTATTTTTCCCAAAAATAACACCAAAAAATATCTCTTCAATGAAATTGGTTTTAAATGGGTTAATAATAATAGTTTTCTACTGCAAAAATTCTCTTCGGGAGATTGTTTGATAATTAATTGTTCATTATTTACAAAAATTAATTATTTTTTAATAATATCACTTTCACTGTAGAAAGTGCCATCAGTCCTGCTGCTTGAGTTTTCCTGCTTTCTGCTCAGGCTTTTCAAAATTGAACTTATCTTTTTTAGGCAATTTGTGACCCGGAGTATCAATATGTCTGAGGTGCATAGTCCGGCAATTGTATATATTTCTCCTGCGGAGTTAGTTGTTCATCCGAAGCTGATAGAAATATACGGTGAAAATGAGGTTCGTCCCGCTTTAGAAAAAAGTATCTCGGAAAAAGGGATTCTGGAATCTTTAAAGGTATCTGCACGCACTGGTGTAAATGTAGTCTTAGCAGGTAAGTGTCGTTTGCAGATAGCCCGCCAGTTGGGAATTTCTGCTGTGAAAGTAGAATTTGTCGAGTCTAGTTCGCCTGAAGAAGATTTGAAATTAGTGCTTGATTTTAATCTCCACCGCGAAGGCGGAAAGACTCATTACCAAAAATTTCACGAAGGGCAGTACTGGGAGAGCGTACTTCGTCCCCAAGCGAAAGAAAGACAACGGGAAAGCGCTCGTCGTTTGAATGAATCGAAGTATTCAAATTTGAACACTTCGATAGATGAGAGTAACTCTCAATTAAATAAGGGCAAACCTGTAATTCGGGAGGTATCAGAGAATCTAAGGATAAGTGTTGGCAGTTATCACAAGGGTAAAAAAGTTTTTGAATATATTTCTCAATTACGGGATTTGCAAAAATTTAAGGCAGTTGTTGCACTGGAGGCGGAATTTAACCGGAGTATTGATGCAGCTTACAAGTTTGTTTGCAATCAAGATATCTGTAACCAGGTTATAGACCTGATTGAAGCAGACGAGATAGGTAGTATAAGTGATGGTATCGCTTGGATGCGGAATGGCGATGTCTGCGACGGGCTACGCCTACGCAATCCGTTTCGGCGTTTCCAAATTGGTCAAGTATATCAATTTAAGGAAAGACTGCGGACAGAGTTGGAAATCGTGGGGCGTGTTATTGGTATAACTAATGAATTTGTTGTGTTTGGATTGAGGAATTTAGTAAATATGAACCTAGAAATCGTGAATCTACGTCCGCGACAGATTGATGCAGAGTTGCAAGATGAACCATCTGCTGAACAGAGAGCAAGAATACTTCACTTAATGGAAAAGTTTAGGGATGTTTTTCCAGTTCAGGTATCTTTAGCTGAGTTGTTAAAACTACCAAATTTAACTGATAAAGAGGAGGTTTTATTGCGGATGTATGAATCTGACGTATTTGAAAAAACTTGGGAGGACTACAAGAGCCAAATGCAAGCAATGGAAATGTCTACAAATAGAAAAAAGGATAATATTCGTGCTGCATAGGTAGCTGTGAGCAGTTAATCTAGCAGAGAATTTATCCCACAATTTAACGTTACCTAATAGATTAGCATCTCAATACTGATTGCAGTACGAGTTCATATTTTGGGTGCCGAACTCGTATGGATATATTTGACTGTTTTTTGTTTTTAAATTCGTTGGTGGAGTGTAATTTCATCTTCACCCATTGTACTAACCTCTGCCAATTTTTGGTGACACTTTTAGGTGTTACTAGCTTTGCATTCTTATTCCAAAACTATTTTCTAGATTTAGTCACAACTTCGCTAGAACTTACGTATTTAAATAGCTCTCAAAAAAAAGTTGGGTAGCCGCATTGTTGTTGGTGAAGCGTGTTGGACTAAATCTTAGCCTAAGCCTACGTATGTCTAAGCCTAAACAAGTGTAACCTCTGTTTGCTTTCAACCACGAGACGATTACCAGTCGTCTCCAACAAGCGGATAACCAACCGCTTCTTAGTAAAACAAAAATTTCAAATTTAGGCTAACACATTTTGACCAACAGCGAGGCTACCTGATGCACTAAAACCATCAGGACAGTCACTCATGTTCCAAGAAGATTTCGGGGCAGATGTTGATAACAGGCCCCAATTAAGTCTTTCACAGCCTGCAAAAAAGAAAATCAAACCCCATTTACCCTCAGAATCATTGGGTAAACGCTACGTAGAGCGTTTTTGGCATCCATTTGGGGCGATAGTTGCCCCTTCTTTAGTAGAAGGTGCAAAACCAGCATGGCGCACTATCGATTATTACCTGCAACCCTCGCAACTGTGGAAGCTGCACCAAGATAAGTCAAAATTAGTAGGTCTGCGTTTTGACAACATAACCCGTTACGGCACAATCGATTTAGACTTTTGTGGCGACTACCATAACATTGAATCTATAAATCGCATCAAAGCCGCACTAGAGGACATTGGCATAGTCGATATCGTCATTCTCCAGTCCAGCTTTAGTGGTGGTTATCACTTGATTTTAAACTTTGCATCTCCCCTGCCCACCTTTGCCATAGCCTGCGCCTTAGAAATTACCTTGAAAAATGCAGGCTTTATCCTGCGCCAAGGACACCTAGAAATCTTCCCCAACACTAAACCATATAGTGCCAAACAAATAACTAACTACAAAGCCATCCGTTGTCCCATGCAACCGGGTAGTGGGTCATTTTTACTTGATGATGACTTACAACCAATTAGCGATTCCGTTTCTATCTTCCTCGACTATTGCGATCGCGCGGCCAGTCGGCAAGATTTAACCAAATTAAAACGGGTAGCAAACAAAGCCAAAAAACAAATTGCACAGGAGAGATATCGTAAGCAAGAGTCTGCTGATGCTGCACAGTGGCGTGCCAACTGGGAAGAAATAATTGCGATCGGTTGGACGGGACAAGGACAAACAAACACCCTACTACAAATCTTTGCAGGCTATGGAATCGTCTTTCTAGACTTAAGAGGCGATAAATTAGTCGAATTTTGCCTTTCTACCGCAATTAACGCCCCTGGCTATAAGCAATATTGCCGACACCAACATGAAATCGAAGCTAGAGTACGGCATTGGGTAGAATGCACAATTCGTAATAAATGGTACAGTGCCTACGTTAGTTATCCCGAACGGCTGTTAGGTACATTCGCCAACACATTTGCAGAAGCCATAGCAATAGGTGTTGGCAGCATTGATCAACCTAAAGATAACGTAATTTCATTTGACCGTCGCCACCAACAGAACTGGGAACGCAGCCAAAAAGCCCAAAGACGAATCAAGATAGTAGTAACAGCAATAGAGTGGAATAGTGGATTACCAGCAGGGGCTACTGAACGGGCAAAAGCTATACGTGCTGAGTATAAACGCCGCTTTAACAAAACTGTCTCTCAAGAGACACTACAAAAGCACTTACATTTGTGGCATCCCACACGCTACATTTTAGACCCTTGGGCAGAAAATAGCTTAAACCCTTATCAATCAAGCGAGAACGGGCAACTTTACGAATTTCAAAGGTCGTTTGTAAAACACGATACTCAAAATCCTTGTGGAATAAGTAATTACGTTCATTCTTTCTATATGAAGGTTTTTTGTAAGTGTTTACCTCCTGCTGCTACAGCCCTCCAAGGGCTGGAGTCAGCAGAGGTAGTTGAACAACCTGATGTTTCTCAGTCAGACTCAGCTGTCATCCAGTCTGCGGAAAATCTTGAATTCATAAATTCTTCTAATACTGCTGAAACTAATTTAAATAAAACCAGCAATCAATTAGAGAATTCAGTTCATACAAATATTTTACAATCAAATCAATTCAGTTCTGATCAGGATTTTATATACCTGTGTAGCTCCGGCACGTTGTCAAAAGTTGATAATCAAAACTTATCTAACACGGAGGATAACGGGCTGGGTGTAGTTTCGATACCTGCTGCGGTTCCACTAGAACAACCACTTCAAAATGCCAACAACGGCTTGCACGGCACATCTGTTGGTGACGACACTGCTGATGTTTCCTACCGCATCGAGGAACTCAAGCGAGTGACAAAACTACGGCTAATGGCTTTAACCCAAGCTAAGGTTAAGATGCGCCAATACTGCGTAATTACGGGACATATTCTCAGCACTCAAGAACGCGATCGCTTAGAGCAACGTGCCAAAATGCAATTCTACCTCGATTCCGGTAACGAAACTCTAATTGCAGAAGCTAAGGAGTGGGCGACTGCCAATCCTGGGTGTCTACCGTTTTCCTTGGAGTTGGAAAGCGAAAAATTTTGGAAAAGATGAGGGACATCAGGCGGTAAGATATTTGGTATTTTAGATTTTAACTGCACAAAAAGAGGTGATTCAGCTTTACAGAAGTTATTATATTTGTGAGTAAAATTGGGTACAAAAATATAGAAGGAAATATGAAATATATCTTAATGGAAAAACTGTTTAATCAAGTAGTTGAACCAATCTTCCAAGCCAACAATTTAACTAAATATTCAGCACTCAAACAAAGAGAGGATGAATTTAAATCGTTGTTTAATATTGAATTAACAGAATACGTGGACTCGAAAAGAGGATTTAATTTTTCTCTATTTATCCGCGACTTTTTAAGTGAAGATTGCTTGCCGTACAGGGACGCTATTCAACAAAAATATGGAGAACTGGCAGCAGATTTGATCGGGGAATTAATTTGTATTTGAAAGCAAAAAAAGTTAGCTAGTAGTTAGAATTTATGATTATACGGTCAGCGTTCCGTGCAAATTTGAAACTATGTATTTGTATTTTCTTGACTTAATTGTTGCCCAAACTCAGATATTGAACCGATAGTTACGGCTTTTTCTAACAATTGATTCAATAACTCAATGTCATATAATTCATTTAGTTTTTCTACTAATTCGGTAGGAACATCTTTAAATCGAATTGTTAGGATTTGAGCAATATATTTCTGGGTAGCTTTTGCTATACTTATGCGTTCTATGCTTGTCATGTATGTCATTTGCTGTTCAGCCTCAAAACGCTCTAATTCGGCTTGAAAATTTAAGTCTAACTCCGGTGGTAGAGTCATTAATCTATCTAGCAACCGGAAGATTTGCTGGATTTTATCTCTACTATAGCCTAACTCATACATTCGTTTAATTAGGCTCAACTTCCACTGCAAACGGCCTGCTAAATCTTGAGTTGTCGCTTGTGTCCGCAGGTGCGCCATCACCAGTACAGCAAAAGGACTATCACTTTGTTCTAATTCTGACCAACGAGATTCATAGTCCAGTAGCTTGACAATGGGAAACTGAAGACTCAAACGACATCCCCAACGTCCATAACTATATTCTTGCGGTCGCCAATTGGCTTGATTATCTCCTAGAATTGCCAAGCTAACAACTTCTTGGTTATAACGGTCAAAGATTCTGTAGTGATAGGAAAACATCCGTTTAGGGAAGTTGGTATCTACTTGGCTTTGGATTTCCAGGTGAATCAGCAACCAAGTTTCCTTTCCATCTTTTAGCCAAACTTTGATTAGCTTATCGACAAATTGCTTACCAATTTCAGATTCTCTCATCAACTGCTGCAATTCTTGATCGAGAAAATCATAGCCTCGTTCCCAATCAATTTCTGCTTGAATCTCTGGAAAGAAGAATGCAAGAAACGCTTCAAAATATTGTTCTACACCTTCCTTCCAAGCACCATCATAATCAGCTCGTACTTCACTCATAGATTATTTTCGATCAAAATATCATAATGCCTTTCTTGAAAGTCAAGTTACTTTAAACGACATAAAATTTATGACTAATTTACATATCAACAAATGTTGGTTTAATGTGGAATTTTGTTGCTTGGCTTTTTAAGCGATAGGTTACATACTCAAAGTAGTTTATTCAAAATAAATTAGGAAAATTTTATTGAGCAATATAGTCGCTGATTTACCTATTGCATTAATTTAATTTATTGATTTTTGTTTACAAATTTAAAAATTTAAATTGACATTAACCTAACACAACAAAGTTTAGTCACTTTGTAAACAATATTATGACCCGAAAAAATAAAGAACAACCAGCCATGTCAAATAATACTTCCTCCAATACTAATGGTAAGCCTCAAAAGCGGCTGATAATTATAACAGGTGATAAAGGTGGCGTGGGTAAAAGTACCTTTGCAAGAGCAATCTTTCAACTTTATATTAATAAAAATCTACCCTGTGTTGCTTATGAAGCTGACTTAAGGAATCCTCAGATAGAAAGATATTTTCAAAAAGATTACCGCCCTATAATACGTTATATTGATATTTTTCATAGAGGTGGTGCTGACGATTTATTAATTAATTTAGATGAAAGTGATTGTCCTATCACATTATTAGACTTGCCAGCACAATCTGGAGGTTTCTTTGAAAGTTATGTCAAAGAGCTTGCATTTTTTGAAGTTTTAAAAACTGAAATTAATTGTCGAGTGACAATGGTTTCAGTGATTAGTAGAGTTCTTGACTCTATAAATGTTTTAGAAAAACTTCGTGAACTTTGTAAAGACCAAGTAGATTATATTGTTGTCAAAAATCTATTTCATGGTGAAGAAGAAAAGTTTGAGCGATATAATGACTCTTCTCTACGTCAGAATATGCTTGCAGAAGGTCTGATAGAACTTGTAATGCCAGATTTATTCTACAAGTCTTATGACTTTCTTGACCGCCATGCTTTAACATTTAATGAAGGTCAGACTCATCAAGAAACAAATATTGTAATTAAGTCAAGAATTAAATCTTGGGTTGCTGAGTTTGAAGCGCAAATTAAGCCAGCATTTAATTTATTGGGTTTTGATATACAACCAGATGACTGTTACTATCCAGCAGTTGTGGAAAAATCTAAAGAGCTTAGAGAAAACGAAGAAAAAGAAAAAGCTAAAAACCAAGATGCAAATTTACCATCTGAAGATATAGCTGCTTAATTGAATAGGTTGCTTGGTTTTTATGTTTGGAAAGCGTTTTGTAATTACATCGGGTGATGCTCGTGTGGGTAAGTCCACAGTTTCTCGGCTCTTGCTGGAATTGTACTTGAAAAGTAAATGCAATGCGCGTGTTTTCTACCACGGTTATCGTAACAAGCTATCGATGTATAAAACAAAAGGTTTTGAAATAAACCATTTGGGATTGTCTAGGGGCGATTCGGATAGATTATTACTTGACTTAGAAATGTTTCCAAATATTGATGTAGTTTTGACGGATATGCCAGGTCAAAACCACCAAGAGTTCAAGTTTTTTGATAAAGATGTTTCACTGATAGGAAATCTTAACCATCTCGGATATCGTGTTACTTTCTTGCACCCGATATCACATCGTAAAGACTGTGTTGAAGATTATCTTGAGGATTTATACGACCATTTTGGTGGTCAAGTTGACTATGTTGTTATCAAAAATTATTACTTTGGCAAGCAATTTCGATACTATGAAGGTAGTAAATTCCAAGCTAATATTAAAAAATTAAATGGCTTGGAGCTAGTTTTGGGCGGGTTGCATAACGACTTTTACCAGTTGCTTGAGGATACTGGTTTACCCTATGCTCAACTTATTGAAACTAACTCCCCTCTTAATACTATTCAGCGTTCGATAGTATTCAACTGGATGGATAATTTTAATAATTCTATTGTTTCTAATGCGATTGCTTCTAATTATTTAGGGCTGAGTAAGAACTGTACAGAACTAGCTTCTGTAGGTGCAAATTAACAAAATCCTTCCAATTTTGATGTAACTGAAGATATTGAATCTGAGGAATGGTAAGTATTAGCTTTACCAAATTGACAGTAAGATTTTAAATTAACTGTTTAAACAACCTGTCAATAACTCAGGGTTAAAGCCACTGAGCTTGTAAGAGGCAAATCTTACGTGTTTGACTAGACCATTGAGACACAGGCTGATACGTACTACTCGATGCTTCCCTAGTCGGGTTTATCTACAAACTGTTTTGTCAACAGTGTTGCGTAAAGGCAAGCCATTCTGTCTGTGTTGGTCGAGGGGACTCATAACTTTACTCAAGGATTATCTCCATGCGAGTACCAGTTTTATCGCCATCAGGAAAGCCATTAATGCCAACAAAAGCCAGTAGAGCAAGACGTTGGTTAAAGGAAGGAAAAGCGCGGGTTGTATACAACGACCTTGGTATCTTCCAAATTCAGTTAATCAGATGCCCTAGAACTACCAATACGCAACCTATAGCGGTTGGTATTGACCCAGGCAAGTTGTACACGGGTATTGGTGTACAATCTGCTAAGTTTACCTTGTGGTTGGCACATCTTCAATTGCCGTTTAAAACAGTGCGGGGACGCATGGAGCAACGCGCCATGATGCGGAGAGGTCGCAGAGGTCGTAGAATTAATCGCAGTCTGCCTTATGATCAACGCGCTCATCGGCAAAAAAGATTTGACAATCGCAGGCAGTGCAAGATACCGCCAAGTATTCGAGCAAACCGTGAACTTGAATTACGGGTACTTGGCGAACTATCGTTGATTTACCCCATTAGTGATGTCGCTTACGAAATAGTTAAAGCGCGCGGCAATAAAGGGTTCAGTCCAGTAATGGTTGGTCAGAAATGGCAACTAGAAAACGTAGAGGGGTACGGCAAGGTAAACCAGCTTCAAGGCTGGCAAACCGCAAATATCCGACAACAATTAGGGTTGCACAAACAGAAGCACTCGAAGAGTGACGCGATACCCGCAACCCATGCAGTAGACGGCGTTGCTTTAGCTTGCTCCACATTTATCCAGTACGGTATGATTGACCGTCAAACGATGGGATGGAAGGGTGAAGTGAAAATAACACCTGCGCCATTCACCGTAATTCGCCGTCCTCCAGTATCGCGCCGTCAACTTCATCTCATGGTTCCAGCCAAAAGCGGAGTGAGAAGGAAGTACGGCGGTACGATGACGCGGCATGGTTTTAGAAAAGGCGATTACGTTGAAGCTACCCAAAGTAACAAGACTTATCGCGGTTGGGTAAGTGGCGATACTGAAAAACAAGTTTCTGTATCTGACCAGAACTGGAGACGCCTTGGTCAATTCAGTAAAAACAAAATCAGGTTGATACGACGCTCAAGCGGACTAATTATCACTGCAACTAAAGTCGTTTCTCCTGTGGAGATGCTGCACGCGTCGCTTCCCTCTCAGTTTTGAAAAGCTGAGTTTCCCGCATACCGTGAGGTTTTATGACCAATATTGCAAAAGTTGTTGAAAAAGTTATTGCAGAATATTCTGAAGAAAAGAAAGCAGAGGTCACTGATTGGATACTTAAATTGGGTGTTAGACCTGATGACCCCTTATTTAACCTATACGCGGAACTAGGTACAACCCAATTTGCGTTGCAGCAACTACCTGGTAGGCTTGACTCGCTTGTGGTGGGTTGGGCTGACATGGTGGACGATAAGTTAAATAGTGCTTCTAAGGTGGCAATACAGCAACAAAAAAATGCGATCGCCCAAGCCGCTAAGGATTTAATTAAGATGACTAAGCAAGCTGGTGGTGCATTGCCTCTCTTGGGCGTAAGTAATTGGCGATTGGCACAAGTAGCGGGAGTGTTGGGTTTTGTACTGGCTTTGGGATCTGCAATTGGTGTTTTTACATACAAAACTATTGCTGAAAGTGTAACTTTTCAGCAGGCGGCTTCTGGAACTGCTATTTTACAACCCGAAGATAAAAAGCTTCTGGATTGGGCCAAATCTAATGAAGGTAAGATAGCACGTAGTATTTATGTTAGAAACGCTGCCATCATTAAAACTTGCCGTCAGCAGAAGAAGTATTCAGGTGGCTGCATAATTGCAGTTAATTAATTTTTTAGGCAACCCAGCCTTTGTATCCCTTATTACTCGTTTTAGCTGTATCCTTTTGACTATTTTGGTTAGTTTTGACTCTTGTGTGGGTTGCTTGAGTAACTTCTTCTTCAATTTTCATGTCTGCAAAGCTGAGGATTCCCAGGCGGATAGCTTCCCGGATAGCGTTTAATCTATCTTTGACTCCTAACTTGATAAATGAATTATGTAAATATGACCTGACTGTACCTTCGGAAACATACATGACATTGGCAATTTCATTATTTTTCATGCCACCAGCTGCTAATTTGAGAACTGTAATTTCTTTATTAGAAAAATCACTTAACAAATCTAGTGAATTTTTATCGGCTGTGTCATTTGACCTAAGATTATCAATTAGAATGCGATTAATAGTTGGGTCAATCCATGATTCATTATTGTATGCAGCCATTACTGCTTCAATGAATCTTTCTCCTACTTCTTCTCTGGCATTATTTTTACAGTAGTAGCAGTCTGCGCCATTACTAATTGCTGCGTTAATGGTATCTCTGCTGCTATTTGCAGTCATAATCACTATTTTAATTGACGTGTGTTTGCATTTAATTAAACTTATAACATCAGTGCCATTGATATCAGGTAAATCAATATTTATCACCACGATATCTGGCTTTTGTTGGTCAACAATTTCTATTCCTTCTTTGCCGGATTTTGCAAGGCCACATACCTGGATTTTACCAGTTTCAGATAATATCGTCGCTGCGCCAACCCTAGATATGTTCTCATTTTCAATGATGACAACATTAATAGGTTTCATATTGTATACTGTTTGGTTTAGTATTGTCCCTGATTATAATACTTATAACACTTAATTTTAACTATTAGTTAATCTTTATACTTACTATAAAATAATTACTTTATTTAAAAACTTTATTGTTGTTTGTTAAAAATTTATAAACTGATTGGGTAGTTTGTTTAGTTTCAATTAAGCAATTAGTTTAAGTAGGTCGGTGTGAAGATTTATCGTTATGACAAGCTAAAAGGCAGGATTGAAGTGAGTTGTAGGCAAATTAATTTAACTTTATATAGGTGGTTTTTCCACAGATATTATACTTACTAGATTAATTTATTGGTAAAACTAGGGTTTAATATTTTTTAGAACTTATGGATTAATAAATAATTTTTTATGAATAACAACAAACTTTTAGGATGGATAGAAAATATTGTTGTTTGGTCTTTAATAGGAATGCTATGTTTGGTCGGATTAGGTAGATTACCTATTAACCCGACGAGTTTGTTTGATTTTACTGCGTCTTTTTACTATTTTTCTGTTGCGGTTGTTATTTGCCCCAAAACTCCCTTGAGTTTTAATAACAAGCTAGTTTTGGGGTTTATAGCTTTTTCTTATGGTGTGTGCTTTGGGTTGATTTAACCTATCTCTTGAACAGCATCCTGGTTTTTGAATTGTTGCTGGTTCTGTTCGCAGCGTGCTTGTTGCTCATCGAACAGAGCCTTCAACCGTTCAAATTCATTATGGGTAAGGTTATTGATGATAATAGAGTAATTCTCTGAGCTATTATTACGAGATGCTAGGAGTGCTTCTTGGCTTGCTTCTGAATCAGGCGAATTTCTATCAAGGCTAAGAGTTTGTGAATCTTCTTCTGATTTTAGGCTTGCAGTATATGCCTCACCTTTATAAATGATACTTCCTGTCTCTTTGTCTGGTTTACCGAATATATTTAAGCAGTCTAAAATTACAGGAATAACAAATTTTTGAATTTGGAAATTAGCGATAATAGATTGTACTTTATCGTGTTGACATTCTTCTACTAGGTTGCCATTATTATCGTCATTTTTATTTGTAAAGTTTTTTAGAACATCTGGCTCAATTATATTTTCTTTCGACTGGCTTACTTCGGGTTCTAAAGATGACTCTGGACTAGCTGGATTAACAAAATTGATAGGATCAATTTCTGTGGAGCTTAACTTTACTTCCTCTTGTGCTATTTCACTGATTATATTCATTTCTGAATTTAACTTTAACATAGCCTCTTGTCGTTCCTCAGCAGTTGGAGGATTTTTTGCAGATTCTTCAAATTTCTCATCAGGTATATTAAGCTGTGCGATTAATTCTCTGAGGAGACAAGCTTGCATTGCTGGAGTTAAACCTTCTACTGGAAACTTGATTAGTTCTTTCATAGTAAAATTACCTTTCTACTAAATCTTTTTTGACATCTTTGAGTGCATTATTGATGCGATCGCTCATAACTTTAAAATCTTGTAATGTTTCATCACTAACATTACTTACTTGAGTTTTTCCTTGTTTGACATATAACAAGACATTATCGTTTTTATCTTTAACTAGATAAGTTTGGTTTTGAGTTTGAGTAGCAATCTGATATTTTTCTGTTTGGACTGACATAATGCCATTAATATCTTCTTGTCCAATTGTCTTAACTACACGTTGAGCAAGACTGGTCATCTTATTAACTTTTTCTAATTCTTTAATGTCTTGTTCCATTGCCTTAAAAGCATTCTCAAGACTAATATTCTCTTGAATGTATAAATTAGTTATCTCTTGAATTCTATTGAGATATGTGTCTGATTTACCGAGTTTTTCAGCTGCCATATACCAGTTTTGAAGATTTTGCACCGTATTAGCTTTCATCCGCTCGATAATGCTATCCATCGCTCCAACCTGCTGCATTTTGGGTTGAGCAGGTGATGCGAGTGCTTGGTCAATATTTGGTTGTTGGCTTTGTTGTGATGAAAAAATGCGCTTATCTTTAGCAATTAATGAGTTATCTGTTACTTGTATATCGACAGAAATAGTATCGCTACTAACTTTGGTGTTTTCTACAGGATTAAATACTGCGTATCCTTGGGAAGTTTGTTCTACTTTGTACCCTTTTTCTTGAAGATAATTTTGAACTAATTGGTCAGTTCCTTGTGCGTTTCCAACTAGAAAAGAGCTTTTTACTGCTATTGCCTTATCAAGTAAGGGTTTATAGTGATTTTCAAATGTTTGGGCAATTTGCTCGCTTGTTACTCCACGCCACGGCCCAGATCCAGACACCATAATGATGTCTTCTTTTGAGTAATTTCCTGTATTGGCGCGTTCCCCCCATGCTTGCTCGTAACTTCGTGTGCTTGAAGGTGTACCGGGGGGTGCAGCTGATTTACCAATAAACTGGGTAGCTATTTGGGCCATCGCAATGTCTTTTTTCATGTGTTCAGCGACGGCGGCGTTTATAGGTTCGAGTTGAGACAGTGGATTTGTGGGCCGCAGAGCAGTCTGTTGGGACTTGTCCTGCTGGGTTTGTACTGTAGTTTGTTGTGATTTTGCAACTACATATATATACGCTTCGCTAAGGGCTTGAATAAATGCGGATTCTTTACCCTTTCCTTGCCACTGTTGATCCTGGGCATTAGTAATGCTTGTACAGTTCTCTAACCAATTGACTCCTCCACGTTTGGCGATCGCCTCAGTTAGCCGGGGGTGTTGTTCGAGTTTAGCCTGAAGCACTTCTACCATTAGCTGGTATTCATCAACTGATGGATGTAACTGCTTTTGGTGATTAAATGCGTGTTCGGCGGATGCGTATGCTACCCCTTGAGGTTTTTGGACATGGGTTTCTATTCCATACTGCCCGGCGGGGGCTTCTGGATTATTTTTGACTGAAACTTGGTAATCGTTTTGCAGCTTGCCTTGTTCTTTGGCAAGTGCAGTGGCAAGGCTGAGTGCTACTCCCAGCCCATCTTTAGAGTCGGGGCTGATATTTACTGGTGTTGCAGGTTGTTTTTGGATGGTTGGGAACGGAACAATTTTGCCATTGACATAATCTCCTAGCGGCTCCATGAATAAGCCATATACCTGACTCTTACTCGCTTGAGTTTGGGTAAGTTCTTTTGGTGAATGCTTCTCCCATCTCGCCCAGGCTTGCTGGTAACTTGGGTCTTGAATCATTTGGGTGGTAATTTCGTATTGTTTACCTACCCGAAAAGCAACTTGCTCGCCGTTTTTACCTTGGGCGATCGCAATATCTCCCTCATTGATACCATAAGTTTTTTGGTAGTCTACACCTCTAGTAGTGTGTATCCTACCGTGTCCGCGCATAGCATCGATGGTTGTATCAACTGGTACTGCCGCAGCTTCGCCGTGCAGATGCAGCGAATATACCATTGGTACTGGTTTGCCAGATATAGTCGGTTTATCTGGAATTTGAGGATTAGCAGCGCGTGCCGCAGTGGAATTGCCAATGGCGATAATTTCTTCGACAGTTGGTTGGTTTGAAGGGTGTGAGGGTATGTTTTGGGTGAATTCTCTGAGGCTGGGATAACTGCGCTCTACTTTAATTTCTCCCCCTGGTGTCCACTCGTTAGCTCTGATGGTGAGGTCGCTGTTGCTTTGGACTACCGCACGCGGAGGTTGATTTGAGGTGAGGAAGTTCTCAAATTTTTGGCGAACGCTGTTTTCTCTGCCCAGATCATTTTTAATTGACCAGATGTTGATAGACCATCTGCCAGCCTCAGTATTCAGTGCAGCGTGTTCGTTCTTGCAGTTGAAGCGGGTTACTGTACCTGACTCAAGTTTAAACTCTTGGTATGGTGCGTCCTGATTCTCTTCCCTAGTCCATGCCATTCGTTCCTTAGCAGCGCGATAGCCCCAGTCAGAATTTCCGATATTAATGTTGCGGGCTTCCGTCGCGGCGTAGGAGTCATCGCGGTGATAGTTTATGCCAGCACCGGGGTTCTCGGAATAAGTTACCAGCACAATATCAGCGTCAGGATATACTTGTTTGACAAGTTCCATCAAAGAGTCGTCCTGCACCCCTGGCTTAAAGTCTTTATCCTTCAAATCCCATTTTGCACCGACCCAGGCAACTTGTCTCAGTGGTGCATAGTTGGATTTGTCATTTTCAAGTATGGGTTTGAGGTGGGTTTCAAGATGCGATCGCAGCTGGTCTACTTTTTTCTCGCTTACCTTACCCAATATTTCGATAGCTTTAGTTGGATCGGCTTGACGCGAGTTGGGTAGTAATATTGGTTGATTCTTAGCTTCTGATTGTGTATTATTTACTACTTGTATCTCACCCGCGTTTTGATAGACTTGTGAAATTCCTGCAACTGTGACGTTAGTATTCAATTGAATATTAGTTATATTCTTTTCTGATAAAGCTTTAGCAGGAACAATTGGTACTGGAGAATCTTCTTGATTGAGTTCTTTTGGACGGTTAGGAAGTGCTTGTAGAGCTTTTTTGTACTCACTATTTTCTGGAATTTGGTTTAATTTTAAAAGACTACCTTCAGTTGCAACTTTTTGATTTAACTCTGCACTAAGCTGTTCGTAGCGGTCAAATCCATCAATTTCACCAATATTAATAGCTTCTCCCAGTAAACTCTTAAATTCTTCATTTATTTTCTCACTAATTTCATTTTTATTAAAAATAAATGTAGCTGTGTTACTCTCAATAAAATAATCGTTTTCAGTAGATTTTGATTTTAACCAAGTGACTACAGCGATCGCGTCTTGTGCGGGAACTACTAACCCAATAGCTTCTTTAGTTTCTAAGAGCGATCCATCGGGCGAACTATATTGTTGATTTGGATTATAAAAATATACAGTTTGTTGGGCAATAATTGGAGTGGGTTGTGAGGGTATATCTGCACTTTTGATATGACCACCAGCACGGTTAATAAAGGTTTGTCTTAATTCGCTGCTGATAGTAGTTTCATCAAGTACGAATACAGTCATTCCTTTTTTAGCTTCTAACTGAGCTTGTGATACAGGAAGCTGTTCGTATGATACTCCTACTTTTTCAAGATACTTTTTAGTTTTTTCGGTTATATTTTCATCAACTGCTAATCCTAAAAGCCCTACTAATTTTTGTTCTTTATCTTGGAAAATGATTGTAGGGCGTTCGTTAATTTTACTTAGTATTTAGTTGCGTTTTTCTTGTTGCTCTTCTCTGACAGGCTTTTCATTACTTATAAGCTGACTGCGTTTAACCCATTTGTCGGGATATTGTACTGTTTCTGGATTAATAATTATTTTACAGGTACTTTCATTACTGGTAATCTGTACAGGGATAGTGGTTCGTTGTTGGTTTGGGCGAATAATGCCCGTATCAATTAATTTTTGTACAGTGCTACTTTCTTTCCTTTGCCACTGTTTTTGTATATTCCCTTTATTTAAATCAGCTTCGAGACGTTCATTATGCTGACCAATAATACCGAGTGATTGGCCGCCAATTTTAGCAATATAAACGTGCTTTTTATCAAATGCCCTGACTAAAGTTTCTTGAAATGCTTGGTTGTTAATCTCCTGTTTCTTGTATTTTGGATTCGTAATATTAATTCGTAACAGATAGCTCTGAGATGTTTCTGCTATAGCATAGGCATTTTGTCCAGTGATAATAGTTTGAATTTTAAGATGTAACTGTTGCCCATTCCCAGGCTTTTCCGCTAGCCAGCCTTGGGCAATACCTTCTTTGATTGATTCTTTATCAATATTGCCTAGTTTTTCAGGTTTATTACCATTTTGAAGATAGATAGTATAGTCTTCCCGAATCAGGTCAACCTTTTCGATTGTTAACATTGCAGGTTCATTATTAAACCTTTGGGAATTTCCAAACTTATTAACTTCGCCTACTTTGAAAGTGAGTTCTGGTAATCCGGGTACTTTGGTTGTAACAGAGGTGGTGTATACTTCACCTTTTTCAACACTGCCAATAGCAATAGTACCAATTGGTAGCCGGGCATTACTTTGTTCAATATTTCCGAATGATTTGTAATTACCCTCTTGATTCTGGATTTCAATTACACTTTTTCCATCTTCAGCTAGATTAAATCGAATACTCTGAGGTTGCTTTTCATTAATAAATTCACTATCCCGGTCAAATCCAGTGATACTAAACTTGGTAAACTTGAGTGTATCTAACTGACTAATAATCTCTTGAGGAAAGGCAGCAAAGGCGAAATTAGAAACTTTATTTTGGCGATCGCTACTTTTATCATTACTATTCTCACGAGTAGTTGATACTGCCCAGGTGGCAGCTGCCATTGTTAGCTTTTGGTCTTCTGGAATCGAATTATAAAATTCCTCTGCTATCTGGTAAGCTTTTTGGTAAAGAAGTTTAATTTGACCTTCGCTTAATTCAGGCTGGAACAATATTTTGTTAGATTTTACTTCTTGCCCAAGTGTAATTCCTATTTCTTCGAGTTTATTTTCTTGCTCCCTTGCCAGTGTTCCTAATTTTCTAAACTTGGGTTTACCATTCTCAGTTTCATCGTTAATTTGAGCATAAACTAAATATTTATGCGGGTGGTTATTGTTGCGCTTATCTTCGGATATTTCTGATACTTTTATCGTAACTGTGTTAGCTTTCCAGATAAATTCATTATCATACTGTAGAAGATTAGTTATACTTACTTGATTACCATTAGCAAGGGTAATATTTGCAGATGGCCCTTTTTCAGTTTCTTTTTGTTTAGATAGCTCACTTGCTCGGTTGAATGATTTGTCGAATTCTTTTTTGATGAGGGTAGCTCTTAATCGCTGTTCGTGAGAAAATTCAACCCCTTTAAATAAAGCTTGAAATTGAACGATTTCACGCGATTCGAGGCGAGCTTTTTCAAAATACTGATTGGTTTGAGCAATTAGTAACTCAACAGGTGAGTATCCCGTCGGTTGAATTATATTGTCAATATAGACATCTTTCTTCTTATCCTTAATATAGTTGACTTCACGGTGAAGAATCCGACTATTATTGCGAATAATTTCAATTTCAGGTTTTTTGGCACTCTTAAAAAGGTCAACTGCAATTTGATTTTGAAATGCTGCCTCGGCAATCATTTCACGGTACATTTGGGTATTAATGTTCATCGCCACTAGTGTATTGGCGGGTTCTTGTCGAACAGTTTTGATGAACTCTTCCATGTAACTACGATACTTGCTCGGAATCTCCTTCCCTTCAATACCCTTGGATTTTGCCCAGGCTTCTGTTTTGAATAAATCTTCGTAGTGTTTGGCTACCTGCTGTACGTACTCAATTGAGTCTTTCTCGCTACCAAAGTTTTTCAGAATCGTAATTTCAGACTCTAAAGCCTCGATTGAGGTAAGGTGATTGTTGATAACACCCACACTAATGCCATCGCTCATGTGGATGGCGATTTCCTCAAATTCTGGCTGGCTGCCATCTTCTTGATAAAAAGATTGTTTTTTAAGTTTGACAGTTGGAGCGTAGGCGTTTTCAGGAAGGTTACGCTCCTTTGCTTCGGTGGTGAGGTTGGGATACTTGGTTGCCCGCTCGAAGCCGATACAATCACCATCGTAATCGCGTGCCTGGCGCTCTTGTTCGGACTCTTGAGGCAGAATCTCTAATTCATAACCAGCTGATTTTAGCTCTAAAATATACTGATTAAATTTGTTAGTAAACTCGATTTTATCTTGAGTTTCGAGCTTACTGATACTTTGATTTAAGTAGTTTTCAATACCTTCTAACTGGATATTTTTTCCTTGAGCTTCTGGCAGGATAGATTTAATTTGCTCATTGAGGCGGTTGTAAATGCGATCGCTTGTTTCATCCGAGACAGCGATCGCACCAGCGAGAGGTTGGCCATCAGGCCCCAGGATATCTTCTACAATTTTGTTAGTTGAGACGCACAGACCATTTGAGTTGAGGAAAGGGGAGCGGAAGTTGAGAACTTCTTCCCCGTCTTGATAATGCGGTATGGAAATTTCCCCATTTTGCAGGTCTTTGGAGGGGATGACCATTGCTCGCTCAAACGTTAACGTCTTGCCGATGGCGATTTCTTTCCACTCGTTCTGGACGAACCGGGCGAGTTCGCGCTGTACTTTCTCAGTTTCGAGAAGTTGTCCCTCTCCTTGCAGGTCAGCTTTGATAAGTTTGTAAATAAACGAGTCAGTAGCAATGCGATCGTGCAAAGTTTCTAATTCTTCTGCTACTGTTGGATCTTCTGTTGCTTGTTCTTCTAGTGTGGTTGCTTGTTCTTCTAAAAAAGCTTTCCGTTTCTCGTACTTTTCGCAGTAAAGTTGTGCAAGCTGCCGAGGATCATCCTGTGCTTCTTTAAGCTTTTTGGCTTCAAGTTCTAGCTGTTCAGTAAAGTCTTTCAGTCCGTTAGGGAATGAAGCGAGTAACTGCGATATAGCTGTCTTGCCGAGTTCAGATTGTGATTTTTCACCTAGCCAGATATTTTGTCGGTACAATCCAGGTTGAATTTGAGGCTTAGTCGGGCCATTAGGATTGTCTTTATCAGTTCCCTTGAACGCAGATAAGGGAAGAATTAGATCGATTTTAGTTGAGTTATTCGAGTTTTGATAATTGAGGATTTGCTCAAGGTTAGCAGGGCGTAGTGTACCTTTACCAAAACGGTATTTCCGATCATCTCCGTCTCGATCAGTCCAACCGAAGCGGTGCTGAATTACTCGATATTTATCACCTTTTTGATGCTTAGTTAATTCATGATACAGGTCTTTTGATATCTGTCCGTAACAGTCTCCTGTTAACCGATATGCTTGGTCATTACTGATAATACCGCCATTTTCACCATTATTATCATCAACTATTAGGATGTTTAACTCTTTATTGACAGCATTTCTACATGAACCAAGAAAGATAGACCCGTAAGCACCTCTATCTTTGTTATCAGGGCATAATTGCCTAATTGTATCTAGACATTCTTCGAGGCCATATAACAATCGAGTTTTTGACGATAGTAATAATTTATGACCTTCAGGGTGATTAATTAATTCTTCCACAGTAGACTTTTCGTCCATATGCCCGAACGAAAAGTTTACACTAGGAAAGAAATATTCTAGTAGAGTATTATTAAGTTCTTCTTTTAACAGCGAATCTGGATTATTTGTATTACCATCTGTATGAATCCATTGATTTAATCTAGTGTCAAAATGTTTAGCTTGAATTGTCATATATAAACAATTAAACTTATAAAATTCAATATAAATTTTTGCTTTTTGGCACTAAAATACCCGTAGAGTTTAATTTTACTTTCTTTTTATCGGTAATCTATTCAACAAATTTCTAATTTCTATCTACAAAATAAATATAACTTTTTATACATTAAAATATAATTTTTACTTGAAAAATAGTTTTTAAAGACTTAGTTTAGTCTAGCCTCAAAATTTAAGCAGTAAAAAAATATACAAAACTTTTGATTGTTTATTGCTTAACTCTGAATCAGTAGTAATATTTTTTATGTTTGCCATTGTGGTTATGTTTGCAGTTGAGGTAGAAAGGAACTGGTTGAAATTGACAATGCGTAGGCTTTATCTGAAATAAGCATTCAAGCCATTGATATATTAGAGGCTCTCCGCTCTGGGCAAATTGAATATACCAAAGTAAGAGAGATAGATAAGGTTTCATCAGATTCTGAACGCATGGAGCTTTGAGAAGCTACAATCGAGCATTCATTATCATTAAGCCAAATTCGAGAGCAAGTAAAAGCCTTACAACCGCCTACTGAAAGTGGAGATTTGCAAAAACTTTTAGACAAGACTTACAAAAAAGTCAAAAAGGCTAAGGTGTGGTCTAATCCTGATAAACAAGAAAAGTTGAAATCTTTGCTGGCAGAACTAGACCCGTCCAAAATATAATCTAGGCACAAAAAAGTGGTAGAAAGTAAAATTGGAAGTCTACCACTCTGATTTAAAATGTGTATTGTCTTCGATTATATCCAAAAATACCCATCGAGAACAAAACAGATTTTGGGCATTAGTCACGAACAGTTTCAAGCGTTACTTCAATTAGCTTTAAAAGAACATATAAAAATCCAGAAGGAAAAAGAAAAGCAAAAAATCAGGATTAATTATCCTGGGGGAGGACGGCAAGAAATATTATCAACTTCCGAGCAAATATGTCTATGCCTATTTTATTTAAGACAGATACCAACCTTTGAAATACTAGGGATGTTGTTTGGTGTATCTAAAAGTGAAGCCCATGTTACTTTTCATTACTGGAGAAAAATCATCCGCAGAATTCTGCCATCAAGTTTACTAGAACAGATGGAGGGTCAAGAAGGAGATTTTCTGATTGTACAAGAAATATTGACGAATTTTCAACTCTTAGTTGATAGCCTAGAACAGCCTATCGATAGACCATCTGACAAGGAAGAACAAAAAAAGTTTTATTCAGGAAAGAAAAAACAACATACTTTAAAAAGTCAATTAGTAGGTCTGCCAAATGGCAAAGATATTATTGATGTAGCAGTAGGATTTCCTGGTCCAACATCAGACATCAATTTATTTAGGGAACAACAGAAAAAATTTGATTCTGAACAAAAATTCTCAGGAGATAAAGGATATCAAGGTGGTCAAAATATTACGACTCCTCATAAGAAAAAAAGAAAACAGCAACTAACCGAGCAACAAAAAACAGAAAATAAAATTCTCTCAAGTAAACGTATATTTATAGAACATTTAATCAGGCTCGTGAGAATTTTTAAAATAACTTCACAAAGGTTTGGGCTGCACTCAAATATCTATAAAGAAATAATTTTAACAGTTTGCGGGTTGGTGAGGCTACGAATTAGTACTTTAGTTTTAACGAGGTAATTATCATTAATAACAATTACCGATTGCCTTGAATGCATAACTTCATTTTTCGGCTCTAAACTATCACTAACGATATCAAACCCTCATTGTTACGTTTAAAGAGAATCTGCAAGGATTGGTCTCAAAGCCATGTAAATATTGGCTTGCAAGTTTTAGGACGGGTCTACTGCAAGGGCTGCTAAGTACAGAAGATTGATGTTATCAGCAAGAAACTGGGACGCTCTTTTGTTTAACAATCACGTCAGTTTAATTTGATATGAAGTTTACTTTTGACTAGTATTGAAAGTATTAATTTGTTCACTAAATTTCTTTGCTAGCACCCTAAAACTTGAGTAATCGTTATAGTGCATTAAAAGCTATAGCGTAAGTAAAAATACTTATGAGGGTTACTGTATACTAATTAAACTTTTTTTATCTTTGAAGCAAGATTAAAGCATTTTATATTAACGGTTATTAAAATTTAATCTTAGCCATCAATTAAGTTTCTTAACCTCTGTATGGAATTTAAGACTAGGTAGAATGGCAACAGATTTTATTACGTTTTTTGAACTTAATTGACAAAAATAGCTAACTTTGTTGTTAAATAAACTACTATAATTTGGATTTATAGTAACAGATATTATTAGCTTGTCACAAGGCTTATATAGGCTGAATTACAAGCAATCGTATCGGGAGAAAATCTGTAATTTTTCGCAACCCCTCAATTGATTTAACAACTAGGCTGAGTTGGGCTTTTAGCAATTTACAGATTTGAGAACTGTAATAAATTCGGGCTATACAAGCTAAATTTTTCATGGCTAAATATGTCTGAGTTGCCTTTTTAGGCTAAAACTTGCACAGCACTGCTCCAATGAGGTATTTATGAGTGGTAAATCAGGTGTCTCAAGCCAAGTTATCTCCTTGCCTAAAGGAGGTGGATCGCTTCACGGCATGAAAGAAAAGTTTTCACCTGATTTGCACATAGGGACTAGCAACTTTACCGTTCCTATCGCCCTTCCGCCAGGGCGCAATGGATTTCAACCTCAACTGAACCTGCTTTATACCGGAAACGGAAATAGGGCGTGTGAAGATGATTTTGGGCAGTCCCAGCGTCAAACTCAAATTGCTTGCCCTCGTGGTTGGTGATCGCGAGGCGATACTCCGGCTGAAGCTTATTTGGCGACGCGCAGCCGTATGGTTGTTGATCTGAAATTGTTGTACTCCTTAATTTGTTGCTTCCTGGAGTTTTACAGATGCCTATTAAATCTCCCCTCGCGTGGCAAAATGGTAAAGTGTACCTGTTTCAGGGAACGAATTACATCCGATACGATTTCCAGTCGGGTGCGTTGGGCCAAGCTGCGCTACCAATCGCTCCAACTAATTGGCCTGGTTTGCGTGCCACTGCCCCCGATGTAGCAATCAATTGGGGTTTTGGGAAGGTTTACTTGTTCTATGGCGATGAGTATGTGAAATTTGATATCGGACTAAATAAGGTCGAGCCTGAGTACTTACCGCCAAATCCACCGACAAAAATTGCAGGTAGATGGCCAGGTTTACCTAATGATTGGACTACGACAAAAATTGATGCTGCGGTGAACTGGGGGAATGGTAAAGTTTACTTCTTTCGCGGTCCTGAGTATCTGCGGTACGATATTACGTTTGATCGGGCAGATCCTGACTATCCCAAAGCCATTGCTTCTAACTGGAATGGTGTTTGGCCTGCCGACCTTGATGGGGTTCTCTATCAAGGTGGAACGAAAGCTTACTTTTTTAAGGGTGATGAGTACCGACGCTACGATCTGGAAAGCGATCGCGTGGATGAGAGCGGGTTGATAAGCCAGTTAGTACTCGATCTTGTGCCGTCAGGGATATGGACGGCTGCTCGTGATTTGACAGTGAATCAAGCCAACTCGGTGATGGGGTATCTGATTGAGAATGGCAAGTCTACACTCAGTGCTACGCAGACTCCCTATGTGGGAAGTTGGAAAACAGGTATTACGTCTCCTAGTCCAACGACAAGGGTTGTAGTTAAGCGAGCCAATATTAATGGCATCAATTTTATTTATAAGGATGATGCTACTGCCGTCCTAATTAACAATGTGGACCAACGGATGCTGATTGCACTTTATCGATTGGCTCGTTGGGTAAATGCCTCAAAGCCCGATATACAGGCAATTCGACATCTTGGTATTGGTAGTGAGAGTGATCCACCAACAGATTCTCACAATCAAGGTCGGGCGATCGATTTTTCTGGTATTGATGGGACTGTTGATGGGGTCTTGTTTGAGCGGAAAGTTGTTCGTGATTGGGGTAATAAGCCTGTCATATCTGGTGTCTCTTTATGGTTAGATCCTGTTGCAGACCCCCTTGCTTATAGTTTATTTCAGACGGTGTTTCGGTTTGGAACTTTTGAATGTGAGTGTAATGGCATTGGTTCGGCAAATCGATGTCCGCCGAAAGATATCGGCGATGTTGGTGGGTTCGTGATTCATCCAGATTATATTGATGTGCTGGGAGACAATCTAAGATCGCACCATCAAGATCACATTCATATGCAAGTCGGAGCTACAAGGATTTAATGTTTAGCGAATTTTAAGCTCGATCAAAGCCAATTTTAAAGCCAATAATAGTTGATAGAGAAACAATACGAAGATGTCAGACCTTATAATATTCCCGCACTGCGATCTTCATGTAGTTAGAAATATCGATCCAACTAAACAATTGAAGATTACAGTTTATCAAAGACAAATTGCCCAAAATAAATTAAGCTACGATCTGAATGATGTTACAAATCAGTGTATTTTTACATACTTCTCTCCCTATAATTCTGTTGGCTCTAGGCTGAATAGTGTTGTTAATATTGCCTCCAATGGCTTAATTACTCCAACAGATTTAGGCATTACTTTTATTCATATAAGTGTCAACTCTTTATACATTGTTGCAAGAATTCAAGTACACGATCGCCTTGAAGGTTGGTGGTTTGGTACACCAGGTTTAACCGTTCCCAAAGACGATCAAATCCCCCATACACAAGTCACGATTTACGCTCAGTTTAGCGACGATCCTCCTATTGCTGCGGTTGGCGGTAAGTGCGATCGCGTGGGTGACATTACAGGACATGGTTATGTCGATTTGACCTCCAGTGACCCCTCCACACTGCTTATAGATAATAGTAAAGACTATCGATTAAGAGGGGTAAAAGAAGGCGATGTTAGTCTTACAGGAAGTTTTCGAGGAGGATCGCAAACGATCCCGGCCAAAGTTGTAGATTATGGTAAACAACGAAATCTTGAACGAGTTAGATACAAAGGAAATGCCACAGAGAAGCACAACATTTTATTTTTGCCAGAAGGATTTACCAACGCTGATAAGAGTAAATTTGATGAGATTGTAACCGAAGCCACCAACAAATTGTTTGATGCCAAACGCCATAGCCCTTACAACTTACTTAAAGAGAGTTTTAATGTTTGGAAAATTTTTGAACCTTCCCAACAGCAGGCAGTCACTTGTGGGTTTAAAGTCAATGATGAAGACATTTCCTTTAATTCGCAATCGGTGTTACAAAAGGGTTTTCCAATTCCTTACAATGGCGAATTACCAGGAGAGCAACCATCAACCAACTATACGGTAGAAGTTTTGGTGGAGGTAGTCGGTCTTCCCTTACGCGGTGAATCACGCTCTCCCGCAGCCCTTAGAACATTATGGGCGAGCCAGTTGCTTCCCGATCCCTTCGCTCCTGACGATCTGACAAAGAATCTCGATCCATCTAAGGCAACGGATAAGGTAATTGAGGTTTGGAAGAAGCAAACTTCCCTTGGAATCTTAGAAGAACGCAATACCTTCTTTGGTCTTTATTTAGGCTCTCGATATGCTGATACGGAACGATTGAGTGTACGTGGAGATGGAACCTTTACCCCACCTTCAGCCGATAATGTCTCTAATCAAAGCCTTCATGAACTGATTAGGAGAATCTATGGCTGGTTTAAAGCAGAGCCGTCACGTAACCTAACGCCCGATCCACGGAAACACCCTCCCGAGCTTCACCAGTACAATCAGAAAAACTTAGGTAATAGCATTTTGAAATATATTGGTGCCCTTCGTGATGCTAATGCGGTAGCTGCTAGCGTTGGTCAAGAATGGTTGCCAGATTCAACTGGGAATCGATTTATCAAAAGCAGGGGTTTGATCGCCATTATTACCAACGATGGAATGATTGGAGGAACTAACTTTAATCAGCGGACGATGACAGCAAACTCTGTCGATCAAGGAACAGCATTAGCCTTTCAACCTCAATTCACGCCAACCAAGAAGATTATGCAGAGAATGCCAAATCCAGGAAAAAATTTGAGTAATATTATTGATACTATTGCTCATGAATTTGGACATTCCTTTAATCTAGCCGATGAGTATGAAGACTTTGTAGGCGATCAACCGGATACATACTCTGATTATGATAACGCTACCACTTTAAGTCAGATCAATCTTGACAGTAACTATAAAGATAAATTAAACCGTCGGATAGATATTGCTAAAATCAAATGGTTCGACCTGCTAAGGGTACAGACATCTAGTATTTTGATTAGAGATGCTAAAGTAAGTGGCAACACAATAACTGTTTATATCGAGAAAAATAAACTGGGTGGCTGGCGAGTTGCGAAAGAACTTAATTTCAAAGCTGCTCTGAGAGACATGACTCCAAGCAGTTCAGGGATTCAACTCCCCCTCCAAAAAGACAATGCTCATTATCTTCTCGATCTCGATATTATTGAACCAATTAATGGAGTAGATGAAACTACAGGCATTGTTACACTAATTAGCCGAAATCAAACTCCTCAGCAAAATACCTTTAAAAAGGGTACATTAGTATTTGTTCCGTTTAAAGATGCATCGGGAAATTACAAATCCATAGTAGAAAAAGAAGTTAGGCAACAACTTAGCATTACTCATCTCCCTTTAAATGAAGATACTAATGTTTCAATTGTTAACAAAGATGTAGATTATCCAGTTAGCATTCCTGACTTTAAACCTCCCTGTAAATCCTATAGATTGCTAGGAATTTATGAGGGCGCACAAACATTTACTGGGAAGGTCTACCGTGCTGCTGGTCAATGTAAGATGAGGTCATCTGGTGAGAGTTCAGCACGAGAAGGAGAGTTTTGTTTTCTCTGTAAGTATCTCATTGTTAACCGAGTGAATGCTAACTTACTGGATTTATTAGATGAAGAATATCCCGAAAATAAAACTTTTAGATCACCCCCAGGAAACCCCGTCTAAAATATTATGGATACCTTTCAAAATATACTCGTCGAAATTGGCAGGGCATTGCTACCTCTCAAAAATGCCTTAATTTCTGAAGAAAATTTTTATTCCTTTGTACTCGATCTTGGATGGGAAACGGAAAGTATTCCACAACCGCTACAAAGTCTGAGTAGTAGATTAGATATTTTATTCTTAGAACTGCAAGCAATCTTGGGCGATGGAATTAGTCTTGATGGTTCCTTAACGATTCAGCCTGATTCTGTCAGTGGTAGTGGGGTGCATCCCAGTTTTTATTCTCCTGAAATAGATAAATAAATCATGAGAAAT
>NZ_MTAW01000010.1 GCF_002154725.1 Nostoc sp. 106C | reverse complement strand
TTGCTCAGGTTGGCACCGCTCAGGTTGGCACCGCTCAGGTCAGCACGGCTCAGGTCGGCACCGCTCAGGTTGGCACCCCTCAGGTCGGCATCCCTCAGGTTGGCACGGCTCAGGTCGGCATCGCTCAGGTTGGCATCAATTAGGTAGGCATCCCTCAGGTTGGCACGGCTCAGGTCGGCATTGCTCAGGTTGGCATCAATTAGGTAGGCATCCCTCAGGTTGGCACGGCTCAGGTTGGCATCAATTAGGTTGGCATCAATTAGGTTGGCACCACTCAGATTTCGAGCCTTAGATGAGTGATTGACAATTTCCCACAGCAACCGCCATTTGTCGCTAATTATTGTTGCTAGATCAATTACCGCATCATGCAGAGAAACACGGTTCAGGTCGGCACCACTCAAATTTCGACCTTTAGATGGCTGATTGACAATTTTCCACAGCAACCGCCATTTGTCGCTAATTATTGTTGCCTCGTCAATGACCGCATCATGCAGA
>NZ_MTAW01000171.1 GCF_002154725.1 Nostoc sp. 106C | reverse complement strand
TTGACGCTTACACCCAACAAATTTGGGCAAAATCTTCTTAAGTTGACACCAATGGGCACTGCCGTGACCTCTAGAATATTTATTGATGTGTCGCAAACATTATTTGATTTGGTATAAGCTGTAATTTTAGTCGTGTGGTTAAGAATCAGGAAACTTAATGACTTGCAGTAACAATAGCTGCCATCAACTGCTCAATGTTCCAGCGATCGCTATACCAAATTCCATTAATAAACAGTGCTGGATCTGCCGTTACTCCACTTTGTAATCCACTTTCGATATCTTCATTAATGCGTTCGACGTGTACTTGTTTGGATATATCTTGCAGAAATTGGGAGATATCGAGTCCTAGATTATTGGCATACTCTAATCGTGGGCAGAGAAAGAGTCACAGTGCAGAGATGGTTGAAAACTTATACAGAGTCAGGGATAAACGGTCTGTTAGCAACAAAAAAAAGTACAGGGCGACCGCCAATTATTAATATAGAATCCTGAGAGCAACTTTCCAAAGAACTTGAACAGTTCATCTGTTCGCGTTGAAAGGGCTGGTCAAGCTGAACCCTGCATCAACCCACGTCGCCCTTACGTCAGATAAACTTTACAAGCTGCCCTATAGTTGCAGTCTACTGAATATATATTTTGGAGTTATACCATTTCACAAAAAATTATGATGTGGATGTAGGTTGGGTTGAGGAACGAAACCGAATGGCACTAAGTTTAGTTACTTGTTGAGGCAAGCGGGGAGAGCGGGGGGAGACAAAAAACCAAGTGTATTCTTGGGTTTTATAGTATTAAGAGTTACTAAAAATTACTCTTTACTTCCCCAGCCTCCTCAGCTCCCCCAGCTTATCTTCGTGACATTCGGAACGAAACCCAACACTTCAAAGTTTTGTAATTGTTGGGTTTCACTCAGTTCAAACGCCACTTCACTCAAGTCGGGAAACCCGCCCACGTGAGTGGCTCCCCAACCTACGCGTCTCATTTTTTCCTGGAATTGGTATTACTATGGTATTTTCCTGATAAATTCCTGCAAGCCGTCTGAACCCATAACCTCAATCCTGGGTAAACTGAGGGGTCTATCACCAAACTGACTCAAACCTGAACGACAGGATAAACCAAAAGTATAGCCGCAAGCTCCAATTAGATGCTCAACAACGCGATCACAATCTCCGTAAGGATAAGCGAACGTTTTAACTGGTAAATTTAAAGCTCGTTCTAAGATAGCTCGAGATCGCGCTCCCTCTTGTACTATCTCTGTCACAGATAAAGCCGTTAGCGGCTGATGAGTTGCTGCATGAGAACCAAACTCAACCCCCTCACTTTGAAGTTGATAAATTTCTCGCCATCCCAACAACGGTACTTCTTCTCCATAAGCCTCATCCCAACTGTTTGAGGTTCCCACTCGCTCTGCTACGAGAAATACAGTTGCAGTGAAGCCATATTTTTTTAATAGCGGCCAAGCATATTCATAAAAGTCTAGATAGCCATCATCAAAAGTAATTGCGATCGCCCTTCCTGGCAAGGGTTGCCTGGTTGCCATTGCCAATTGCCACTTCTCCCACCCTACACTGTAAAAACCCGTATCCCGCAAATATTGTAATTGCTCCTCAAATGCTTGGGGTGTTACCCGGTAACGATCCATTTTCTTTGTACCCATTGGTGCAACCCGGTGATACATCAAAATTGGCAATCTGTGGGTAACAACAGGCTGTGAATTCCAAATTTCTGAAGGCTGTCCGCCATGCCAGCGGACAGAAGCCTCAACTTGAGATGGTATTGGTGTAGGCTGCTTAGCTAGTTCAACTATTTCTGGAGTATGGCGGAGCCAGGGAAATTGCAGGCGAGGTTGACGTTGAAACAATTGCACACGATACAGAGGCGTTCTGATTTCTTTGACCAAGTTTAATGAAGGTAGCTTGGCAAAGGTATCACCGATCGCTTTGGCTCCAAAGGGCAAACCCCAATCAAAACCAGGTTTATCTGGTTCATCAACGATCTGATGGGCGTGAGCCATGATTAGATAGCCACTAGGTTCGAGCGCATCGGCGATTTTTTCGCCTACTGCTTGCAATTCGGCTAAACCCCCAGTATAGTAAAGCACTTCGCTACAAACAATTAAATTGAAGCGTCCCGGCAGTGGATCTTTATTCATGTCCAACTGTTGGTAACTAATATTTTGAAAATTGCTACAACGTTGAGCAGTTCGCTCTAGGGCAACTTGCGAGATATCAGCAGCAATTAGACTTTCAATATGAGGAGCCAGTTGGACGGTAAAATGACCTTCGGCACAGGCGAGTTCTAATGCTTTCTCAATTCGCTGCGAAGGAAGTAAAGAGAGCGTTTGTTCGTACTTAGTCTGCTCGTAGGGATTGGTATATTTCCAAGGATCTGGTTGGGTAGAAAATAGACTCTCGAAATGAGAGCGATCGTATTTATGGCTGGTGTTAACTTCTGCCAGATCAGTTGCAGAGGAGATGGTTGCGCATTTAGACCAGAAACTCAGCGCTTCTGGTGCATAGATGACTCGCTCTGGAATCTCTCCTGGGGTAGAAAGCTGTACTATTTGTTCTGCGGTGACTTTAGCCATTTCTACTAATTCACGCGCCACTGCTTTAGGGAGTATTGCTCGTCGAGAAACACTGCTATTGAAACCACTGCGACGACCTAGCACTATAGTTTGAGAAGATACTAGCTGATGCTCAATAACTGCACTTGAACCAGGAAAAGCCAACCATTCTGGTAACTGAGCTTTTGCTTTAGCTGCTTGTTGCAAACGCGATCGCAGCGATGTTAAATCTTTGAAAGGCTTACCTATCAAGGCTTCTCGCACACAAGTAACGCATAACTCAAAACCGCTGGCTGTGGCGATCGCTACCCTCTGAGCTTGGGATGTGACTAAGTTGTTGTTCACAGGGATAGTGACAACACCCAAAGCCACACCGCCAACTGCGATCATGACATCAAGCTCTGGAAGCGCTACTTCTAAATCAGCAAGTTCTTCGCTAACTTCTACGACCACAAAAGCAGAATTTACTTTTGTTGTTGTCGTTGCTAGTACAAATTCAGAGTCATAAAAACGTTCTCCCGGCCAATCTGGAAGTCCCCAAAGTTGTTGCAAAAAAACCGTCCAGCCGATTTGGTCGTGGGAATTTTTGTCAGTCTCCGAGTAGATTGTTTGCTCAAAAAATCTCCCCAGAATCTGCCATGCAAATTGAGATGCGATCGCATCCTGAATTACCCAACTAGCCACTAATCCATCACAGATAGGTAATTCTATGCTACCGAGTTCGATTCCCTCCATTTTTACTATGCAGTACAAACGCTCAGATGATGCGGGGGTATGTATATCAACAATTGGTTGTGTTAAATCTAAGCAAACTCCATGAGTAGTCCCAATAGTTATCGGTTCGTTTATCTGAGCGTGTTGCAACACCATACGCTCTAGAAGGGTAGAAGTTCGACGAGTCAACCTGGTAGTATGCGACTGCGATTCTAGAGCCTGTAGAAAGTCGTTGAGATATTGATTAACATTAGGCCAGAGCTTGTACCAAACAGTTGGTAGCTGGCAGTTAGGGAGGAGTGAAGACTCAAAGATACATTCGGCAATCCAAAGCGGATCTAGATTTCGTGTATACTCATCCTTAATTAATTGCAGAAGATGCCGAGCATCTTGACCAACACCTAAAAACAGTCCCGCACACCAACTTGCCCAATAGAGCTTTTGACTAGCAAGTTGATTCGACTTCAGTCCATCTACATAATCAGGATGAGGATTGGAAACCCGAAGATCGGGAGAGTATCCCTGAGTAAGTACACGTATGGCATCAGTAAAAAATTGATTTCCATTTCTCGAAAGCGAACTCGGACGCATTCTGTAAAGTGCCAATATTTCTCTAACTGCACCAAAGCGAGCACCACTACGAGCAATTCGCTGCCAGAGATCCCAGTCTTCACAGATACAAAGCGAGGTGTCAAATCTGCCAACAGCCTCAATCAGAGATTTACGAATCAGGCAGGCATGAATCACAAAAGCACAGGAATGCACAAATGAGGGAAACATATCTGCCAAAGCAGGCGCGTACTTTTGATTGTAAAGAGTGCCATCAGCAGCTACGCGGCTCCATCCGCAGTGAACAGCATCTAGGCTAGAATCAGCAGCTAGTGCGGCTGTCATTTTTTCTAAATGTTGGGGAGCCAGCCAATCATCGGCATCTAGAAATAAAAGCCAGTCGAAATTAGCAAGGTCGATGCCAGTATTTCGAGCAGCGCAAACTCCCTGATTTGACTGACTAACTGTGCGAATACGGCTATCTTTTGATGTAAATTGATGAGCGATCGCAGCGGTTTCATCATTAGAGCCATCATCTACTACAATTGCTTCCCAATTAAAAAAAGTTTGAGACTGAAGCGATTGCAGAGTTTCCGCTAAGGTAGAATCTGCATTGTAAGCAGGTATAATAACAGATACACTTAAGCTAGTCATATTTAAGTCACGATTTTGAGTAGCTACACATAATTGCATTGCACAAGATTTTTATGATTTGAAAATAGCAAGTTGAATTTTCAAGGTTTATATAGGTTGATTAGAAATAAAATTTTATTAACTAAAAAAAAATCTTTTATAAACTCAGCAAATTAAATTAAGAATACTACTAAATAAAGTAGCTGGCTTTTAAAGATACTTAAAACTAGCAAAATATCTCACTGTATCTAGTTTTTCAAATTGACTAATTTTATTATTCATAAATTAAAAATATTTTATTACAATGGTTTAATATATGAAGTTCGTAAGCTATTGATTTCCCAGCGAAAGGGGGGACATAAGATACTATTTCCTTTAACAGTTGAGTGAACGATTAAAGGGTATGCGTGCCAGTGATAATCATAGGCATATTCCCAATTATGCTTATAAACTCCTATATCAATGAAATACTTACCTCCCGCTAAATCTAAGCGGTCAATATGCAGCTTAATTTTTCCTTGATCTAAAATTTTTGGAAAAGCCGCTCCTGTTCTTTCAGTATTTGTCTCAAAGCATACTTGACCATTTTCGCGGGTAATATCAACGCTAAAGATGGGAAATTCAATTACTTGATTTGAAAGGTATTCAATCTCCACCGTTAAAGAATCACCGCTATTAATCTCTGATCTAGGTAACAGTTTAACTTGTGTAATTTCCATTTCTAACGAGCCAAAGCGGTTTTCGTTAACTCGGAGTTCTACACCTGAGTCGGTAAGTCGAGCAGGCTTTGCGGGAGTACGTTTGAGAGTTTGTTGACGCATCTCAGCTGTATATTGTTCGGCAACAACTTCTGGCTCTCCATAAGCTACGCTCCTTCCTCCTTGCAACCATAAGACGCGATCGCAGATTTCTGCAATTTGTTGAGTATCGTGAGAAATATATACAATGGCACAGCCTTGTTCTTTGAGATAGGCAATGCGTTCTAGACACTTGGCTTGAAATGAGATATCTCCTACTGAGAGAAACTCATCTACCAATAGCACTTCCGGGTAGGTGTGTATAGCTATGGAAAAAGCTAGACGCATTTGCATACCTGTACTGTAGGTTCGCACAGGATTGTCGATAAAATCCGTCAGTTCAGCAAATTCTACGATGGTATGGAAACGTCGCGATACTTCTTTGCGAGTTAAACCGCCTACCACACCAGATACAAAAACATTTTCCCGTCCGGTTAAATCAGGAGAAAAGCCAGCGCCTAAGTCTAACAAAGCCCCAATTCTACCTTTAACTTTGACCTTGCCTTCATCAGGACATCCAACACCGCCAAGAAGTTGTAAAAGAGTAGATTTACCTGCCCCATTTTTGCCGATAATTCCTAACATTTCGCCGGGAGCAACGCTAAAGCTAATATCTCGTAGCGCCCAAAACTTCTCAACAGCTTTCATCTGGCGGAACCCTTTGAGCGCTGCTTCCATAATCGTCATGGGTTTTTCTGCATGATAGCGGCTATAAAGTTTTCCTAACCCCTGCACAATAATGGCATCTTGCATTTATAGTTCCTCCACAAAGCGATCGCTCTGTCGCTGAAAAAATTTCACACCAATAGGTAAGCAAATGCACATAATCATAGTGATGATGAGCAAGGATTGCCAATCAGGTTGTGTTCCTTGTATGAGTACAGCCCGATAAGCAGTAATAATATGCA
Source organism: Nostoc sp. 106C (assembly GCF_002154725.1). Classification (GTDB taxonomy): domain Bacteria; phylum Cyanobacteriota; class Cyanobacteriia; order Cyanobacteriales; family Nostocaceae; genus Aulosira. The sequence goes on along the minus strand of NZ_MTAW01000171.1, from coordinate 16,959 downwards.
CCATCGGATTGAGATTATAAAAGAAATGAAATGTGGGCGGTACATTCTTAATATCGTAAAAAATTGGTGTGACATAAAATAGCAGCTGTAAAATAACACCAAGAGTATGCTGAGTGTCTCGTAAGCTAACATTTAATGCCGCTAATAAATAAGCTAGACAGACAATTAGTACAAACTGGATAACCTGTAGGATTGGTAAAAATAAAACAACAGTTTTTAGCTCAATGCCATCAACCAGTAGAAAGACGATTAAAACAGGCAATGCCAGTAAAAAGTGAATTAAACCTGTTGTTGTCGTTACTATCGGTAAGATGGCGATGGGAAAACCAGGTTGTCTAATCAATGGTCGGTTGGCTATGATTACTCCTGTGGCTTGGTATAAAGAACTGCTAAACCAGTTCCAAACCAGCAACCCAGTAAATGTAAATGAGGCATAGCGGGGAATCCCTGCGGGTAGTACCACTTGAAAGACAAAGGCAAAAACTACCAGTTGTAGCAATGGATTAATTAGCGTCCAAGCTACTCCTAAAACTGACCTTTTATAGAGTAACTTCATATCGCGCTCAACCAACTGGCGCAGTACATCAAATTTTTGACCTAATTGGCTATGAGAGCGCGATACACCAAAAGACTTCATAATATAACTGCGTGATTTTGGTTTTTCTCTATTTTGGATTCTAAATAGGTGGCAGATACTTTCTTTGCCCAAGCTTGGGATTTTCTATAAGCTATAGGACTTGTCAGCATTCCCGCTAACTCAATCACTGCGATATAGCGGGGTAACTTGCGTGGTGGACGAACGAGGTTGTGCAAGATCCATTTAAATAGCCAATCGTACAAAAAGAATTTCAAAATTGATATTCCTTGGACGCTGCGATTACGCCAACAGGTGAGGAGATAACAGCCAAAACTGCGACCATTGTCATAAATTTGGCGACGCAAAGCCGACATATGCCGTCTATGGGTATGCCACACTATTACTGCTGGGTCGTAAACTAAGGTGTGGCCTTGAGCAACAAGACGATGGAACATCTCAACGTCACCAGCACCGTGACTGGGAGTGCCAACATCCAGCGCTATATCAAAATTGCCGATTTGGGTGAAGATGTCTCGACGGAAAGCCATATTGGCACCAACACCGAAGCTGCTGGCCCACATAAGATCTCGCTCTGTCAGTGTTTCTGGTCTGATTGCTCTACGACGGAATCCATGACCCATACCTCCATAGTCGAGTTCAAAAAGAAACTGGGCTGCTGTTTCTAGTTCGGCTGGGGCGACAAATCCAGTGACGGCCATTACTTCTGGCTCGGCGAAGGCTTTCGCAATGGCTTGCAGCCAGAAGCGATCGGCGCGTGCATCATCGTCAGTAAAGGCAACAATACCATAGCGAGCTTCAGCGATTCCCCGGTTACGCGCCCAGTCTAGCCCAGGACGCTCTTCCCGCACGTAGCGGACTGGTAAGCGAGCAGCCAGCTTGTAAGTATCATCGTTACTGGGTGCATTGTCCACAACAATAATTTCGTAAGTTGGATAATCGAGCGCTAACAGCCCTTGGAGACAAAAAGCAAGTTGCTCTGCGCGATCGCGCGTACAGACAACGACGCTAATCGGTTCTTTTGGCTGCTGCTCAACTTTCTGAGCCAAGTATTGACTGCCAACTGTTGCAAGCAATATATTTTGTCCTAACTGCTCTGCGATCGCCTGTTGCAACTGTTCCACAGAAACCATCGGCATACTTGGGTTAGTAAAAGAAATCCATACCCAACCAATTGGCACTCGATGATAGCGCACCAAAAGCCAGAGGCTATCGTAACCTTCCCCTCCCCAAATCGGCTCAATCTTCTCGGAAAATTCTAAATCTAAAACTTTAGTTGGCATAGATATTCACCTTATATTTTCTTAAGCCAAATACTAGTTCCTGGATTCTTGGCACATAAAGGCATTTTTTGCCTTAATATATCGCTGTAAAAATAACCTAATATTATTCATTGTTTTTTTAATTTTCTCTAATGATTGACAGCCAAATAACTTCATAATGGCTAATATAAAAAATTAATTTTTACTCTGTCTTAGCCACAAAGTAAAATGCTTTTTAGGAGTATTTACAAGATTCACATAATTTTTACAGGCTCTATCAAGTAGTTACTTACCTCTGCTTTTTTGTCAATTTCCTTGTCGAGTACTCCCTCAAAAGCTAATGCTTGCATTAAGGGTAATGATAAAGTTGTTGCCAAAATAGGACGAAGATGAACTCCTCGAAGCTTTTCAACACCAGCCTGTGGTGGGATAAGACCGACAAATTTTTGACCATAGCGAATCCGAACACTCATAGGACGTGTTTTATCTAATAGTTGCTCTGCTGCTATTAGCCCTTGTTGGAGATCCAATTCCAGTTCTGTATCTTTGCGATCAAGGCGAATTAATCCACTCTGCAATAAATTTGTCAGCGCCTTGTGAGTCTTCAATTGATCTACAATTCCCCGAAGATACCAATATCCGTGCAGTCTATTGTTCAGTTCTAGCCATAAACTCCGGATTCTTAGCCATTCTAACAAGTTAAGTAACTGTCGTAATCCAGCCGCTAGCAAATCGCTTACTGCTGGAATTTGGAAGGCGAGAAATAAGAAAATATAATCTATTAAAGACAGCGCATCTCCAAAGTAGGAAAGGCGTAGTTTGTACATTAAATCAGGGTGGCGTTGCCCAAATAATACATCAGCGCGTCCTTCTTGTCGCTTGCGTTGGAGTGAGCGATCAATATTGGTAACTTCGTCACGATGGTAACCTAAAGCATCAGGAGCAAAAATAAAATCGCTACCAACTTTAATTAATCGTGCGCCTAGTTCGTAGTCTTCACGGCACTTAAATGTAGTATCGAAGCCACCAACCAACTTAAACAATTCTGCTGGTAAGGAAAAGTTGCCACTGAGTAGGTCTTCATAGGTATAGCGATGACCTAGCTGACGCATGGTTTGAAACTTTTCTTCCCACCAAGCCCATAAACTGATGTGAAAAAAGCTAGATTGACTCTGTAGACTTGGAGGCAGGTAACCAATTACTACCCGGTTAGGTTGATAATGAGCGCTGACGTGGGCCTCGACGAGATGCACTGATGGTTCAATATCGTCATCTAAAAACAGAAACAAACTACCTGTAGCCAAGGTTGCTCCTTGGTTACGTGCGCTACCTGCTCCTTTTCCTGGCTGCTCTAAAAAACGTAGGGCATAGGGCGCTTGATATTCCTTGAGCATCTCGATAGTTCCATCAATACAGCCATCAGCTACTACTATTACTTCTATACGATTTAGGGGGTAGCTCTGAGTTTGTAATGCATTTAAGATCCGTTTCAGGGATTGGCAGCGGTTATGAGTAGGAATAATCACGCTGATCGATGGTGTATTTGCACTCATAGTTGTTTGCTCTTGAGTTTGTATTGTTGGCGAGAAACGAAATAAGACCAAGGGCCTACCAAGCATCCTTGTAGTTCAGCTAGCAGTAAATCTAATGGTCTACTACCAGGAAAGCGGAAAAAGGACTTGAGCGAGTTAGGTAGTTGATCGTGTAAAAACCAACCCAAAGGCAGTAAAAGTACGCCAAACTCTCTTTCTACTAAAAGGCAGCGTGTCCAGAAACTATATACACCTACTCCATAACCGTAAAGAGCTTTGCGTGTTTCTTCCCATGTCCGGCGGTGGCGATGCCAGCTCAATGCAGTTGGCTCATAGATAATTTTGTAACCTCCAGCTAAAATTCGGGAGAATAATTCATGATCTTCTCCGCAACGGGTGGGTGTACCAACACCAAGTACTTCATCAAAACCACCGATGCTATTAAGTATGTTCCGCCTTAAAGCCATGTTGGCTGATACACCGATTTTTGCTACATGAAATCTGTGAGAGGTAGTACCATCAAACACTAGACGTTTAAAGCCTCTTCCCAAAGGGCTATAATTCTCAAACCATTCTTGAGCTTCATTTTCCAGCTCTAGTGGCATGACTTGCCCAGTCACACAAACTACACGGGGATCGTGAAAGTTATGGACGAGAGATCTGAGCCAATGAGGATCGGGTTTGGCATCATCATCTGTAAATGCTACTATTTCGTACTTTGCTTCACGTAGTGCCCGGTTACGAGCAGCGCTTGAGCCGGGAAAATCTTCTCTGATGTAGCGAACTTGTGGATAATTCTCTACAATACAGCGCGTGGCATCGGTTGAGGGACAGTTATCAATCACTAAAAACTCTTGTCCATCATCAGGTAGTTGCATGAGGGCGTCGAGACAACGCTTTAAATCTTCCGGGCGATCGCGCGTACAAACAGCTACAGTTGCTTTTGGTAGTGTAGAGTTACTTGTACCTGTTTCATCCCACTCTAAGTAATTTTGTAACCAACGCTCCCACAACAATGGGCCTGCTGCACTGATAAGATGATCTTGCAATTCAACTCCACTGATTCGTCCTTTAATTACTGGTAGTAGTGCTTTACCAATTGGTTGGCCTTGCAGCCGAATTAAAATTAATGCTTTTTGGTAACTATCTAATCCGCAAATTTCTTGGGGGAGTTGCTTTAAATCAATGTCAAGAACAGCAGTCGCCATATTGTATTTCCTAAATCAATTTCATTGCTCGATGTAACATACTGCTAAATAAAATTTTTACTTGGATTTTTAATTGAGGTTTATTGATTTTGGTGATATTAGTATATTTATACTTATGAGTTTTTTTTATCGAATGTATTAGTCTACTAAAAATATCTGGCTGGTAAAAAATTACCGCAGGCAGCGATTTAGTTAGACTTCTAAAAAAGCTTTTAATACTTAAGGTATATAGATTTAAATGCAAAATAGGTGTAAATAAATTTGATTTTAAAGCTTGAGATAGCCAGAATAATGTATTGCGATCGCTTCCATTTTGGCTACTTTGCCGAGCTAAATACATATAGAAGCTACTGCTAGACAGTCGATAGAGAAATCTGGGAATTTCCGGATGTTTTTGTCGCACACTATCTAACATTAATTTATGAGATTTCGCCATTGTCTGATAGTCTCCAGACATGCTGCTGCAAATCTGACGATAGCCAATGAGAAATTCTGGAACGACTTTAAATCGATAATGCTCAGCAATACGTAGGGATAGTTCCCAGTCTTCACAGCCTTGAGCATTATTTGCTTTCAAATTACAGTTGTAGCCACCTACTTTTTCAAAACAAGTACTACGGATCAAACAAGCACTAGCATTGCCTAAAAAATAATGGCATAGCAATGTTTTGTAGACATTTCCCTCGATATGAGAAACACGAAAACCGCCTGTAGGTGCATTATTTTCATCAATATCGCTCGACCATGCATATACTAACCCAATATCCCTTCCTCCCTCTAACATACATTGCACTTGTCTTTCTAGATTTTGGGGATACCAGATATCATCTGCATCAATTGGTGCAATAAATTCTCCCTGAGAATTTTGAATTGCTAAATTGCGAGCAGCAGCTACTCCTGAATTCGGCTGTTGCAACAATATTACACGTTGGTCATTCACAGCAATTGATTGCACTATCTCAGTTGTTCTGTCTTGAGAGCCATCGTCTACTACCAAAACTTCAATATTTTTATATGTTTGCGAGAGAATTGAATGCAATGTCTTTTGAATAAACTTCTCTGCATTATATGCAGGAACAATAACTGATACTAAAGGACGTAAAGACGTCCACTCGCACTGCTGATGGCTACCCATTGTATACTTACGTATGTAATTTTTTCTCAGTTGTACGGCAAAACATCTGGTACTTAGGTATATTTTATTCCGTCAATTGAAAATCATCCGATTGATGATTAGTTAATGCACAATGGTAGCTGCCCTCTAAAGAGTGAGGCTAACACATTAGAGTTGTAGTCTTTAATACTTTACGAAAAATTCATATAGTTTTTAAGATTCGGTAAAGTTACCGAGAATATTGTTCCACTTTAATAGTTCTTCATAAGATTAGTTAAAATACATACACGCACAAGTCATTACTTAGGTAAAGAAAATTGACTTCATCTAACTTGCAACATTTACCTAGTATCTCTGTGATTATTCCTGTTTACAACGGGGGCAAAAATTTTTACAAATGTCTTACGAGTATATCTCAAGCTTTATCTTCTGCCTATGAAGTGATTGTGGTGGCTGATGGTGATACAGACGGTTCTTGGCTCCTAGCCAAGAATTTTGGCGTAACAGTAATTAGAAATCCTATTTCTGTTGGCCCAGCCAAAGCGCGTAACTTAGGTGCAAAGGTGGCACGAGGTGAGCTACTGTTTTTTGTGGACGCTGATGTAGAAATTTATCCTGACACCATAGAGAAAGTTGCTATGACTTTCCAACAGGAACCAAATATATCAGCGCTGATTGGCTGTTACGATGATGCACCAGGAGCAAGCAATTTCTTGTCCCAGTACAAGAATTTATTTCATCACTATACTCACCAGACAGCTTCAGAAGAAGCATCTACCTTTTGGGGTGCTTGTGGAGCAATCCGCAGAGATATTTTTTGGGAAATTGGTGGTTTTGATGAAAGTTATCGTCAACCATCTGTAGAAGACATTGATTTAGGCTATCGGCTGAAGCGGCATAATTATCGAATTAAGCTGTGTAAAAACATCCAGGTTAAACATCTCAAGCAATGGGAAGTAATTTCTTTACTCAAAGCCGAATTTTTCTATCGTGCTCTTCCTTGGACTGCTTTAATCTTACGCGATCGCCAAATGATTAACGATTTAAATTTGAGGTTGAAAAGCCGAATTAGCATTGTGTTAATTTACACGATTTTGCTTAGCTTCATAGCAAGTTTTTGGTTGACAAGTTGCTTCATACTTACCTGTGTTTTGAGTCTTGTACTTTTCATACTCAATGCTCCTGTCTACCAATTTTTTTGGACAAAACGGGGTTTGTTATTTGCACTCCAAACGGTTATCTGGCATTGGCTGTATTACTTTTACAGTGGACTTGCATTTGCTATTGGTGTAATCCGTCATCAAATATTTAATAATCGTTGGCTTTCCTCGGGGCTGTTTCAAAAGTTTTCTTTCGGTAGTCGCTAAGAATTAAATGTTAGCTGTGATATTGCACAGTAGCGTCATGTAGTTGGGAGAAAAGATAAATTGCCGCTTACTTCAGTTCTTCTTTGGGTAATTCAATCAATATTGTAGAATTCGCAACTATGACTTTGAAAAAACATCCTGTAGTGATCATTGGAGCAGGACCAGCTGGTTTGACTGCTGCCTATGAACTGATAAAGCATGGAATTAAATCTGTAGTGCTCGAAAAAGCTGACAAAGTTGGTGGGATTTCTCGCACTGAAGTTTACAAAGATTATCGCTTCGATATTGGCGGTCACCGTTTTTACACTAAGGTCGAGGAAGTCAAGCAACTCTGGCAAGAAATGCTGGGAGAAGAGTTAGTCAAAGTTCCCCGTTTGTCACGCATCTATTACCGGGGTAAGTTCTTTAACTATCCGTTATCACCATTCAACGCTCTATCAAATCTTGGTATCGTTGAAAGTCTACTGATTTTATTGAGCTATTTCAAAGCAAAATTGTGGCCTAACCTAGAAGAAAAAACTTTAGATCAGTGGGTAACTAATCGTTTTGGCAGTCGCCTCTACAAAATATTCTTCAAAACCTATACTGAAAAAGTATGGGGTATTCCGTGTAATAAAATTCAAGCAGAGTGGGCAGCACAACGAATTAAAGGATTGTCGTTGAAGGCTGCTATATTTAACGCCTTGTTTGGTAATAACAATACTAAAACCTTAATTAAGGAATTTGATTATCCAGTTTTGGGGCCAGGCTTGATGTGGCAGCGATTTCAAGAAGCTGTAGAAAGCAAAGGTAGTCAAGTCTCTCTCAATACTAAAGTCACTCGTATTCAACGCGAAGGAACCAATATTAAGAGTATCACTGTTCAGCAAGATGGAAAAATTTGCAAAATCACCGGAGAACATTTTATCTCCACCATGCCTGTAACTATACTGGTCAATCACCTCGATCCTCCGGCTCCAGATGATGTCATCCAGGCAGCAAAATCACTAAATTATCGAAATTTCATCATTGTATCGCTGATCATTGATGCCAAAGATCTGTTTCCCGACAACTGGATTTATGTTCATAGTTCAGAAGTGAAAGTAGGTCGAATCCAAAACTTTAAGAATTGGAGCGCTGCTATGGTTCCCGATGCAAACAAAACTTGTTTGGGTATGGAATATTTCTGTAGCGATGGTGATGATATCTGGACTATGTCTGATAGTGAATTACTTGATTTAGCAACATCTGAAGTTGCAAGGTTAGGAATTGCTAATGCAAATATTGTTGAGGATGGTGTTGTATTACGCCAAGCAAAAGCTTATCCAGTATACGACCGTGATTATCGTCAGCATTTGCAAGTTATTCAAAAGTTTTTGGCAAGATTTGATAACATGCAAACAATTGGACGAAATGGGATGCACCGCTACAATAATCAAGACCACTCGATGTTGACAGGTATGTTGGCAGTCAGGAATCTGCTCGGTGAAAAGCATAATTTGTGGGAAGTAAATACTGAACGTTCTTACTATGAAGAATTTACGCAGGACGAATTGAAGAATAAACCCAAGGCACTGCTGTTGCAAAGAAATTGAATCTAAAGGGGAAATCGCCTTCTAATGCAAGTTGGCAATTAATTATCAAAGCGGGTCCATCTACCAATTAATATTTTTTGAGTAAATTTTCTGGGTTCAGAGTGCATTAAAGTCAAAGATTTTTTGAAATTATTAGAATAGCCTTGTGTTTAGAAGTTATAATAAAAAAATTAAATTATCTATATTTTTTATCTCTGCTTTAGTTACCCTATATTTAGGAATATTCTTCTTTTTAAACAAACTTCAATTTCCACCTATGTGGGATGAGAAAAGCTTTTGGCGAACTAGTCTTTTATTTAGCAATAGTTTGATTCCCGATCTAGAACAGTTAAAAAATTATGCTGAGTTAAACACACCACTACCATTTATAATTTTTGGTATTCTTGAGTATTTATTTCATGGTGGTTTATTTGCTGGACGATTATTAAATTTATTGCTTTCTTTTGTAATTGTATGCCTGATTGGATTTTCTAGCCGCAAAAATAAGAAATCCAGTTTACTATCAGCATTTGGACTTTTACTATGTCCATATTATCTCATGTATAGTGTCTTTCTATATACAGATAATATCGCTATATTTTTTGTTTTACTTGGCTTTTGGTTTTACACACGTTCTCATCATATTTTAAGCAGTTTGGCTTTTATTTTAGCAATTGCCTCACGCCAATATATGCTGGCTTTCCCCGTAGCTATAGCTGTTTACGAGTTGCTTACTTCTAGGCAAACAGGGGTAAAGCTACGCATCCAATTGTTAGCTCCTGTTGTGGCCTTATCATCTATTTTTGTTTGGATTTGGCTGTTTGGTGGACTTGCTCCTAAAGCTGGCTTAGGAAAGGAAGCGACACCAGTAGTTCAACAATTAGCCTGGTCTTTTTCAGTAAATGGTAGCCTTTTCTTTCTATCATGGGTCGGGTTACATTTTGTGATTCCTGAATGGCTGCTATTTTCGAGAAAGCTCCAAAAACAAAAGTTATTTACTCCAAAAAATTTTGTTATAGCTGCCACTTTATTACCTTTATTTTTGATATTTTCTAGTCCCTTGCAATCACATGGTCTCATTGCTAAATTAACTGGTTTCTTACCAGGGAATTTATTCAAAATTGCTGTATTTTATGCTTTAGCTTTATTAACATGTGTGCGGTTCTCTCGGATTAATTTGGCCTTTTGGTTGCTGGTAATGAACTGTGGCATCATGCTAAAAGCTTACCCTTGGGAGAAATATGTTCTCCCTCTAGTTGTAGTATTGTGGTATCTCAAATCTTTGAATCTACTAGATAAGACGCTAAAACATAGCGTCCCCAATACTAGTAATTGAGCATTTATTTTAGCCAGCGATCGCCGATCTTGCCGCGCGCGCTCTACCATTGTCGTAATATCCGATCTCAGTTGAAACGGGAAGAGTGCGATCGCATTTTTAGCCTACACAATCAAATGGCAGCCGATGCGATCGCATTGTCACTCGATACAATTCAATTACCGGGAGATGCGTAGACGCGGAGCGGCTTGTCGTTGACATCGCATACAATTGGCAATAATTCAAATTCGCGTCAATGTGCGTAGACGCGGAGTGGTGAAGCAGTGCGTTGGGCGGGTTTCCCGACTTGAAGCAACTGCTGAACCCGCTTGTCGTAGACATCGCTAAAAACTTCTCGCCCTCATCCTCTCATCCTCTAATGCCTTCTGCCTCCTGCCTCCTGCCTTCTTTACCGCCATTCCCCCTGCAATGTAAAAGCCGCCCATTCATCAGGACTACGCCCGTCTTGCCATAACTTGCTTTGGGCTGCACGCAACGCAGAGGCAGGAGTTTTACCTTGCTGCAACATCTGTTTGTAAAACTCCTGCATCAGTACCGATGTACCTTCGTCATTCACTTTCCACAGAGATACTGCAACTCGCGCTGCACCCGCGTACATCAACCCGCGTGTTAGGCCGACTAATCCCTCACCGTTAACGTCTTTACCTAGTCCAGTTTCACAAGCACTTAAGACAATTAACTCCGCTGGGTAGTCTTGGTTAAACAAATCTGCCAAGCGTAAGTAACCACGAATATTTTTGCCTTTTTGATCAACTAATGAAAGTACAATCCCTGATAGTTCTGGTTGGTCTTGATTGACAAAACCGTGAGTGGCAAAATGAAGAATACGGAATTGATTTAAAGCGCTGCTGGTTGCCCAATTGTAGTTAGCATCAAAATCTAAAGCTTCTAAGCTGCTTGCTGCTGGTATTAGTTTTAATATTTCTTTGGCTTCTGTTGCGGTATTTTTTAACCTTTCCCAACCATCGCGTTTGAGGCTTCTAGCGGAACGCTCAAGGGCAGAACGTTCAAATTCTAATTCTGGACTTAGTTGAGATTTTTCGGGTTTGCCCGTTATTCGTATATCGGTAGCGCTGTATACTGGGTCAGCGAGGATAGCTAAAGCTTTGGGTGCGGGTTTGCGGTTAGCGAGTTGTTGGCGTTGAAAGGCAATCGCTGAGGCTGAGGGTAAATTGACGATTTCATGATTTACCATAAGTGGTTGGTATTTATTTCCGGTTACGTCAGCCAAGGCTGCAAAGGGAATGGTTTGCAACCCACCATCAGCAACAATTACCAAACGCTTTCCTGGTAATTTATCGGCGACGGGTGCAAGGATAAGTTTACTAAGTTGTTGTGCATTGGGAATTAATACGTCAGTTGCTGTTCCTTGCTGCAAACTTTCACGGAATTTGGTGGCGACTTTTTCTATTTCCTCGCGTGGGGGGAGTATGTAAACTTGCATCGATGTGGGAGTGACAGCCCACAAATAACTGCGTTCTTCTCCCAAGGAATACTGCAACAGCAGCGTGTCTTTATCAAGTTGTTGTTGAATTTGCGGTAATTTGAGAATATCTTTGTCTGGGTCTGGGTTTGTCAACTTCGCGTATGCTGGGTTATTAGCACGGATTTTTGTTTGCACTTCCTGGTATTGGCCTAGAAGATTGCTGATTTCTGTAGTTAGTTTTTGAATAGATTCTTGAGTTTTCGGATCTTTCTTATTTGCTGAGGTTTGTAAATTTAGCCGCAGTGTATCTAGAGCATCAATTTGCTGTCGTAAATCGCGTTCTTGTGCTAACAGTTGTTGGTTTGCGCCTTTAAGAATTTTGGCATTAGCTTCATTTAACAACTCAATGAGACTTCTGGCGCGGGAGCGTTCGCTGTAGTGCAGAGCTAATGCATCATATCCAAGGGACGGTTCTTTTTTGTGCAGTTCCATCAGCAAGTCGATGTAGAATTTGTAAATATCCTGCTGGGTGGCAAAGTAAGAAGTACGAAGTTCTTTACTGTCGATTTTGGTGCGTAAGTCTTCGATAATTTTGATAGCTGCTTCTACATTGCTGCGTGCTACTTGGAGGTTACCTCGACTCCGTTCTATGAGAGCGATGTTACCAAGTGTGGTAGCTTCCCCACCCCGGTCGCCCACCGCACGCCGCAGTGGCAGTGCTGAGTTGTAAAATTCTAAAGCTTTCTGCTTTTCCCCTAAAGCGGAGTAAACTCCCCCGATATTATTGAGGGTAGTAGCCTCCCCACCCCTGTCGCCCATCGCACGAAACAGTGGTAGTGCTGAGTTGTAAAATTCCGAAGCTTTCTGTTTTTCCCCTAAAGCGGAGTAAACTCCCCCGATATTATTGAGGGTAGTAGCCTCCCCACCCCTGTCGCTCACCGCCCGATATAGTGGCAGTGCTGAGTTGTAAAATTCTAAAGCTTTCTGTTTTTCCCCTAAAGCGTCGTAAACTCCCCCGATATTATTGATGGTAGTAGCTTCCCCACCCCGGTCGCCCACCACACGCCGCAGTGGCAGTGCTGAGTTGTAAAATTCCAAAGCTTTCTGCTTTTCCCCTAAATCGGCATAAACTTTCCCTATATTATTGAGGGTAGTAGCTTCCCTACCCCTGTCGCTCACCGCCCGATATAGTGGCAGTGCATTGTTGAAATATTCCAAAGCTTTCTGCTTTTCCCCTAAAGCGGAGTAAACTCCCCCGATATTATTGAGGGTAGTAGCCTCCCCACCCTGGTCGCCCACCGCACGAAACAGTGGCAGTGCTGAGTTGTAGAATTCCGAAGCTTTCTGTTTTTCCCCTAAATCTGCGTAAACTCGCCCGATATTATTGAGGGTAGTAGCTTCCCCACGCCTGTTACCCACTGCCCGATATAGTGGCAGTGCATTGTTGAAATATTCCAAAGCTTTCTGCTTTTCCCCTAAATCGGCGTAAACTTTCCCTATATTATTTAGCGTTTCAGCTTCCCCACGCCTGTTACCCACTGCCCGATATAGTGGCAGTGCATTGTTGAAATATTCCAAAGCTTTCTGCTTTTCCCCTAAATCGGCGTAAACTTTCCCTATATTATTCAGCGTTTCAGCTTCCCCACCCCTATCACCCACCGCACGAAACAGTGGAAGTGCATTGTTGAAATATTCCAAAGCTTTCTGCTTTTCCCCTAAATCGGCGTAAACTTTGCTAATACCAAGCAGAATACTAGCTTGCCATTTTTTATCCCCTGCTTTCTGCCACAATACCAGCGCCTGTTGCCATTTTTCTATTGCCTGTCGCCGTGATTCTGCTGTACCTTGTTTGTAAAGCGCCATCCCTTCTTCAGTTGCTTTCATCGCTGCGGCGCTGGTTGCATCTTGCTGTGTTGTGGTTGTCTGCTGTGCAATTTGCGTTTGTTTAAATGTGGCTTTTGCTCCCACTGACTCGGATAATAAAACTACACTCAGCAAGCAGGTTAAAGTGTAAAGCTTAAATTTAGGTTTGAGATATCTAAAAAAATTACTTTTCATCGTTTTATTGTTTATATCCAAGTTGCTAATTATGCACAGCAAAATTCGTACCGCATTCATGCAGCGTGCAGCGATAAATTATTGAATAATTACTCAGAATATATACTGAGCTAGATGGCATTTAGTTTAAAGCTTGCATGAAAATTGGCTGAGGCTGGTTTCAGTTTTTGCAACAAAATTAAGATAATTTTTCTGTTCATAGGTGTTTGTCCTTGCTTTCCCTATATTTATTTCTGAGAGACGAGGACTTATGCAATTTTCGCGTTTTGACACTATATATCTCAATACGGTTCAGTTAAGAAAATTCTTCTGTGAAGGCAAGGGAACAGGGAACAGGGAACGGGGAACAGAGAGAGAAAAAACAGGCTTATCTGAACTGTATTGCCATATATCTCGTAGGGGCACGGCACCGATAAAATATCTGACAAGCCGAAAGTTTTCTGATGCCGTGCCCCTACCTACCCATGTGTGTATATTTGTAGCTCACATTTAGCAGGTGCGATTGTCATTTGATGCAATTCAATTGCAGGTCGATGTTTTGTTATAACAAGTCGATTTTTTGTTATAAAAGTTGATGTTTTACTATAACAAGTCGATTTTTTGCTGTAACAGGTCGATTTTTTGTTATAAAAGTTGATGCTTTACTATAACAAATCGATTTTTTGCTGTAACAAGTCGATGTTTTGTTATAACAAATCGATTCTTTGCTATAACAAGTCGATGTTTTGTTATAACAAATCGATTTTTTGCTATAAAATGCAATCAAATTGCAGGGCGATGTATTAAAGTCGTGGATCTACTGGTTCGCTCTCTAATGCTAAAATGCCGAAAACGCATTCATGGACGCGGCGCAGTGGGGTATTGTTGACAAATCGCTCTAATGCTTCCACACCTAAAGCAAATTCGCGCATGGCTAGAGAACGTTTCAGGGATAACCCCCGTTGACGCAGGCGTTCCAGATTTTCTGGGCTGGAGTATTCTAGGCCGTAGATAATACGCAGATATTCCTGTCCGCGACATTTCACCGCAGGTTGCACAATTCCCCGGCTACCTTGGACGATGTATTGCATAGGTTTGACTACCATTCCTTCACCCCCGGCTTTAGTGAGTTCTTCCCACCAATGAACGCCCTCGGCTTGGCTACTAGGATCTGTTAAATCGATGATTTTGTAAGCAGTGGCGAGAAGCAAAGCAGGATCGGCTTGGCAGATTTTAGCAACTTGTTCCATGTGCCAACGGTGGTCTTTGTCGATATGCACAGATCCCTCTGTTGCTAGGATATGGAAAGGAGCCAGCTTTAACTGAGAAATATCTGTAACAGACCAGCAGTAACGGCGATAAGCAGCAACATATTGATGCGCCATCTCTGCGCGTTGTTGGTAATGGCTGAGTTGGCTGGTAACTTCCACACCGCGATCGCTTGCTTGTTGTAACAAAGATACGGCATCATTAAGAGCAAGGCGTGATGCTACTCCCACAGGTGCGTACTGCGATCGCAATAATCCCTGCGCTTTCGCTGACCAAGGCATTAATTCACAATCCAGACATACCCAGTCGGTATTAAATGTTTCCCAGAAGCCGCTTGCAGATAGGGCTGCATTTACTCGCGTCAAGAGTTCGGTTTCTAGCGCTGAATCGTTTACCCTGAGCGCAGTCGAAGGGTCAAAAAATCGCCTTCCCGTGCGAGTGTAGCAGATACCGATACCTTCATCTACCACACCAAAACGTTTCTCAGCCGCCGCCGCATCTCGGCAAACAATTACAACTGCCCGCGAACCCATGTGTTTTTCTTCGCAGACTACCTCAGTAATTTCTTGGCTTTGGTAATAGTTAAAAGCTTGTGCAGGATGTTCTAACAATCCTGGTACTGAAGATGTAGCGACTGGGGACATGGTGGGAGGTAGGTAAATCAGCCATTTGGGATTAGCTGCAAACCGACTCATCACTTCTAAAGCTGCGATCGCATTTTCTTCGCGAATGGTAATGTTAGATTGCAGTCGAGTGTTGATGATGCGCTTACCTAATACATCTTCTATATGCAACACATCATCGAGTTCTTGCTGAGATGTGCGGGTAAAAGTATTTTGTACCAGAGGTTTCACAGGTTCACAGTAAGTATGCGCCGCAGGTACACTTACTAATTCTTTTTCAGGATAACGCAGAGCAGTTAATTTACCGCCAAAGACGCAACCTGTATCAATATCAATAGTATTATTCAGCCATTCCGCTTCTGGTACAGGGGTATGTCCATATACCACCATTGCTTCACCCCGATACTCACCCGCCCAGTTATAGCGCACAGGTAAACCAAATTCATCAATTTCCCCTGTACTTTCCCCATAGAGGGCGAACTCCCGTACCGCACCAGAACCCCGTCCTTGCATTTCCTGTTTCATCCCTGCGTGGGCTACCACTAACCGCCCATCATCAAGGAGGTAATGACTGACTAGGGAATCTAAAAATTCTCGCAGTTCCTGAGTAAAGGGTTCCCGCACCTCATCAGGTAACGCCTCAATCTCATGCAAAGTTTGCTCTAACCCATGATTAACCCGGACATTCTTACCGCATAATTTCCGCAACAGCTTGTTTTCGTGATTACCAGGAACGCAGATAGCTGTACCTGCTGTCACCATATTCCGGACTAACTTGACTGTATCTAATATCCGGGGGCCGCGGTCTACTAAATCACCCAAAAACACAGCTTTCCGTCCTTGGGGATGGTGGTAAGTAGCAGCATCCCAGAGTGAAGTAGACAATTCTTCCCCTCTGCTCCTCTGCTCCTCTGCTCCTCTGCTCTTTTCATACCCTAACTGTTGCAACAATGCTTCGAGTTCATCACCACAGCCGTGAATATCACCGATGATATCAAAGGGGCCGTGTTCGTGTTTGAGATTATTCCACAGGGGTTGACGTTCGATTTCAACTGATTCTATTTCTTCCAGAGATTTGAGAGTGTAGACATAGCGAAAGCCTTCCTTTTCTAAACCGCGTAAAGAACGCCGCAACATTTGAGTATGACGACGCACTACATGGGGGCCAAAATTGCGATCGCTTCTTTGTTGGTTGCGTTCGTGACATAATTCTTCTGGTAGGTCGAGAACAATGGCGATCGCAAAACAATGATACTGTCGTGCCATTTGCAGCAAATGTTTGCGGTCTTCCATCTGCACGTTAGTAGCATCAACTACAGTTAATTTACCTGCTGCTAATCGTTTGGCTGCAATAAAGTGCAGCACTTCAAAAGCATCACCAGAAGCAGATTGGCTATTTTCATCATTAGAAACCAAGCCGCGACAAAAATCTGAAGATAGGACTTCAAAGGGTTGAAAATGCTTGCGGGCAAAAGTTGATTTACCGGAACCAGAAGCACCGATAAGGACAATTAGAGAAAGTTCAGGGATAGTAATTTTCATAGTTATTAGTTATTAGTGGATTTAGATCCCCGACTTCTTAAAGGATGCTGCTGGCGAATTAGGGGTCTAACCCATACTAGGTTAGACCCCCGATA
>NZ_MTAW01000211.1 GCF_002154725.1 Nostoc sp. 106C | reverse complement strand
TCGTTGATATTTATTCCTTCTTTATCTGTATCACAGTTTTAGTGAATTGGTATAATGCCCATTTTCTTGTACTATAATTATTTTTTGCAAGCTTAGATTTTAGACTATCGGCGATCGCGAATATCATCAGTGCAATCTTCAATAAATCGCTTGAAAATTATTAAAGTCTCTGAGAAACCGCACCCATAAAAGGATGCGGTTGTTAACAGAAAAAGCGGATTTTGAGCGATACGTGAGTTATTTCTGGGTAAATACTGCCACCTTGTCTTGCCCTGTGGTCATATAAGCACAAGCCATGTGTGAAGAGTTATATGCCCAGCCAATGCGTCCTTGGCGGTCTAGGATAATGCATCCAGCTTCACCTTTAACTTTAGATTTCAAAGCTGCAATCGCCATCTGCGCGGCTTCGTCTGGGTGCCTGTCTCCAGTTAAGAAATCGATCGCAGTTTTAGCCAAAACCACCGGGATAATCGACTCACCATCACCTGTTGTTGAGCAAGCGCCAAGCTTATTATCAGCGTACAAGCCAGAGCCAACAACAGCAGTATCACCAACGCGACCTTGTTGTTGCTTTGTAGTGCCGCCAGTAGAAGTGCCGGCAGCTAAGAAACCGCTGGCATCTAAAGCCACACAGCCTACAGTGTTGGGACGATCAATCACTTCCCGATCCTCCTTCCACTGCTGCCACTGCTCATCAGCTATTAAGTCTTCTTTTTTACACAGTTCGGCTCCATTTTCGGCGGCAAAGCGTTCTGCACCCCGTGCTACTAGCAGCCTGGGTTTTTCATCCATAATTTTGCGTGCCACTGAAATAGGATGACGGATGCCCTGAACTGCTGCGATCGCTCCCCAACTTAAAGAGCCTTCCATCATCGCCGCGTCTAACTCCACTTCTCCATCGCTGTTGAGAGTTGCGCCCAGACTGGCGTTAAATGTCGGGTCGGCTTCTAGAACTCGGATAGCTGCTTCAACAGCCTCTGTGGCAGTACCACCACCGATCAGCACTGCCCAACCAGCTTCTGCCGCGGCTGTACAGCCTGCATAGTTGGCTGCAACTTTGTCTTCTGTGATGGTTTTTGCTCCACCGTGAACAATAATGGTTGGTATCATAGAATTTCCTTTAGTTAATAAGAATTTTGTGGAACTGCGCTCGTCTCCATAGGTTCGTCTATTAATTGGAGCGATCGCATTTTTAATGTTTCTAAACCTAAGTGATGAGTTGCTGAGATAAACACAGCTTCAGGATACTTTTGTTGAGCTGCAATCAAAGTTTCTTTATCTACATGGTCAATCTTGTTAAAAGCAATCAAACTCTTTTCAGGAATCTCAGGCATTTCTTGAAGTATTGCCTCTACACTCACAATATGGTTTTCCCAAGCTGGATGGGATAAATCCACCACATGAAGCATCGCATCTGCCTCAATGACTTCCTCCAATGTGGCGCGAAAAGCATCCACTAGTGGTGGTGGGAGTTCGTGGATAAACCCGACAGTATCTGTGAGCAGAATCGACCTGCGTTGTTGTGTTTCTGGTTCTGTAATTACCACCTTGCGCGTTGTGGGATCGAGGGTGGCAAAGAGTTGGTCTGCGGTGTAAACTTCTGCATTAGTTAACACATTTAACAAAGTAGATTTACCAGCATTGGTGTAACCCACTAGTGCCAAAACAGGAATTTCTTGCTCTTGTCGTTGTTGTCTGATGCGGGCACGATGATCTTGTAACTGGTTGACTTGCTGCTGTAGTTGCGCAATTCGCCGCTGAATCACTCGTCGTTCCGTCTCTAATTTCGTTTCACCAGGCCCTCGCGTACCAATCCCCGCACCTAATCGAGACATCTCCTGACCGCGACCGCGCAGCCGAGGTAACATATATTCGAGTTGTGCCAGTTCTACTTGTAATTTCCCCTCTTGAGTACGAGCGCGTTGAGCGAAAATATCTAGAATTACTTCTGTACGGTCTACAACTCGAATGCCAATTTCCTGTTCTAAGTTGCGTGCTTGAGATGCAGAAATATCTCGGTCAAAAACAATCAGATTAGCTGCAACTTTTTGAGCTAAAAGGGTGATTTCTTCGACCTTTCCTTTTCCAACAACAGTTTGCGGATGGGGGCGATCGCGCTTTTGCCGCATCGTATCTAGTACAATTCCTCCAGCACTTTCCACCAAACGCACCAGTTCAGCAAGTCCATCTTCAAACCGTTGCACAGATACGTCTTCTGTCTGTACTCCCACCAACAAAACCCGATCTTGATCGGATACGATTTCTTGATATAGAAATATCCCTGCTCCTGCGTCAGCAATTTCTTCTTCCCATTCTGCAACTAAAACATCAAATTCTTGTTCGGTTAAGTCATCTAAACTTAGAGGAGGTGAAATAACCCAGGGATTTTCGGAATCGGGGAAAAGGTAAGCTAAAAAAGTCTCATTTACTTCGCCATTAACTACAGTTAACACGACAAGAGCATCTAAGCGCTGACGTGTCATTGCAACCAACGCTGCTTCATCAGGTGAATCTGATTTAAATTGAGTAGTAATACAACGAATTCCGCTTAACCGTTCGGCACTGCGACGGGGTAATTCTTCAGGTGGTATTTGAGTTTGATTTGGTGTTCCGACAGCAATTCGGATAACTTGCCCACGCCGATTAATATAACAACAAATTGGGTGATGAATTTGTTGGCTGATTGCAGCTAAGGCTTGAGCAAATTCTGGCGTAATCAATCTATCTCCCGGTTCCCGTTGCTCGTAAAGCTGCTGTAATCGTTTGATTTGGCTGGCTTTTATTCCCTGAATATTGCCATAAATATTTTGCATACTACTAATAGGTGAAAAACTTGTTTTAATCCTGTGTTTTTAAGTAGAAGGCAGAAGGTCAAATTCTCTTCAAAAGAGGGTAAGATTATGTCTGCTTACTTATAATTATCTCTCTTAAATCTTGATTGAATCTATCAAGCGGAATAAGAAAATTTATAATGCCTATACAAATTGATAACTTTGAGATTGAGTAACCTGCTCAATAATATTTGCTGCCTGTTTTACGCCGCCTGCTTGTTGAATTGATTGCTGAATTTTTTGTGCATTCTTTCTATAGGAATCTGTGGTTAATACCTGCTCTATAGCCGATCGCAGTCTAGAAACGTTAAGTTTTGGTAGAGAAAGCACTTCTCCGACTCCAGTAGAACGAATGCGTGCACCTGTTCCTGGTTGTTCAAAGGTGATGGGAATGGCTATTAAAGGTACACCGTAGCTCAGAGAATCTAATGTTGTATTCATCCCTGCATGGGTAATCGTCAGACTGGCTTTTGCCATGATATCTGGCTGGGGTGCATACTCGACTACTAATGGACAACCAGATAAAGACTGCACCATTTCTTTCCTCATTCCACCCCCATGTGCAATTACCAGTTGTACATCTAGTTCTGCACAAGCAGCAGCAATGCAACGAAATACTGCATATTTAGTGTTCTGGACGCTTCCCAAGGAAGCATAAACCATAGGCTGTGTAGTCAACCGATCGTCAGGGAAATCAACTAATCTTGGTGAAGCATTGCGTAACGGGCCTACATAATGGAGGTGCGATCGCAAGTTAGGAATAGGAAATTCAAATGCTGGAGGTTGTTGGGTAATATGGGCGAGTTGCGCGTTGGAGGCGTAGATGTGGCGATAATTTGGTAGCTTCCACTGTTGGCGGTAGCGATTAATTGTTCGCAAAATTGGTTGACAACTGCGATCTAAAAAGTAATAAGCTACCTGATTGCGGATTTTTGCCCACTGGGTATTTTGGTAATTCCAAGGAGTAAAAAAAGGCGGAACATCAGCACGGCGGTGAATTACCTGGCCACAAGAAATGCAGATAAACGGCAGGTTGAGATATTCCGCCACTGTTTCACCCACAGGTTCGAGTTGATCTACCAGCAAAACCTCAATTCCCGTCGCTGCGATCGCTTTTGGTGCATCTTGACAGATGATTTCCACCATTTGCTGGCAAAAATCAAGGGAGTAACGCAGCGCCGCTACAGCACTTAACTTTCCCAGTTGAGCAAAGGTTTCAGCCATTGATCCAGGTTGATAAATCGCTTTGCCAATTGGATAAAAGTTCACTCCTTCAGATTGTACCTTTAATTCCAAATCGGGAATTTGCAGAAAAGTCACCCGATGACCACGCGATCGCAATTCTCGCCCCAACGCAGCTTGGGGATTTAGGTGTCCGGGATAGGGTGGGCAAATAATGCCAAAGTGAGTCATTGCATTTGAAATTTCCGATTCTTCCTAACTCGACATCAAAACAAATAATATCAATTCTAAATTCACTTAATTGCTCAATACTTTCTGCTTATATACAGATGGAAGTTGCCACCAAGGTACATGGGGATACTCATGATGTTCTTCATGGTAACCAAAGTGGTAACAAGTGATAAATGACCACAAAGTTGGCAATGCAATTGTTTGGCTACAATGGGGATAAATGTACCCGTCTTTCGGTTCTCGATGAGGTAAAAAAGTTCCGAAATAAAACAGTTGTATTGAACTTAAAATTGGTGGAATACACCAAAATAGGATGAGATTAATTTCCGAGATATGCAAAATGTATTTAGCTAAATTAAATACGATATTTAGCACTATTAATTGTTGCCAATTTGAGTATTCTTTCATAAAGTGGAAATACCAGGAAATTGCATTTTTGCTTTTACCATCATAAAAATCGGGGTCAATTTTGCTAGCAGGATGACGATGATGTAACCAATGTTTCTTTAAAAGCTTTTGATATGGAAACACAGCGTAAAGCGTTACAGTTAGCGAACCGATAAAATTATTAATCTTCGGATTTTTGCGAAAAACCGATCCATGCATCGCATCATGCGCAGTAATGAATAACCCTGTATAAAGGAACATTTGCCAAACTATGGCAATTGGGATCGCCCAAATTGGGATACTGGCATAGTTAATGCTCAATAACAAAGCCAAACTACCCACCCAAAGACTGATAATTAGTATGGCAATTACCAGCCCGTAAACAGTGTCTTCCTGAGCGCTGAATTGCTCATGTATATAATAGCTAAGTGGTTTATCACAAATATTCAAACCGATACCTCTTTCTGATTCGCATCTTTAATTAGAAAATTAAATAGAGGTTATTTCCCGAGATTATCTTGGCAGCAAAACCACGTAAATTAATATCTAATTTAATGTTCTAATTGTATCGATGTAAATTTTGGTTGGTTTCTATCTTTAGAGGCAAAAGTAAACTAAAATATTTATAACCTGAAGATAAATATAGTAGTAGAAATCAAGTATAGACTGAGTAATGCCCACTCTACAGATAGATAAAAATTCAACTACTATTTTTCTATGTAATGTATGTTACACCACATGAACTAATTCAACTTAAATATGTCGTTTCTGATGCCATTGCCAAGCGTGGCTGATAATTTCTTCTAAGTTTGGGTACTGAGGCCGCCAACCTAATTTTTGTCTGGCTTTCTCGCTACTGCCAACTAAAATAGGAGGGTCACCAGGACGGCGATCGCGTTCTTCGATTTTAATTTCTTTTCCTGTTACTTTCTGAGCATTTTCTATTACTTCTCTAACTGAAAAACCACTACCATTTCCTAAATTAAATACTTCGCTTTCTCCACCTTTAAGGAGATATTGTAAACCTAAAATATGTGCTTGTGCTAAGTCAGTCACATGAATATAATCCCGAATGCAAGTACCATCTGATGTAGGGTAATCAGTGCCGAAAATAAAAATTGATTCACGCTTACCTAAAGCGGCTAGTAGCACTAGTGGTATAAGATGCGTTTCCGGTTCGTGGTCTTCACCTAACAACCCACTGGGGTCAGCACCTGCGGCGTTAAAATAGCGGAAACGTACAGACTTTAAATTGTAGGCTATATCAAAATCAGACAAGATTCGCTCTACCATCCACTTGCTAGTAGCATAAGGACTAATTGGGTCTTGCGGATGGTCTTCAGTCAGAGGAATGAACTGAGGTACACCATAGAGAGCGCAAGTAGAAGAAAAGATAAATTTGTTGACTGACGCTTTTATCATTGCTTTTAAAAGTGTCAGAGTACCAACAACATTATTTTGGTAATATTTGGCTGGATGAGTAACAGATTCACCCACAGCAATGTAGGCGGCAAAATGCATCACAGCAGCTATATTATGAGTGGAAAATATGTTATCAAGAAGAGCGGGATCGCTCATATCGCCAACAAACAATTTTACCTGCAAAACTTCTTCTACAAGTTCTCGATGCCCGTTCGACAGGTTATCTAAAACAATTACTTCATAACCTGCGTTTTTTAGAGCTAATACAGCATGAGAGCCAATATATCCGGCTCCTCCCGTTACTAAAATAGTGTTTGTCATTTGTTATTTGTCATTTGTCATTAGTTTTTCTCCCCCTCACCTCCCTCATCCCCCTTGTCCTACGTTCTTTCTTCCAAGTAGCGAGAAATCGCACTATCAAGGTGTGGCATTAATTCACCTCGATTACTACCGAGAACGCTATAAGCTGGGCGGGGAGCGATGAAACCTAATTCTTGCGAAGGCACAGAAATTAGACCGCTAACACTCACACCTGCTTTTTTAGCCGCTAACCGTGCCAAATCGGCCCAAGCTACAGCACCCTTATTAGCCAAGTGCCACAAACCGTTCTCGCCATCAATCAGCAAATCAAGGCTGGTATGGACAAGATCTGGTACATAGGTAGGGGAAACGATCGCATCTTCTGCGGCTACAAAAGTATTACCAGCAGCTAATTGCCGCAGAGCGATTGTGACAAAGTTGTACTCATCCCAAGGGCCAAAAAATGCACTGGTGCGAATCACCAAGGATGCTGGATAAGCCTGCAATACCAGCTTTTCTGCTAAAACTTTGCTGCACCCATATACATTGAGAGGGGCAACTGTATCAGTTTCCACATAAGGATTAGACACAGCACCATCAAATACTAAATCTGATGAGAAAGTCAGCAATGCTACATTATGTTGAGCGCAAGCAGCAGCTAAAATTGCTGGACCTTCAGCGTTTACCTTTAAACAAATGTGGGGTTCTCGTTCTGCATCGTCTACCCTTACGTATCCCGCAGCGTTCACAACTGCCCAAGGTTGTAACTCAGCAAGCACTGCATCAACGCAAGCGGGATTGGCAATGTCCATGTCTTGGCGTGTCAGCAGGCGATAAGAGATGCCTCGGACTTCACACAACCGAGCAAAAGCCCTACCTAAAGTGCCTGTGGCTCCAATTATTGCTAGAGGACGAGGAGAGGCAGGGGAGCAGGGCAGCAGCGCAGCAGGGGAGATTGTAGAACCTAATTCTCCTCTGCCTCTCTGCCCCTCTGCTCCTCTGCTATTGCCACAGCTAACTGCTGGATAAACCAAACGCTCTTGTCGATGCCACCATCCTGGGGTATCAAGTAGGGGATGATTGGGTTGACGCCCAGCGGCTAAATCTTGCACCATTTTGGCGATCGCTGTCGGTCGGGGGCGTGCTGATTCTCCTGTGGCTGCGCTACAAGAACGCAAATCAAACACGCCTGATTCGTAGTATCCTACAGCGCGAGTTAATAAACTATTCCAATCGTAGCTGCCAAGAAGTGCCCAAGCAGTCACAGCACGAATATCTACACCTTGATTTTGTAATTCTTGCGCTGCATTCCAGACTTCATGGAGCCAGCGTAACTGTTCTTCGCGGGTGCAACTGAGGTGAACTTCAGTGACAGCTAGGGGTAGTTGATAGCGTTCCCATGTCTCTTTGAGCAATGTGCGCGGGCCTGCTAAACCTTCAGCACAGACTCGCACTGCCTCGACATCTGCATAGTTGTCCCGCCCATTACCGCCATGCGTCCAAGCTGGATAATTTTCTAGATGCTCATCTAAAAAACGCTCGCTCGTCAGGTAGTGGTTAATGCCGATGATGTCAGGCGGACAGGTATTTTGCAAAAATACTTCTAATTCAGCCTCGCTGACACCACAATCACGCAAGTAACCCCACATGGGATGAGTTGGAGTGATTCGACCACACAATAAATCTAAACTTAACCAGCGGCGCTCGTTCTCAAATTCTGCTTGATACGCCAGTTTTGGTGTACTGTAAGTCTTACCCAAATCCTCGGTTTGTACGAGTTGGGCATCGGGATTAACTTCGCGGATTGCTTGCATCGAAAGAGCGATCGCCCGACACTCCCCTAACAAAGCACGGGCAAAAGTTAAATCGTCCTGGCCGTGAGGATACCAGTGACCGTACATCCCACTAAATCGTGCTGTTGTTAATGGCTCATTTACAGGTGTGTAATGTGTAATCCAAGGATAGCGTTCTGCCACTGCACGAGCAAACACCGCTAATTTCTCAGGAAATTCTGGATCTACCAAGCTGGTATCACGCGGCCCACTGCCATGATGTACTAATCCCACAATCGGACGAATACCGAGTTCGCGCAAGCGTTCTAGTCGTTCATCTGCCCACGACCAATCAGCATTCTCCAAACCGTTAGGCGCTATCCGTTCCCACAGCACTGGATAGCGGATGGCTTGTATGCCTAGTTCAGCAAATAAATCTAGATCATCCAAACGCGTTGCATGACCATTGCGTTCTAACTGATCAAAATACTCTTCACCCACACGATTAACCGTACACTCGATACCAGCCCACACTTCTAGAGGAAGTTGCGATCTAGTAGTGTTGAGCGTCGAGTTGAAAGCAGAAGCCATAATTTATAACTCAAGCTGATATTTTATTTTTATTGATGTCTTTATGCGTTCCCTTCGAGTTCTATCCTCCGGGAAGCCGCTGGCTTGTCTATCCAGCTTTGAGTAAACCTTGAATGGTTAGGAGTAGTGGCGTGTCTAGGCTAAACTTGTGCATTACATTCATAGTTTAAGAAGCGCTAAAGCGCAAGTACAAACATTTTTATTGCAACATTTTAGCCTAGACAGTCCAGTAGGGTGTGTTATGCCGTAGGCTAACGCACCACACGATCCGAGATTTTTGGTGCGTTAGGACTAATGTCCATAACGCACCCTACTTACAAAGCCGCTCTAATTACGAATTATTTAACTCTTAACCGGAATTTGCTTGTAAACAGCCAGAGCTTGAGCAACACATTGATCCATGTTGTAGTACTTGTAGGTCGCCAGCCTGCCGACAAAATATACTCCTGGTGTTGTATCAGAGAGCGCCTTATACTGCTTGTACATTTCGTTATTTTCCGGACGAGGTACAGGATAGTAAGGATCTCCCTCAGCCTTGGGAAACTCGTACACAATACTAGTTTTAGAGTGTTCCTGCCCAGTTAAGTACTTAAACTCTGTTATCCGGGTATAAAGCTGTTCATTCGGATAGTTGATGACTGGCGCTGATTGAAACACGGGTATGTTGTGTGTTTCATGCTTAAAATCGAGGGAACGATATGGTAGTTTGCCGTAGCGATAATCAAAGAACTCGTCAACTGGGCCTGTGTAGACCATCTCGCGGCAAGGTATGGCTTTTTGAATTTCGCGGTAATCTGTGTTCAGCATTACCTTGATGTTCGGGTGATTGAGCATATTCTCGAACATCCGGGTAAAGCCATGCAGTGGCATTGCTTGGTAACTGTCGGTGAAATAGCGGTCGTCGCGGTTGGTGCGAGTAGGTATCCGAGCAATTACTGATTTATCAAGTTCTGATGGATCGAGTCCCCATTGCTTGCGTGTATAACCCCGGAAAAACTTTTCATACAGTTCTCGACCAACTTTGCTCACCACCACATCCTCACTAGTGCGGATGTATTCGATTGGTTCAGCAAGTGAGTTATAAAATTCCTTCACCTCAAATGAATTGAGATTCATGCCATACAACTTGTTGATGGTGTCGAGGTTGATGGGTATAGGCACAAGTTGCCCGTCTACACTTGCAAGAACGCGATGTTCGTAAGAACGCCACTGAGTAAAGTGCGAGAGGTATTCAAAGACTTCGCGAGAGTTGGTGTGAAAGATATGAGGGCCGTATTTATGTACGAGAATGCCATGATCGTCATAATGATCGTAAGCATTGCCGCCGATGTGATTGCGCTTGTCTACAACCAGCACTTTTTTACCAGACTGAGTTGCCAAACGTTCGGCAATCACACTACCAGAGAAACCAGCGCCAACAATCAAGTAATCAAAGACAAAATCTCTAGTAACAATATTTGGCGCTTCTTTAGCCGCTGCACCTCTGGAGTTAATGTCATCACTATCACGGGTAGCAATGGCAGAGTCAATCAGCTTCATCATTGATGCCCAAGTCCGATCCCAAGAAATCTTCTCTAAAAAAGTATCTACCCGACTCAACCATTCTGATTCTCTTGTGTCTTCTTGCATTGCAAGTTCTGCGGCGGCGACGAACTCAGAAACTGTGTCTGCAATTCGTACCAACTTTGAATCTCCGTAGGGACGCACCACATCTCGAATTGAGGTAGATACTACAGGCCTACCTGCGGCAAGATACTCTGGAGTCTTCGTCGGGCTAATAAAGCGTGTTGCTTCGTTGCGCGCAAACGGCAGCATTGCTAAATCCCACCCTGCTAAATATGCAGGTAGCTGTTTATAGTCTTTGCTACCGAGATAATGTATATTCTCGCGCTGTGGTAAAGTGGCTGGGTCGATTTTGACAACTGGGCCAATAATTACTAAATGCCAATCTGGACGGCTATCGGCAATACCACGCAGCAGTTCTATATCCATCCGCTCGTCAATCACACCAAAAAATCCCAGACGGGGATGAGGAATATGAGCTTGATCTGCTGGTTCTTGAATATTTCTCGCTTGGTTAAAGTGTGGGACATCTACACTGCTAGGAAATGCATAGACGTTTGGGTGCTGATTCACCTTACTTTCGTAAAGGCTTTGTCCCCCTGTAAATACTAAGTCTGCACGGTTAAATAGTTCAGCTTCGTAATTCTTTAAAGTGGGTGATGCTCCGTGGAACGCAGACAATTCATCCATGCAATCGTACACCACGGCTTGAGGTTGCAAGTGGCGGGTAAAACCGATCGCCATTGGTGTGTAATACCAACAAATGTATTTGTTGATCTTCTGCTCGGCAAACAAACCATCAATAAGCAGTTGTAAATCTGCATTGATTGCTTCTTGGCTTAAACCTTCTGGTAGATGCGGCACAACCACAACTACTCCACTCGCATCTTCGTTGATCTCTATCCTTCCCAAAGGTTCTGGGGAGAAAATTGGCTCCTCAATAAAGAACACTCGCTTTCCTTGAGCGCAGCGGCTAAGAAGATGTTGTGGTCTTTGATAAACAAAATTCCAACGCAAATGAGATAAGCAAATTATATCGGGGGTATCTTTAAAAGTTTCTGTGGGTTGAATCTTTTTATTTGATGAACTTGAATGCAGCAGTGGCGTACCTGATGATTGCGTTTCTTCTAGCTGCGATCGCTTTCTTGTACGCTGGTTCGGCGAAATAATGTTACTGACGCCGTTGTTTTTGACTTTAGCTTTTTCACTGGGCATAAAAGCTCGCTCTCATTCCTTAGGTTTATTCATTCTGGCTAGCAAATCTCTAATACCTTTTCTTTATAAGGCAACGCCGAAATCACTTTCAGCCATAGCTTGCAACCTAGTTTGGCGCTTTTTTATATTGAATTGGTATAATCATTAACTTGTAGAATTATTAACAATAATACTGGTAGATTTTTGGATTTCTCATCTGCCAGAATAAGTATAAAATTTAAGTTAAAATAATTCTTAAGTATTATATTTTTATCAATATCTAAATAATAAATATATATTTAAACAGCATAATTTTATATGCAATATATTTGCATATAAAACATTAATAATTATTTAGTTTTCTGCTATGTTAAGTCAGCGTTACTAAAACGACTTTAAAATTTTTTGTCCAACCACCACACTATTTATTGCTGACAACCTTCTTATAAGCTTACTTATAAAGTAAACTATAGTCTGTCCGGTTGCGCACATAATAACTTTGAAAAATTTTACAATAAATGTATCAAATTTGAGAAATTCAGTTGATTTCTTCTAAAATATTCTTGCTCCTACTATAAGCATCAGCCTTATGATATATATATTTGAGCTGTTTTTAGGTAAGCAATTAGTCCTCGTTGAATCTAGTTTTAATTATTTTGTTGCCTGGGATACATTGTCTTGTAATAATGACTTTTATCAACTTCAGTTAGTGAAGTAATTGCTTTTATTTTCTGGCTGATTGCAAGTAAGTATCATAACTTTACCAGATCGCAACTATCAGGTAGCTAGTGAAGTTTACTTACTATGTATCTAATGTTAATTGATTATTGACGAATAATTAATAAAACAATTTTATCATTCAAGGTGACCTTTCTATACAACTTATTTGAAATCGTCAGCACTCTTACCTGAGGACTGCATAAAAAATTCAACACCAACCTAGTTAGCTAGTGAGGCTGAAAAAGCCGAACATATACACTCTGAAAAATTTATTTTACTAATATGCTTCAACGCACCTTAGCTGTAACTGCTTCTAGTGCAGTTTTACTCTCATCTTTACTCAATGCTGCTTTTGCAGTTCCTGTTCACACTGCTAGTAATTTAGGTAATATTGGCGTAATTAAGCAGAATGAAATATTAGCACAGAGAATTCCTCTAGACAAACGCCAAGCGATCGCTAACGCACAAGATAGATATGCCGCTATTTGGGTGAAGTCTGGGAGTTCAGCTTGGCAAGCACGACACGGGATGACCTCAGATCAATATCAAGCAACTTTCGATCAACTAGTTGGCCAAGGGTATCGATTAGTTGATGTCAATGGTTACGGTGTCAACGGACAAGACAGATACGCTGCTATCTGGGTGAAGTCTGGCGGGCCTGCTTGGGTGGCGCGACATGGACTGAATTCATCTCAGTATCAAAGCACTTTCGATCAACTAGTTGGTCAAGGATATCGATTAATTCATGTCAGCGGTTACAGTGTCAACGGACAAGACAGATACGCCGCTATTTGGGAGAAGTCTGATGGGCCTGCTTGGGTAGCGCGACATGGATTGACATCATCTCAGTATCAAGCCACTTTCGACCAACTTGTTGGTCAAGGGTATAAATTGGTTGATGTTAGTGGTTACAGTGTCAACGGACAAGCTAGATACGCCGCCATTTGGGATAAATCTGGTGGTTCAGCTTGGGTGGCGCGACATGGATTGACATCATCTCAGTATCAAGCCACTTTCGACCAACTTGTTGGTCAAGGATATCGATTAGTTCATGTCAGCGGTTACAGTGTAAATGGACAAGACCGATATGCGGCTATTTGGGATAAATCTGGTGGTTCAGCTTGGGTAGCACGACATGGATTGACTTCATCTCAGTATCAAAGCACCTTTGACCAACTTGTAGGTCAAGGTTATCGATTGGTTGATGTTAGTGGTTACAGTATCCAGCCTTAAGAATAAGAATTAAAGACTTTTGAAGTCTAGTGTTTGTCTGAAATAAGACTGCATAAACTGATAATCACTTTTGTGAAAATACAACCACAGATAAACACCGATGGTTTATCTGTGGTTGTAATATTTGGGGATCAATAATTAGAAGTTTGAAGATAGCCGTTTATAGGATTTTACCTTTTAGCGGTTTTTGATTTAGTATGCCGATTGTATGTCAATGTTTTTGGGCAGGTAAGGTCATGACTACAACTTTGCAAGGTACACCTCCAATTATTATCGGACACAGAGGTGCTAGCGGCTATCGTCCCGAACATACATTGGCTGCTTATGAATTAGCAATTGAGCTAGGGGCTGACTATATTGAACCAGATTTAGTTACCAGCAAAGATGGTGTATTAATTGCTCGTCACGAAAATGAAATTTCGGAAACTACTGATGTTGCTAGCCATGCAGAATTTGCTCAACGCCAAACTACCAAAATCATTGATGGAGAAACCAAAACAGGCTGGTTTACTGAAGACTTTACCCTTGCAGAACTGAAAACACTACGAGCAAAAGAGCGAATTCCCCAAGTGCGATCGCAAAATACCAACTATGATGGATTATTTGAAATTCCGACATTACAAGAAATTATCAATTTAGCCAAGGCTAAAAGTATTGCAATTGGTCGTACCATTGGCATTTATCCAGAAACAAAGCACCCGACCTATTTCCAGTCTATTGGATTATCGCTGGAGGAAACCCTACTGACAACTTTACAGGCGAACGGTTATCAAGGAGCCAATGCACCTGTGTTCATCCAGTCTTTTGAAGTCAGCAATCTCAAATATTTAGCGACAAAAACTGATTTACCTTTGGTGCAATTACTCAATAACACTGGTAAGCCTTATGATTTTATTGTGAATGGTGATAGTCGCACCTATGCAGACTTGGCTACAGCATCAGGTTTGAAAGAGATTGCTCAATATGCAAAGGCGATCGGGATTCATAAAAATCTGCTTGTACCTAGAGATAGTAATGGTAAATTGCGTAGACGCGGAGCGGCTTATCGCCAGATATCGCCTACATCATTAGTCACCGATGCTCATACAGCTTCCTTGCTAGTTCACGCTTGGACTTTCCGCAATGAAGATATGTTTTTACCTCTCGATTTTCAAGGTAATCCTCAAGGGGAATATGAACTATTTTTTAGCTTAGGCGTTGATGGTGTTTTTAGTGATTTTCCAGATACTGCTAAGTTGGAACAGGTTAGCGATCGCAAATAAAATATAAGTCTGAGTTCGGATACTAGACAATATTAAGCTTGAGGGTTGAGATGGGAGTGCTTCTATCACCCCCATAATGTTTTATTTGGCAAAAGCTCTTCAAAGCTCTGGAATTAACTTAATGCTCACAATCCTTTGTTCTATTGCCTGTTGGGGTAAATTTAACGATAAAAGTTTAGTTAATGCAGTTGGATGCAACCGCCAACCCAATAATCCAGATAGACCCATAATTAAACCTAATGTAGTAGGTATTATGGCGATGAAGAATAACCAGCGCTTCTGGGATAAGGAGGTAATAGCAAACAGAGAGACAGCAAGGGATAACGTCGCATCAGCTAAATCAAATTGGTCGTCATGAAAATTAAGTTCATCATAGTTTTTTTGGTCAGTTTCTACAGCTTGCTGTAACGTCTGCTTTTTCTGCTCTTCTTTATCAGCAAAAGCTTGATATGTACTAATCTGTTTAGAGTAGCCAGTCTGCACCTGTGGCGATTGGGAAGCAGCTTGTAGTTGGAGTTGAATTACAGTCGCTTTGGCAATTTCTTCACGCATATTCCGCGCCTGATACCAACTCCAATGATCAATCCTATCCGCCTGCGCTTGCTGCATTGCCTGAACAATATTATCATCTTTGACTTTGCAGATACCCATAAAGGTCGCTATTAATGCAACTGCAATGGCAACAGCATTATTCAGGTTACTTTTGCGTTTTGTGCTTGAATCTGCTTTGTTGGAAGTATCATCTTCCTCAAGCATATCCATTGGGTTAATGTCCATATTGCTAGTAGAGGTATTATGAGAAAAGCTCAAAAACGATACAAAGTAGACTAAAACCTAGCGATACAAGGTTTATTTACTGCTCCTTGTAGCATAAAATCACCTCTTTTAGCAGAATCTTTGTTAAAGTTTAGACTCTTTAATCATATTTAGAACTTTTTGAAGCGTACAACTAAACTCTAAGGTAATTGTTGCAATTGTTTGAAAGCAAACCTACTATCAATAGTCTTAAATTTACTGATCTTCTAGTAATCGTAAATTAACTAATTACTAATTCCAAGACCGATAAAATGTACTATCTTGCCAAATTCCGTTAGTACGCTGCTCTATTGTCGCTAGTTGCTGATTAGTTAGAGGTTGATAGGAAACAGCTGCTTGAACATTCTCTTCTAACTGTTGCACGCTATCAGCAGCAATTATGCAACAATGAACCCCAGACTGAGATAAGGTGTATCCTAAAGCTTGCTGTATATTTGCTAAACCACCTGTTTGAAATAACTTTCCATAAGCAGGAACTTTCATCGCAATTACACCTAAGTTTTCTTGCTTTGCTAATGGTAAAATTGCCGGAATAAATGAGTCTGAATGATGATTTTCTACAGCATTTATTGGGATAAGTGTTGTGTGAAATTGAAAGCGACGTATTCCTTCGGCTATTACTTGTGTATCGTGGTGTCCGGTAATGCCTGCAAACCGTACAATTTTTTGCTGCATTGCTTCTTCTAAGGCTTTGATTGCACCCGAAGCACTAAATATGGTGTCGATTTCTTGGAGAAAAGAAACATGATGCAGTTGCCATAAATCTAGATGATCGGTATTGAGACGTTTTAGTGAACTTTCGAGTTCTTGCCATGCGCCGTCTCGATCGCGTTTAGCTGTTTTACTTGCTAAGAAAATCTTGGCACGATGGGCTGGGAGTACTTTTCCTAAATGAAGTTCACTTGCTCCATAACTGCTCGCAGTATCAAAGTAACGAATACCAAGTGCGATCGCTCTTTCAATAATAGCCACAGCTTCACGTTCTTTATCCGGTTTGTCTATGGGCGTGTTTGTACCTGCACCTCCCAACCCAAGAATCGGAACTTTTATTCCTGTGCGTCCTAGAACTCGTTCTGGCATTGTTGCTGATGGTATCCCAGAAGTATTATTTATCAACGCATCAGCAGTGACAATGCTGCTAGCTACAGCAGCACTACTAAGCAAGAAGTTCCGCCGTGTTTTTCTTTCTCTCATTACTTAATTATTACCCCAAATAGGATAAATGCTAAAAATGATGTTTACAAAAAATTGGCAATTCTTTACTACAAATACATTCATAAGCCAATATTTAAACGTGAATAAACTACTTTGTTAAAACTTCCGCATATTTCTACTAACAGGATCAAAACCTATAGAAAATCGCGTGCTCTCATCGTAGTAAGCTCCACTTAAATCGGCTCCATACAACTTGGCATAATTAAGTTTGGCTCCCCGCAGATTCGCTTCATTTAGCTTCACACCACTTAAATTTGCTCTGGTTAAGTTTGCTTTCGCAAGATTAGCTCTACTCAAGTCTGCTCCCCATAGTTTAGCTTTAGCTAAGTTAGCTTCACTCAAGTCTGCTCCCCATAAATTGATTCCAGGTAAGTCGGCTCCAATCAACTTGGCTTGATTTAAGTTTGCTGCTGGAAAATATCTCTCTCCTCCAGCATAACGCCGTCTTAATTCTTCTGCGTCCATGCTTATTTCACCTTTGTTAGTAAACAAGAAGTAATCTCTTCCCATTCTTGATTGAGTCCTCCGGAGAACTCTGGGTGTTTGCTGCGTCGATACCAGTAACGAGCATTGCTCAAATCGCCTTCTTTGCGGTGCAAATAGGCATGAACCCAAGTGCTGTCAGCATCGCTGGCATTTTGGACTATTTCATGAGCTTTGTTCCAATCACCTTTTTTGTCATAAAACAAAGCTTGTAGTGCTTTTGGTAATGTTTCAGGACATAAGTGCTGTTTTTCGCTCAACTGCTGAAATTCTGCTAAAGTCACCATCGCTACTCAAACAGTATTAACTCTCTATCTTTAAGATACTGCCTGGTTTGGCGCTAAGTAATATGTCTAATGGCAAATTGCTGCACGTCTGAGCATTTTCTAAGAATCTATTTCAAGATTAGACAAATATTACAATCAAAGTTTACGATTCTTCAAAAAGTGCATATTAATATTTTCATCTTCACGATACTTGACTATTGCTGAGTTTGTAACTATTGTGATTACAAATAGCAAATCCTAAGTTTATATCATATGTCTCGTTGAAGTAAGCCGATATCAGGCAGTGACATCAAAATATATGACTGGGAGCGTGAATACAAACTCTGCTTTGAGCCGATGGTGAAGATAAATATTGTGGCAGATAAGTAGAAGCTAATCTTAATCAAGCATCGCCAGAAAATGCTAATTGGTAGACGATGGTACTTAACCCAAACTCTGGAATCTTGGTCTGGTAATTGAGAAGCATCTAAATTTTGGCTTTATACAATCATCAGTCCATCTCTATTATGTTGTTGATGGTTTTAGTAAAGAAGTTCACATTTATGTTTTTGTAAAAGTGGAAACATAAATTTCAGTAGCTCTAACAGCAATTTTCATGCTCACTTAGCTGCATATTTTTATGCTCATGACCACTGACTAAAGAAATATTTGTTGTCAAAAAAGTTAACCGCGATCGCAAAAAGGATTAATGTATGGTTCAAGTTAAAATTTACGGAATGCGAGATTATCTCAACCCCATCAAGCAGCAGCTTTCGGATGTAATTCATAGTTGTGTGATGGAAGCATTACAGTATCCTGCCAATAAGCGGGCACATCGCTTTTTTCCGTTGGACAAGTCAGACTTTTACTACCCATCCGGACGCACTGACCGTTATACCATTATCGAATTCAGTATGATTGAAGGGCGGAGTGTAGCAGCGAAAAAACAATTGATCCGTCTGTTGTTTGAGCGATCGCTTTCAGTAGGTATTACTTCGCAAGATTTAGAGATTACAATTTTCGAGAACCCTAAGCACAATTGGGGTTTTCGTGGGCTACCAGGGGATGAACATGAACTTAACTATAAAGTTGAGGTTTAGTAAAATTGCGATCGCCTCTGGTTATCGGTTGAGTTGATGCGAAGAATACAGGCTGTTGAATCTGGAAGATGCCAAAACTACCTAGGTTGTTCTTCCAGATACTTTGTGTAACGATCGCCAAACCTCGTGAAAATTTGGGCTTTATTTGTAGTCAATCAAGACACTACATCAGGCTACATGGCGATCGCTTCTAAATTCTGCCTTCTGCTTTCGGCTTTTTCAAAGGCACAATTTCAAACTCGAAAGCAGCAATCAGGCGGTCATCAATATAGACCTGTATCTTATGCTTACCATCTGGGTCACCAGGAGCGATCGTCCAAAAATTTTTAATCAAGCCATCAGCAGTTGTCTGTGTGCGCTTCGTCACTGCTTCTTTGCCGTCTGTAGAGATTGTGAGGTCTTGTCCGCTATCTACACCCCAGGTTTCTGGACGTTTTGGCAATCGTAGAACTTCTCTCCACGTTACTGCACCTTTGTAGTTCTTTAGTTGAATTTGCCAGCCGTATTTGTTTCCCTCTTGAAGTGGCACTCTAAAGGTGGGGATAAAAGTTGTTTTACCTTGGGAGTCAACTCGTTGCACCCCAAATTCAGCTTTACTGACAATAATTGGTTGAGCATCGCTTTGTGGAGAAGCTGCTATAGCTTTGATTGGTTCAGCAGCTATAGCTCCAGTTATTAACCAAGAAGAAGTTAGTACAACAGTAACAGCCCAAATTCTCATCAACATAATTTTTTGGTCGGATCTTTTGGTAATTATTTCAAGCCTTCCGACCTATCTTCCGGTTGAGGTTGCTAACAATTGGACAGAATTATTTTTATAGAAAAATTTAAAAATTAGAGTTAATAGTTAAATTTTAAACACGAGGTAGACAAAGTAAAAAAATGTCTCTCGTATAAGAAACTCCATCTGATTGTGGAAACTACTATAGCGAGTTGTAGGTGTGGGCGATGGATATGCATCCATTCCTAAAGTTCTTGCCATCAGTACAGATCGTTTCATGTGCAATGGATCGCTAACAATAAGAAACTTATTTAATCGGTAAATAGATGCCAGCGAACGGGCATTTTTGAGATTTTGGTAAGTTGTTCGCGATTCAGTTTCAGTAATAATATCGTTTAATTTTACTTGTCTTGCCAAAGCATAGCGTTTACCAATTATAGCTTCGGCAGGTTCATTACTTTCACCAACTCCACCAGTAAAAATTATCTTAGTAACATTTTGATTTTTATACAAATTAATAGCGTGATTAATCCGTTCTCTAAATACGGGAGATGGTTCGTCTCCCCAAACTGCCGCCCCTAAAACAATGGCTGCTTCTGCTTTAGGATGATTAATTTTGTTACCGTACAAATAAATACTGATGGCTGTAGATGTGATTGTTAGCAATAAAGCAGAAATCAAAACTAGTAAAATTAGTGTGAGCCATCGTTTTTTAGATTTTTTCATTGGTCATGATCTGCGTTACTCATCCCCCTTCTATAAACCTTCTAGCAAGTTCCAGAAATAGCCATCGGGTGCAACAAAGGAGAAACTCATCTCGCCAAATTCATTGCTGACTATGTTAGTTACATTTTGCGCTGAACTTTCCCTAATGCGATCGCAGTATGTCTGAATTTCCTGCACCCGGTAGGTGTATAACGACATTCCTAAGCTACCTGGTTGTGCTGCTTCAAACCGCGACTCTAAATCAATTGCATCTGGGAACCGAACAATGTAAAGTCTACCGCTACGCGCAGCCATGAAATTAGATACAGAAGAACGTGGATCGTCAAAGGCTGTAACAATAAACTTTTCTCCTGGGTTGAGGTCAAATAGATCTCGACCTGCTAATGAAGATTCATAGCTAGTCTCGACATCATCACGCACACGCAGCAAACCTAAAATATCTTCGTAAAACTTCAGAATTTCCTTGCTGTCATCCTGAACAATCAACCCCATGTGGGTAAACTGGCTAGTCTTGAATGTAGCATTTTGGTTAATATGCCCATAATGAGGCAGTGTATAGCCAAAACGTTGGAATAAAACTTGTCTAGCTAAGGGTTGCAATAACAACATTTCTCGCACCCCAACCGCCGGATCGATAAAGGGTCGGCTTTTTCTTTCTTTGTTGTAGATAATTTCCCAGTAAGGGTTTGTGTACTTAATATCCCAACCTGCGGCTTTTGCTTCTTCTGCATGATTTAAAATAGTTAAAGCATCAGCGGTTAAGGCAGTTGCCCAACGATTTCCCTTGACTTTCATCAATGCGGTTCCTAATCCCTGGTTTGTAGGATTTTGCCAAACCATCAACCGAATTAATCCATGATCGGCATCTTGATGATAAAGGCGAATTGAGCGTAAAGACGAATTTACTCCATATAATTGATTGGCGACATCTGCGGATAATTCCCCCACCTGACCAATGCGATAACCAAATTGCTCCCAATATTGAATTGCAGAAATTGCTTCTGGGACGCCAATACAAACTTCATAGATACCTACAATTTTAGTTTGTTGCTCTTGAACCATAATTATTTTGAAAATTAGATTTTGTACAAATACAAGTTTTTCAATTGTTATCCCAATTTTCTGTGAAGCTGCACATTATTTTTACTCTTCCCAACCTCCCACCCCCGGCAAGGCAGGTCCGTTTCATTCGTAACGGTATGTATTTTGTGAACTGAAAGTATTGATATTCTGTTATTTTTACACTTTTATGGCAAAGTATTAGGAATAGCCAAAATTGATCGCTCCCTAAAATACCCTGGTGCGTGGTATCAAGTCGGCAACTATCAGATTCACCTAATAGTCGCACCCTCATCTCCCACAGACGAGCAAAACGAAAAATGGGGACGCAATCCTCATGTTGCTTTCTGTGTTGCTAACTTGGACATCGCCAAACAGGAATTGCTCGATCGCAATTATCCTATTCAAGCCAGCGCCTCTGGTCGCCCGGCTCTCTTCACCCAAGATCCGGATGGGAATATTATCGAACTGAGTCAGCAGTGACGGAGGGGTGCGGGGATAAGGGAGTGTGGGGAGACAAGGGAGCAGGGGAAGAAATGCTCAATGTCTAGTGACCAATGATAAATGACTAATGACCAATGAAAATCATTGCTTACAGTTACACTGATCCTTTAATAGACTCTTCTTTTGAGCCTGGTGATTGGGGATGGGATGTGGATCGGGTTTATCTTGATTTAGGACAGCGATCGCAATTACAACAATTGTTTGCTGAATGCAAAACTGAACCAGCAAGTTATCTATTAATCCGGCGCTTAGAAGAGTTGGGTGATACCGTCAAAGAAGTGAGCGATCGCCTCAACGAACTCGAAGCAATGGGTATAGTGGTGATTGCCACCGAACAGCCTTACACTTCAGAAAAAGGGAATCTCCGCGCCGAATTGCTGAAATTGCTACAGGAAATCCAACGCCAGCAGCGTAGTCGTCGCATCCGTCAAGGACATGCGCGCAACCGTTTGGAAACTTCACCACCGCCAGGTAAGCCACCCTATGGCTACCGCAGAAGTAAAGATAAATATATTATTGACCGGAGTACTTCTCCTGTAGTCAAAGATTTTTTTGAACAATTTTTACTCTATGGTTCCTTGCGGGGCGCAGTTCGTTATTTAGCTAAAAAATATGGTAAGAAAATCTCCGTGACAACGGGGCGGCGCTGGCTAACTAATCCAGTGTATCGGGGAAATACTGCTTATCAAGATGGCGAAATTATTTCTAATACCCACAGTCCGATAATTTCTCAAGAAGAAGCCGCCCAAGTAGACCGATTGTTACGCCGTAACAGTCGTTTACCGTCTCGCACTGCTAGTGCACCGCGATCGCTGGCGGGGTTAGTTGTTTGTGCAGAATGTCAATCCCATATGACTGTGACCCGTGTAACCCAGCATCGTCAAGACAAAGAGTATCTTTATTTACGTCCGATTAGCTGTCCTCAAAGTCCCAAGTGTCGCGCCATCGCTTATGAGAAAGTTTTGGACAAGACAATTACCAAGGTTTGTCAGGACTTACCCCTAGCTGTGGCTGGAATGAATTTTCCCCAATTAGATGCAATTAAGAATAGTTTAGGAGAAGCGATCGCTCGCCAGCAAGAAATACTTACTCAGTTACCTGCTTTAGTCGAAACTGGGGTTTTAGATGCAGAAACAGCAAAGTTACGCACATACAAACTCCGCACAGAAATTTCTGCACTTCAAGCAAAGTTGGCTACTCTTCCACCAGTAAATTTGCGTTCTGTTGCTCAAGCTGTTTCAATTCCGCAATTTTGGTTAGATTTGTCAGA
This sequence comes from Nostoc sp. 106C, assembly GCF_002154725.1. GTDB lineage: Bacteria > Cyanobacteriota > Cyanobacteriia > Cyanobacteriales > Nostocaceae > Aulosira. The sequence continues at coordinate 446 of NZ_MTAW01000211.1, read as the reverse complement.
ATCAGAGCGACGATTTTATTTTAGAGAATTTATTCGGCAAATTGAGATTGTTCGTCAAGCTACAGACTGGAACTTGCAAATCATTTTCATCTTTTAATGGTGACCAGTAATTAATTTTAAATTACATATTATATTTTTACTGTCTACATACGGTTATATCTTTGTGCTTTGGTATTGTGAGAATTAAGCACTAAGGCACGAAGATACTAAGAAAAAATAGTTATTATCTATCCTAGTGTATTTAGTTTGTGATCGCTACTTAGTAACTATTACGTGAGCAGGTTCCTAGAGTAACTGAAAATTTTATCTAGCGAATTTAATTGCTAGATATACAACAGACTTCTTGCAAAAATCCGAATAAGAATAAAAAAACCACAGATGAACACAGATAAACACAGATAAATATCGGTGTTCATCTGCGTTTATCTGTGGTTCGATATTCAAAA
>NZ_MTAW01000073.1 GCF_002154725.1 Nostoc sp. 106C | reverse complement strand
TTGTTTTTTGACCTGTATTTTTTCATGCTTACATTATTTGTGCAAGAGGTCTATTTTTTGTGAAATGGGATTACAGGAGGAAGAGCAATGACCAAAGGGAAAATCTTACAAAGTATATGGGATAATTTGCCGGACGACCGCAAGGAGTGCATACAGGCGCGGACGGAAAAATTAGAAGTGGAATATCTCACCTTGCAGGAGCTACGAAAAACCGCAGGATTGACACAGGCGGAAATTTCCAGAAACTTGGACATGCCACAGTCGAACGTTTCACGTCTGGAAAGAGAATCGGATATGTTACTTTCCACTCTCCAAAACTACATTGCTGCGATGGGCGACAGTCTCATTATTACCGTTGAGCTTCCAAATAAGCCACCTATTCGCCTCAACATGCTAAGTGACCTTGTAGACAGTTAGGTTACGAACAAGATGATCCAAGCTACCCAACTCCAAACGCTTGTAGCGCATCTGCGATCGTTACCATGAGGGTCATCGGTGCAACAGGTGAGGGGATAAAACCGCATTTCTCATAGAATTGCTTCGCTTCAACAGAAATAGCATGAACAAGAATCGCCTTAATTCCGGCAATCTTTGCTGCTTGGAGGGTACGAAGCACTGCATCACGCACTAGAGCATAACCAAGACCTTGCCCTTGCCAATTAATATCCATCGCCAGCCGGCCAATGACCATTACGGGAATCGGGTCTGGCATATTGCGTCGGACTTTACCAGGAGCAGTGGTATTGATGATACTACCGTTTGCCAAACAATAATAGGCGATCGCTTTCTTGCCCACTGTTACCACGTAAGTTCTGGAAGCTCCGCTAGCTTCGTTTTTCAGGGCACGTTTTTTTAACCACTCATTGAGTTCGGCATTACCAGAATCAAAATTTTCTAATTGATGCTCTGCATTGAGAGGTTCTGGAGCCTGAATTTGTTGTTCTTGAGAGCCTGTCACGCCCTACTCCCCCACACTCTGTTCCCACGGCGCTTTCTTGGTGAGCAAGTTCTGGAGGTTGGCATTGGTGGCTGGTGGCTGATCCAGTAGTTCGACAAATTGCTGAAACTTTTCATCATCCAGCATAAACAGCCGCCGATCTAGCAAAACCGCTTCTGCTTCTCGACAGGCAGTCTCCAGCATGAAATCAGAACGGTTCTTGCCAAGGGCTTCTGCTGCCCGGTCAATTAAATCCCGTTGTCCCTGTTGTGCCCTAATGTTGATGGTGACATCACGGTTTTGATGGTTGAACGATCCTGTTTGGGGCTGCATAAATCACTTTCTTTTCTTTGTCCACACAATGAATATACAAATTTTGTATATACAATGCCAATACAAAATCTGTGGTCACAGGTATTAGCCAGAGAGATTAAAGGCGGTTTTGCCCTTGCAAATGCGCTAGCAGTGCATCACTGGGCTGCTTTTCAGCTAGCCACTGTTCGGCCTCCTGCTGGAGAATCATGAGAAACATCTATTTGTCATTGGTCACTTGTATTTGCAAATGACAAATGACCAATGACAAATGACTAAATACTAATTAGTTTTGCCATTCTCCTGAAGTTGCTGTAATTGTACATCATTGATCCAAATTGCCTGCTGAGGTACAGGAATGCTGATTCCGGCTTGGTCAAAGGCGACTTTTAGACGGCGGCGATACTCTCGCGCTACATCCCATTGCTTGAGAGGCTGTGTCTTAATCCAGACACGAATAATTAAACCGCGATCGCCAAAATTATCAACACCCAAAACTTTAGGTGTTTCTACAATTTGATGTTGCCACAATGGGTCTTCATCCATCTGCAAGGCAATAGTAGTAATTAGCTTCAAAACCTCGTCAATATCAGCCTGATAGTCTACTGGAATCGTTAAATCGGCTCTCGACCAACGACTGGAAAGATTAGCAACGATTTTAATTTCGCTATTGGGAATCGTAATTAGGCGTCCTTCGGAATCACGGACTTGAGTCATCCGTAAATTGAGATTTTCAACTAAGCCCCCCACTGTTCCGACATTAATCACATCGCCTAAAGCATACTGGTCTTCGAGGATAATTAGAAAACCGTTAATCGCATCTTTAATCAGGTTTTGCGAAGCTAGGGAGACTGCTACACCTACTAAACTCGCTCCCGCTAGTAAGGGAACAACATCTATCCCCAAGGCGACTAATGCTAGAAAAAAGCCAACCGTCACAAAGGTAATAGTTGCAATACTTTTAGTTACACCCGAAAAGGTAGAAACTCTCAGTTGCAAACGTTCGGAAGTTTCCGAAGCAAATAAAGCACCACTGCTGATGAGAGTTGAGGTAAAGCGGTCAATCAAAGCATAGCTAAAACGGATCGCTACATAAGTTGCCAATGCCACAATCCCCAATCTCAGGGGAATTTGGGCTGCGGAGAGAATTGCTAATTGCAGGACTCTTGTGTAGGGAAATAAACCCAAGATTGTGAACGTACCACCTCCCCAAATTCCAGCTTGAGTTAGCTGAAACAGTCGTTTCTTGACTTCGTGTAAATGCTGATGTTGCCGTTGATTTAGTTGAGTGGTAATTGGTTGCGTTTGTCGAGAAGTCGGGGGGATAGGATGCAAGACATCATGCTGAGAACGGCGCTGCCAACAATATACACCCCAACTTGCCAGAATCATGGACACTGCGATCGCCGCAGCTATTTTACCTTGATCAATTAAATATTGAGTGTTGCGTTCTCGTTTTGCCCGTTGCAAGGACTCTTGCAATGTATCTACTATTTGATTTGCTGAAAGTGTTGCATCTTCCTCTCGCAGTCTCGCGTCTTCGGAAGTGACGGTCATCAAGTATTGACCGTTGATGGTAATTACAGGTGCTTCTTTGACTTTTTCTACCTGTACATTAACTGTTTGTGCAGATGAACGCAGGTAATTTTGGCTAATTTCATTCAAGTTTTGTTGAATGTTTTGCGATCGCTCTGGAAAAATAGCTCTTGTTGCTGCTATCTGAAACAATCTGCGACCATCTAAATAAATCCAGCCAGTGACAATTCTACTGTCTGAATCTTTACTCACACTACTAGGAGTTGGCAAGTTAGGTAAAAAGGGAATTTGGGCTGTAGCCTTTGGAACAGATCCAACGGCGATCGCCATTGAACCCACAAGCGCCAAAAATTTAAAGCGCACTCCAACACCTCCTTGCATAAAATCTCTTGTTGACTACCTCCAAAGCCATCCTCCTCAATAAATTTCAGTAAATGTACCTGTCTAAAGTTAAGTCAATCCCTTCAGGTGAGATATTCTAGACCTTTGGTTTTTTCTATCTTTAGGCAGATGTCATGATACTTGGTTTAGTTTTGGTAATAGCTACAGGAGTTTTTGATATTACTCTGATCAAGGATAAATGAAAAATGAAAAAAGTATAAAGTAAAAACTCAGTACACATCTGGTAGTAGGTGACCGAAATAGTACTGAGTGCTGAGTACTAAGTGGGGATCTCACTCATTACTCGTTACTCGGTACTCCTGAAGTGACAGCAGTTTTTTGAGAATTCAGACTGAGCACCTTCAGTTGACATTACTGCGATCAAACGTCAAGCTAGTTGACAGAATCATCGACTTAGTGTTTGGTGATTACAGCCAAAATTGGCAAGTCGTGGAATAATCTAGTAGAGTACGTAAAGTCTACGTACCTTTTTTGACTTTTTAGAGGACATTTTTGATGACCGCAACTTCTCCCCGATTAAAGCACGAGGTTAAAGACCTCGCCCTAGCTCCCTTGGGAAGACAGCGCATTGAGTGGGCTGGACGCGAGATGCCAGTTTTACGGCAAATCCGCGATCGCTTTGCTCAAGAAAAACCCTTTGCAGGGCTGCGGCTAGTGGCTTGTGCTCACGTGACAACAGAAACAGCACATCTAGCGATCGCGCTCAAAGCTGGTGGTGCAGATGCAGTTTTAATTGCTAGTAATCCCTTATCAACTCAAGACGACGTAGCAGCTAGCCTCGTTGTCGATCATGAAATTCCTGTCTTTGCGCAAAAAGGCGAAGATAACGAAACTTATAACCGCCACGTCCAAATAGCTCTCGACCACCGCCCCAACATCATTATTGATGATGGTAGTGATGTGGTTGCCACTCTCATTCAACAACGTCAACATCAAATTGCTGATTTGATTGGCACCACTGAAGAAACTACAACCGGAATTGTGCGGCTACGCGCCATGTTCAAAGATGGCGTTCTTACCTTCCCCGCAGTGAATGTCAACGATGCTGATACCAAGCACTTCTTTGATAATCGCTATGGTACAGGGCAATCAACCCTAGATGGCATTATCCGCGCTACAAATATCCTGCTGGCTGGTAAAACCATAGTCGTTGTTGGTTATGGCTGGTGTGGTAAAGGTACAGCACTCCGCGCCCGTGGTTTGGGTGCGAATGTAATTGTTACCGAAATCGACCCCATCAAAGCAATTGAAGCTGTGATGGATGGTTTCCGCGTTCTACCAATGGCAGAAGCCGCTACCCAAGGTGACTTGTTTATTACAGTCACAGGTAACAAGCACGTGATTCGTGGCGAACATTTCGACGCGATGAAAGACGGCGCGATCGTTTGTAACTCCGGTCACTTCGATATTGAACTTGACCTGAAATACTTGGCTGCTCAAGCTAAAGAAGTCAAGCAAGTACGTCCCTTCACCGAAGAATATAAATTGCCAAGTGGCAAATCAGTCATCGTTTTGGGCGAAGGCCGCTTGATTAACCTGGCTGCTGCGGAAGGACACCCCAGCGCCGTAATGGATATGAGCTTTGCCAACCAGGCTTTGGCTGTTGAATACCTAGTGAAGAATAAAGGTAAATTGCAACCTGGTTTACACTCAGTTCCTAGAGAAGTGGATGAAGAAATTGCCCGCCTGAAATTAGAGGCTTTAGGAATTCACATCGATACCCTCACAGCAGACCAAATTGAGTACACCAATTCTTGGACTTCTGGAACCTAAAGTTAACCCTGAAAATTTAGGGTTGCAGATATAACTTGATTTTTTACTGGGATGGGCAAGTTGCCTATCCCATTTTTATTAAGTAGTAATCATGAACTGCTTATATAATTCTCTAGATAGTGTATGTAGCAGCTTCGTCTCCTAATGTAAGAATTTTCTGTCGCGCTTCTAGGAATTGCATAATTGTTTTATCAATTTGATTAAGAAAATCAGCCGACTCTTCTTTGGAAATTTTATTCGTATTTAAAGCTATCCAGACAAGATTCTCGTAACGTTCGTTTTCAGGAAAATCAGATGAATCAAGCGCTGGAGGTAGTTCAATAGAACGCTTTAAAGAAGCATTGTATTCTTTTTTATAGATAGCACACAACTTTGCTTGCTCTTTGCCATAATCTATAATTCTCATCTCTGCAAGGCGTTTAAGAATTACTTGATAGCTAACTCGAAAATGACGTTTTAACTTTTTTATTTCCTTTGTATACTGGTAAAACCGTTCAAACTCTTTTTGAGGGACGAGAAGATAACTAGCAAAATAATCTGCCACTTTTTCCTCTATTTCTGTACCCTCTCCCATCACAGCTTGGTTATACTCACTACGATGACAAATGAGATGACCAAGCTCATGTCCTAATGTAAATAACTGACGTTCAATACTAATTTGATAAGTATTGATCAGAACAAAAGCACCTTTATCTGGAACGCAAAGGCTCAATCCAAAAAAGCCAGGTATTGGGATTGGTTTACGTAGAACCTTCAATCCTACTTGTTCAACTGCCTCAAACAAGTTAAGAATAGGCCCGTCTCCTAGTTTCAAGTGATAACGAAATTTCTCAGCAATCTCTTGGATATTTTTGTCATTACCCTCTAGTTCATGGCAGGGAAAGCTTTCTGGCACGTATGGACTAATATCAATAGCTCGTTCTAATGTTGCATATTTTTCTAATAATCCCAGGACATTTGTTACAAACTCTGGCTTTTCATTAAAAGAGTTACTAGTGTGGTACTTCAAACTGGATGGGATAGCATTTTTACTCTTTAACAAGTCGTCCAATGTTACGCTCAGAGTCTGAGCAAGACTTGCAAGGGTTTTGCTGTCTGGCAAAGTTTTAGCTTTTTCGTAATTACTGATACTTTGGCGTGCGACCCCTGCAAGTTCAGCCAATTTTTCTTGAGAAAGTTTTGCTTTTTTGCGATAGTAAAGCAGGTTTTTAGCAATGTTCTCCTTCATAGCCTTATAATTTTCATTCTCTTTACCAAAAAATTACATTTTTGTCAATTTATATTGAAATCTTGTTTATATCTTACAGTACAAGCATACCCTTGTATGTCATCAGTAATTGACAGATTAAGTAGAATAAATGGTAAAAAAAAGAAAATTGTCAAAATTTATTGTCTACTTTACTTGACATTTAATTGGCGCAGGTATTATAAATATCCAATCCAATTTACAAGAAAGGAGTAAAATATGACAATCCAAATAGGCAACTACCTTTTTGAGGGTCCTTACTGGGATATCAATGTCCTCAACGAGCAGTCTGGAGTCTATACCATTGTTGACTGCCACAGTAATGGTAGTTCCTATGTCCTTGATGTGGGTGAATCAGATAGTGTAAGGACACGAGTACAGTATCACAACAGAAAGGCCTGCTGGACAAGGAATTGTCGAGGCACTCTTGCTGTTGCAGTCTACTATACTTCAGAGTTACGGCGAATGAGGATTGAACAGGAACTAAGAGCGCAGTATGCTCCAGTTTGTGGAATCCGCTAACATTTTATGTCAACTTAATTTGACATCTTAATTGTACATGACAAAGGAGGTGATATAAAGATGGCAAAAAATACTAGTCATGGCTACCGTTGGGGTGCTGTAGATAAACGCAGCCAAACTTACAACCCTAAAACTGAACAATGGGTCAAGCGTAATGTTGAAACTGGACAGTTTATGGATGTCAAGCAAGATGGCAAACCCTTCAAAGGTGTAACTAAAGAAGACTAAGCTGGATGTTTAGATTTTTAAGTGTGGTGAGGGGTGATGTTCAAGTCTTAGGCAAGAATACACCTCTTTCTTGCTAGCGATTCTCGTCCTTATTAGATTTCAACTTATGATCGTTTAGAGTTGTTTAGTTAATAAAACACAACATTTTTGACGCTAGAGCGTGATTAATCTCGATACCAACACTGCGATCGCATTTGTAGCCGAAGGTTCTACCATTCGCTATCAACTACGGGTGTTTGTCCAAAACCAACAACTGGTGATGACGCAAACTGCTATCGATGAGTTTGTCAACATTATTAAATATTCAGGTGGTGCTTCGGAGCAGACAAGAGCAAATCGATTCCTCAATCAAATCATTATCGTGTCCGATAATCCTTCAATCGCTGCCCAAGCATTACAGCCAACGCGGAGTTTAGACCCCAACGATATAATCATTCTAGGCACGGGCGATCAAATGGGAATCGTCACCATGACGGCTGATGCAAAAGCGATTCGAGCTGCCAGCGCCCAAGGCGTTGATTTTAACGTCTATCTTCACCCACCCTATCCATTGACAGGTAGCTGAATCATGCAAAAAACAATTCCAGCCCATCTCGTCAGTACCTATCACTTGCTTGAATGTGCTTTCCCTCAAGGAATCGCAGAGCAGGAGTATATCCCGCTGTTGTCGATTCTCTGTGAGAATATGTCTAATCGCAGTTTAGCTCGAGTGATTGCTGAGTTTACTGGCAAAGAGTATTATGCTGTTCTCAACGATGTATTCCGAGTTGGAGCGCTAAACATATTTCCATCTGAGGTCGAAGAAGTTCTTAATAGTGTTAAACAGAAATTGATTCACTGCGATTACGAGAAGTGGCTAATTGAAGGTTAGTCGCGTTGGTAAAGGGCACCAAGGACTACTCTCGCAGTGCATAACTAACACTACGCACTGTGTGAATTAAACGTTTCTCACTATTTTCTTCTAATTTCAGACGCAAGTAGCGGATGTAAACTTCGATAATATTAGAATCACCCATGAAATCATAACCCCAAACTTTCTCTAGAATTTGGTCTCTAGTAAAGACTTGGCGGGGATGACTAAGTAGGTACTATAACAAGTCAAACTCTTTGGCTGTCAACTCAATTGCGCGTTTACCTCGAAATACTTGACGAGTGCGACGGTTTAAACTTAAGTCTTCAAACTGCAAAACATCCTCATCTGCTTCTTGAGTGCGGCGAAGATGAGCGCGGATTCTGGCTAAAAGTTCTTCAATGCTGAAGGGTTTGACTACGTAATCATCAGCACCTGCATCTAAACCAGCGACGCGATCGCTCACTTCATCTTTTGCTATCAACAAAATCACTGGGATTGAGTTACCAGTTGCACGCAGACGGCGGCAAATTTCTAAACCCGAAAGTCCTGGTAGCATCCAATCAAGCACCGCTAAATCTGGTGATGAGTCTCGTGCCAAAGTCAACTGGGTAATAATTTCTGCGGTGTCGGCTACTTTCAAGCCTCGACTAAATTTTCTCGATTACAGATAAATCGTATTGTACATCTTCAATTGAGCAATCCATAGGGCAGTCGTTGCAGAAGAGATTGGACTTGCGCTTTTCTGGTATTCATAGCTAATTTTTCTTTAATTTGTTTGTCGGCTGGGTAATCCCAGCCGACACTTTGCTAGAAGTTCTCGAAGTTTGCGATCGCAGTCTGCAATTTATCCACAACCTCATCTACAGCAATAGCGCCTAATTCCCCAGAAGCGCGAGTACGAATACTCAAGGTGTTGCTATCTACTTCCTTGACTCCCACCACTGCCATTACGGGTATTTTATCTTTCTCAGCATTGCGGATCAATTTACCCAAGCGATCGCCACTAAGATCGACTTCAGCACGAATACCCAAAGCACGCATCTTCGCTGCCACATTTTGAGTAAAATCTATCTGTGCTTCACCAACTGGTAGCAATCTGGCTTGTACTGGCGCTAACCATAAAGGAAAATCACCCGCATACTCTTCAATCAAAATCCCAATTAGCCGTTCGAGCGAGCCAAAAGGCGCACGGTGAATCATCACTGGACGTTGGCGGGAACCATCTTCAGCAACGTACTCTAAATCAAAGCGTTCTGGCAAGTTGTAATCTACTTGCACAGTTCCTAATTGCCATTCTCTTTCTAAAGCATCACTAAAGATAAAGTCGAGTTTAGGTCCATAGAAGGCTGCTTCCCCAATTCCTTCAAAATGTTCCATTCCCAACTTTTCAACAGCACGGCGAATTGCACCTTCGGCTTTTTCCCAAGCTTCATCAGAACCAATGTACTTATCGCTAGCAGGATCGCGGAAACTGAGTCTGGCTTTAAAGTTCTTGAGTTGCAGTTTATTGAACACCGACAAAATCAAATCCACCACACTGAGGAATTCGTTGTCTAGCTGTTCGGGAGTAACGAACAGGTGAGAATCATCCACAGTAAAACCGCGTACCCTAGTTAAACCACCCAATTCTCCTGATTGTTCGTAGCGGTAAACGGTACCAAATTCTGCCAAACGCATTGGTAGTTCCCGGTAGGAACGCAATTCACTCTTATATATTTGGATATGAAAAGGACAATTCATCGGCTTCATTACAAAGCCATTTTCTAAAGCCGCAGCTTCTTCATCCTCCGCCATTAAGGGGAACATATCTTCTTTATACTTCTGCCAATGTCCAGAGATTTTAAATAAATCTACTTTGGCGATATGAGGCGTGACTACAGGTAAATAACCGCGTTTTAGCTGTTCCTTTTGCAAAAAGTCTTCTAACAGACTCCGCAACAGAGTACCTTTGGGAGTCCACAAAGGTAAACCCGGCCCCACAAGGTCAGAAAATATAAATAATCCCAGTTCTTTACCGAGTTTGCGGTGATCTCTTCGCAGCGCTTCTTCTTTACGCCGCTTGTACTCTGTAAGTTGTTCTGGAGTTTCCCAAGCGGTGGCGTAAATACGTTGCAGTTGAGCTTTGGTTTCATCACCACGCCAATAAGCGCCAGCTACGCTTTCTAATTCAATTGCTTTTGGGTTGATCGCACTGGTGTTTTCTAAATGAGGCCCCGCACACAAATCCCACCATTCATTCCCCAAGTGGTAGATTGTGATTGGTTCTTCTTTAATATCTGCCAGAATTTCTAGTTTGTAAGGTTCTTTAATTTCCTGAATCCGGCGTTCGGCTTCTTCCCGACTGACTTCTTCCCGAATTACTGGCAATTTGCGATTAATAATTTTTACCATCTCTTTGGTGATGGCTTTTAAATCTTTATCACTAAATGGTTCTGGATTATCAAAATCATAGTAGAAGCCGTTATCAATCCACGGACCGATTGTTACTTGCGCCTTAGGAAACAGCTTTTGTACGGCCATAGCCATCACATGGGACGCGGTGTGGCGAATTTTTTTTAAATTTTCCGATTCGCTGCTACGAGGTAAATACATTTTTTCAGATTGTTCTGGTTGGTTGGGAACTTGATTAGGCGACATCGGCTGCTAAACCATTGGCGAAGTGATTGCAAAAGTAATTTATCAGTTAGAGTTCTGAAAAATCTACCCAAATATAACATGGGTGTATTTGTCATATTAATAGGCTTTTACCTATGCTAAATGCACTCTCACATCTTTGATCGCAGAATGGTTTTACCCATTTGTAACTACTTTTTTACCAATGTTTAATCAGCCTCAACATGAGTATTGATGAGTTTGCTAGTGGCTGTCTGAAACATGGTTTTGATACTTAGACATACATAGCTTTTCTGCATCGCAAGTCATTTATTAGCCAATGCGGAGCATTTTGCTGTGCAGCCTTCTCCAACTATAACGATTTTAATTACTGCAAGTTTGGCTAAAGATTTTAACTATAAAAGCGAATTTCTAAATTAATGATTGAGTAAACTTGTGTGTTGCTTAGATAAAATACACATTTCTCAATATATTATTTTAGTAAACGATCTATCTTTAGACTGAATTTTCTCTACAACGATCGCAGTTGACTTTTAACTGCATTTATAGTTACGCCGCTTTAAACACTATACCTCAGACAGCTATCCGCATCTCGTAACCAAACGCTAAAATATAAAAAAGTATCATACCATACAGAAATTCTGATTTATCTAACTCACGAAAGAACAAAAAAGGATGTGAAGAATTGTAAATAAAGTTAATATTAGAAAGAAACTTAGAAGTATGCTTCTCATTTATGCGAGACTCAAATTTACCAGGGGCTGAAGTGCTCAAAAGTGTCTTAGAACCGCTGTTGGAGGATTTTCAGTATTGGTTTGCGCGATCACGTAACTTTTTGGAAACCGAGCAACTCTCATTTATGAGTGAGCAAGAGCAAAATGACTTGCTTTTACAAATCAAGCAAGCACAGGGTGAACTCAACACGGCGAAGATGATGTTCAGTGCAACTGATGGACAAGTTGGGATTGATATGGCGACATTAATGCCTTGGCATCAATTGGTAATGAAATGCTGGAATGTGGCAATGCGTTTCCGTCAAGAACAAGATGTGTGAGAATGAAGTTTTTATTAATTAAGTTCGATAGACTTAAATTAATAAGAGCAAATCGGTATCTAATACAGCCTGCGCGTAAATAGACAAACCATCAAAATCATTGAAAAGCTTACTTTATAGGCTTTTTAAATTTTGAATTTCCTATAACGGTATTTAGATTCTCTCGAGAGTACACAATCCTTAATAAAATTTGAATAAACCAGAAAAGAATGTATACCATGCTACCGTATTTTGAATAACGGTTAAAGCATTTCCTCTCATAAAAAAAATAAACGTACAAAGAGTACGTAGATTTCTCGCTATAGCTGTAATTTAAGTTACTAGCGAAGCGAAATATTACAGTAAAAACTTTTAAAACTCGCTTCCTCTGGAGGACAATCCGATGTTACACCTACTTTACATTCTTGCTTTTACGATCCTTGCTGTTATTGCTGTTGCCAATTTAATTCGCAATCTGATCATGTTCAGTTTTGATCGAGAGCGGACTTATCCGGCAATGAATCATCAGAACAAATTTGGCTATTCCTCATCAAACAAGCAGTTTGCACCACATCCAGAGTTATTAGATGGTGCAGGTAACTTAATTAAAGAGCCATTATTAGTGATGCGGTCAATTAACGTAGAAGATGCCCGCCAGCAACTAGATGCTTTGTATGAAGCGTCTCCAGGTCGTAAGGTTGAGAATCAGGAAGAAGGATAAGTCGGAGTACTAAGTCCTGAGTGAAGAATAAATCAAGATAATAGGGTGAAGAAAGAAGGAATTTGGATCTTCTTTCTTTTTTTATTTCGCTTCCCTGGGGGACGCTACGCGAACGCGTGTCAATTGTCAGTTGCCATTTGTTCTTTATCGGTGAACTTGCCGAAGTGGAAAGGGGACAAAGGAAGGAAGAATTAATCTATGCCCAATGCCCCATTACATTAGTGATTAAGCTTCAATCACCACGCGCAGATTGCCCCGTTTTTTAGCAACACGACAAGCAGTTGTGCTACCAGAACGCTCAAATTCCAAATCTAGTACTGTAGTACCAACTTGCAAATTGTGAAAGGACAAATGATTAATCGACTCTGGCAAAGCGGGGTCGATGATTCGCAAACAGTTATTTTGCGCATCAGGGACGAGATTGACCATCATTTGCAGGAGTTGGAAGACACTACCAGTAGCCCAAGCTTGAGGAGTACAAGCCACTGGATACTGTACAGGAGCATTGTCACCGTTACGTTCGTAACCACAGAATAGTTCTGGAGGACGTTGATATGGTTGCTGGCTAGTCATATCAAACAAACCTTGGAACAGTTCCAGGGCTTGATCTACTAAACCAAGCGATCGCAATCCCATCGCAATAATGGCGTTGTCGTGGGGCCAAACTGAACCGATGTGATAGCCCATTGGATTGTAGGCTGGAGATAAACTACTCAAAGTGCGAATACCCCAACCATTAAACATATCTGGTGCCCGCAATCGTTCTGCTACACTGTAGGCTTTTTCGGGCGTAAAGATGCCTAAATGTAAACAATGACCAGGATTTGAGGTAATACTATCTACCTGCTTACCATCACCATTTAAAGCTAAAGCACAAAAATCTTGGTCTTCCATCCAGAAATCTCTATTGAAACGAACCTTGAGATTTCTTGCCTCTTCTTGCCAGCGGTCGGCTAAATCTAGACGCTTTTTCATCCGCGCAATTTCTGATAGGCGCATTTTTGCGGCATAGACGTAAGCTTGAACCTCACAAAGTGCGATCGGTCCGCTAGCTAGCTCTCCCTTATGGTCTACAATACAGTCGCCAGAATCTTTCCATCCTTGGTTAGCCAGACCGCGTTTAGATTTACGGTAGTAGCTCAAGTAGCTAGCTTGTCTGGTATTGCGGTCAATCCACTCCATTGCCGCTAGGGCATTAGGCCAAAGTTGTTCTAAGGTTTCGTGATCGTTTGTCCAAGCATAATACTCAGCATAGAGCATCAGCCACAGAGGTGTGGCATCAACTGTACCATAGTAGGGTGTATGAGGAATTTCTTGACAACGCGCCATTTCCCCCAACCGCAACTCGTGTAAAATCTTGCCTGGTTCTTCTTCACGCCATTCATCCTCAATTTTGCCTTGGTATTTCGCTAGCAGCATCAGAGTTTCTTTGGCAATTGTGGGATTTAACATCAAAGTTTGGGAAGCTGTAATGATTGAATCTCGCCCAAACAGTGCCGAAAACCACGGTACTCCTGCCGAAACCGTCTTATACTTACCAAAGGATTGGCGCAACAAATACATATCTTGTTCAGCTCGTTCAATCACTCGATTGAAAATGCTTTTATCTGAGCTAATCCGGGTTATTTGTTGTACCCAGTGTTGTTCTTCCATTAACTCAGCGGCTTTCGCTTGTGGTAAAGTGATCGCTGCACTCACGGTAGAACTAGGCTGATTATTTCTCAACAGATTCACCCGGTAACCCAATTTTTGGGTTTCGTGAGGAGCCAACTCTAACTGCCAAACCGCTGTGTAACCCTTAAAGTAATCTGGTTGCCGATGCTGAAATTGGATACGAGATTCCATGACTAAGCTATCTAAGCCTTGATAAGCCAGCGTTAAGAATTCGTCCCGTAATAGTAAAGGCTGAATTGGTATAGATGAAAAGCCGTCACCTTCTTGGGATGTTCCTTCTTCAGGTTGCGGTTCCACTAGGCGTAGAAGTCTACCCCGATTGTCTCTGCCATAGCCTCGGACTTCAAATAAATCAACAAAATCTGCATCAAAGCTGATACTAAGTTCAAAACTAACGTTAGTTGTGCTATAATTAGCTACTTCAATTTCTTCAAACAGTGCCCCATTGAGTACCAGTTCCCGGCGAATCCCTACAGTATCAGCCCTCAGGCGTTCATCAATCCTGGGGTTAGTACATAGCACTGAGAGGGCAAATCCTTTTTCCGCAGTACTGCTGAGTAGCACAGGCGATCGCCCCTCAATCTGCAACTCTAGGCGGCTGAGAAATCTTGTATCGCAGCAAAACAGTCCCATACTAGGGTTGCCATCATTCAGGGAACAGCCAGAAATGTTCCCCATCGTGTCTGTTACCAAAAATAAATCATCATCTTTAACTGTCAGTGTAGGTTGTGGTCTT
This sequence comes from Nostoc sp. 106C, assembly GCF_002154725.1. Taxonomy (GTDB): domain Bacteria; phylum Cyanobacteriota; class Cyanobacteriia; order Cyanobacteriales; family Nostocaceae; genus Aulosira. Next base: position 8,728 of record NZ_MTAW01000073.1, on the reverse strand, counting down.
TCACTTAGAACACAAGGCCACTCCGGGATAGGTAGTTGTTCAGCGGGAATATAAGTTTTTCCGTCCAAGAAAATTTTTTCCGGTGTCATCAGTATATCCGGTGTCATTAGGCAACATTCCGTGTACAGGTCTAGATTTTCGCGTAGGCGGTAGTCCGCCGCAGGCATCGCATCGGCGTCAACAAGAAAAAACTCCCAGCGGAGGCTTACTCCAATCTAAAATTTGGGAAACAAGACGCTCTAGCAAACTTAGTTGAGCCATTCAAGCCAAAATAATACTTACATACTCTTGGCAAAAGGACAGCTATTAAATCTACAACAATCAAATATAGAGAAATTTAAAACTTACGCAGAACAAATCCCCTAACCCCTATTAAAATCGAGATTTGAGGTTTTCCCTAGAAAAATAAGGATAATCTAGGCTTTGGGTTTTCAGTGCGTCAGTTGCTAAACTTATATTTTTTAAAGTTTTATGAATATAACGTCAAGTCTAAAAAAATGCAATTTTTATCTATTTTAGAGCTTATTTAAGCTTAAATCTATATTGAACTAAGAAATTTTAGTTAGAGCACAAGAATAGTGGTTTTTTCGCCTGTAGTGAGCTTTTATCTTGCCAAGACATAAATTAGAAGGCGAAATCATTAAATAATTTCACCTTCTGATTTAGAGACTTAGGGATTATAAGTGTAATTTATCACTATAACACCATATTGTAAGCGCGCTCATACTCATCAGTCATCGATTTGACGCTAAATCGGCTAACAACATACTCCCGACAAATCTGACGGTCTAGTTTTATCGCATCTGGAATGACTTCAATCATTTTTTCCAGAGAATGACATACAAAACCAGTTTTTCCATGAGCAATGACTTCTGGTACTGCGCCTAATCCCATACCAATTACAGGTGTACCTGTTGTCATTGACTCAATCATCACCAAGCCAAAAGGCTCTCGCCAAGTAATTGGGAACAAAGTGACACTCGCTCCCCCCAGCAATTTTACTTTTTCTTCGTGAGAAACTTCACCTAAATACTGAATCTGTTCACCATCGATTAGCGGTTCAACTTCTTGTCGATAATAGTCCCGATCGACAACATCAATTTTGCCTGCCATCTTTAGATTTAAACCAGCGGCGCGAGCAATTTTAATTGCTTGCACTGGCCCTTTTTCTGGAAAAAAACGACCCACAAATGCCAGGTATGCAGGTTGTGTCGTTATGCACTGAGCAAAGATTGGCTTTGGTAATCGAGTCACCAGACGTGAATAAAGTTACTTCATGACTACGCCGAACTAATTCATCCGTGAGTAGCTGGACAATTAGTTCTATACCACCATAACGAAAGGGAGGAACACGCTCCCATAAAGGGGAAATTTGGGCAATTCTCATGTTTCACCTAAAAATTTAATAATCGGCATATCAGCCCAGGAAATCTAACGACAGAAAACTCATATTTTCAAAAAAATTGGGCAAATATTCCAAGGTTTATGTTTACTTTGTATTCAGCATCAAGCTTGAGCAAAGTAAACTGCATCTACGAGAAAATTGAGGTGTTGGGGAATGTTTATTTTGGCTTTTGTGGAAAATTTATCGGAAATTAAAATGATTTTATTCCCCGTCAATGCTTTCGCCGACTTAACTCAGTAGTTATTGCAGACTTAAACCACATCTATTTTGAGAACCATAGTTTTAAAAGTAGTGGGAGCATCTTGCTCCTTGCTCTTCGTAGCAGGCTTTCTAGCCCGCACTACTCCAGGTTTCAAAATGGACGAGGTTTAACTACTTTCAGCGAAAGCCTGGAATTTGAGATTTTTCACATAGCTTAAAAAAGATTTTAAAGTTATTTTGTTTTGATAAAGATATATTAAAAGAAGTTGCTATATTTAGCAATAGACTTCATCTATATATACACTTTATCCGCAATAAAACTTATATTTAGCAAATATTTTGTGCACAATATTACATGATGATAATTAAGCTTTTCCCATCTTGTGAGAAATAAAACTACCAATGATTGTAAATAGTTATACATAGTTAAAAATTTTAGGCAAATTAAAGACTTGGCTAACTGATACTTAATGCTGACAACATAAAGTATGAAACAAAAACAAGCTATAAAAGAAGGGCAAAGAACCAAAAATTCAAAATTTCAAACCCTACGTACTAAAGTTAGATTGGAGTAGTAGGACTGCACCACAGGAAATTTGACTATTATTTAGTCACTACTAAAGTACTGAAATAAAGAATGAAGTGTTTGCTAATAACTTATTCGCTCGGCAAAAATTGTGTAGTGGGCTACTAGATTAAATATTAAAAAATACTGCGAAAAAATTTTATAAGATTAAGTAATTTAAACGCTCAAATTCCAAATTAGGCAGCAGTTATTAGCCGCTTTGTAGATTGGGAAATATTTTGATAAATCACGCAATTCTTAAGCGATTTCCCAGAAATCGCAGATATTCATCAGTACCTCATTTTGGACATTTAACCAACTTTTTATCTAAAACTTAGTTTCTGACTGATGGTGGATCTGGTCGAGAATGTATATTGGGCTTAATAGCCTATTACTTTGAAAAATTACAATGCTAGAAAATGGATAAACAAGACTTGAGTGAAGAACAAAGCAATTGTGGCGAACGGCTAAATCAAGGCTATACACACAACACTCTAGTGTACAAACAATGCATAGCCGTCTTTGGGCTATTTATAAATCAAGCTATACATGCTCCACTTAGGTGGTAGCAAAGTACTGCATCTGCTGCTAAAAGTCTATTTCATGATTCTTTACATATTGCAACTGTCTACTTGATTTTAGAGTCCGTTGTAATTTGTACAATGCAGCTGTGACTTGGATATTATCCAGATTGGGCTTCCTTAACGATATTCATGAGCATTTCGACTTCCGTGCTGAGTGATCTGCTACAGTTCCTCCCCTACCTACGACCCCAGCTATATTTCAAGGCTTCACTAACAGCGCTCTCCCATGCGATGGAAGACCAGGTTTTGGCGGCGACTTTAGTCCAGCCTTTGGTAATTGCTAGCTTCCAACGAGAGCGGTTTTACCGCCAAGAAGCGCATCGCTACCAGCGGCTATCCGAGCGAAGTAGCCAAATATACGTACTATCTGCACCAGAAACAGATTTTACTAATAGCTCGGAATATTATGAAAAAATAGCTTTTGAGCCAGATGATGCCTTGAGCCAAGAATGGCATTTGGTAGTAGTTGCAGACAACTATGCGACTTGTCTTGTGTGTCGGGAAAGCCTAGGCTCGATTGCCAAAAATAAGCAAATTCCCGATTTGATTCCTAGTCTGGATATGGATACAGCACGAAGGTTTGAGGGAGTTTGGACATCAGAACGAGGAGTCAGCCTGAAAGCAGCCCAATTACTACTAGACAGGATTGTAATTTACAGACCAGATCTGGCAGACAAAGTTGAGGAGGCACGCCAAAGGTTTGGCATCGGAAAACCGAGAATCTACTTAGGAGCAGAACAGAGCAGCGAATATGCTTGTGACATAGATACCGATCCCTTTGTGCAACGCTTAGTGACTTACCTACAAGCTAGCCAATACAAATTGCACAAAGCCTATCGTTCGATTACAGCCCAAGCACGTAAAGAACGCTTAATCAACTCAATTAGTACTGCCATTCGGCGATCGCTCGATCCCCATGAAGTACTTCAGATAGCAGCACAAGAATTGGGGCAGCATATGGGGGCTGGGCGCTGTTTAATTTACCGCGCTCAAGCTACAGAAGCCAAAGCCATTATTGAACATGAATTTTTGACTCCAGGGGTGTTATCTGTGTTAGGGCAAACCTGGGAGTTAGAGCACAATCCTTTATTTCGGGAAATAGTAAAACTTGGTGAAGGTGTCTGTTTGAGCGATACCTTAAGCGATCCTTGGGTTACCAATTCGACAGTGCTGTCTGCAATCGCCAAAAAGTTCGCCATTCGTTCTTGGGTGATGGAACCAGTTTTCTATCAAGGGCGATTGCTCGGTATAGTAGAGCTGCACTATTGCAGTATGCCGCCTCATGAGTGCCAACCTGGAGAATTGGATTTGGTCAAAGCGATCGCCACCCAAGTGGGCGCGGCTTTAATTCAAGCAGAAGCCTACGCTAACCTAGAAGAGCTTAATCAGCAGTTAGAAGCCCTTGACCGCACCCGCAGCAACCTCATAGCGATTACTGGGCACGAACTGCGCACTCCCCTATCTACCATTCAAGTTTGCCTAGAAAGTCTAGCCAGTGAGCCAGATATGCCCCAGGATTTACAGCAGGTAATGCTGGAAACTGCTCTTGCTGATTCAGAACGAATGCGGAAATTAGTACAAGATTTCTTGACACTTTCCAACTTGGAAAGTGGTCGGGTGGAATGGCATCCTGAATCTCTGACTTTACAAGAGTGTGTGGATCTAGCACTCAGCCGGATGCGAACACGCACCGCAATCGAAAAGCCACCTAAGATTACAACTAACATTGCCCAAAACCTGCCTTTAGTCAGGGCTGATGGCGACTGGCTAGTAGAGGTGATCGCCAAGCTTGTAGACAACGCTTGTAAATTTACACCATCACAGGGAGAAATCAGCATTCATGCGACTCGCAACGCCCAGCAGATGGTTGAGGTCACAGTGGCTGATACAGGACGGGGTATCGAACCAAATCGTTTAGAAATAGTCTTTGACCGATTCTATCAAGAAGAAGGAGCGCTAAGACGTAGCACAGGAGGCACCGGTCTGGGACTAGCAATTTGCCGCCAAATTGTCAACGGCTGGGGTGGTGAAATTTGGGCAGAGTCAACTGGTAAAGACCAGGGTAGTCAGTTTCACTTTACTGTCCCTATAGTGCAGAGCAGCCCAGAGGAAAAGCGGTCAAGGATCAAGCGGCGATAGTCAATGGTTAATGGTTTTTGACAAATGACAAAGCACAAAGCACTAAAAACTGTTACAGTCTATAACGCGATCGCAACATGATCCATTTGGCGGTGTTAGGATGCCCTAAAAACGTTGAGAGACTACTTTATGGCAGAAGCACTTTCTGGACAAACTCCGCTATATGCTGGCAGCACTGGCGGCTTGCTCGCAAAAGCAGATAGGGAAGAAAAGTACGCTATCACCTGGACTAGCCCTAAACAACAAGTTTTTGAACTGCCTACAAGTGGTGCTGCCACTATGCGGCAGGGTGAAAACCTTTTGTACTTGGCTCGCAAAGAGTATGCTATCGCTTTGGGCGGTCAACTGCGGAAATTCAAAATCACAGACTACAAAATTTACCGGATTTTGGCCAGTGGAGAAACCACTTTCATTCACCCGGCTGATGGTGTCTTCCCTGAAAAGGTAAACCCAGGTCGTGAGAAAGTACGTTACGTACCACGCAACATCGGTAGTAACCCCAGTCCAGCAAAACTCAAGTTTAGTGGTAAATATACTTACGACGCTTAGCTCTCTGCGCTAGGGGTTAGAGAATTAGGGATTGGGGCTTGGGAGTTGGCTATTTCCAGTCTCATTCCCTATTTCCTGTCCCCTAGTAATTAGTTCTTAAAATTTAAATAAGGTATGATTTTTCCCGATTTTTCGCACTTTTCTCAACTAGCTTCGCAAGGCAATTTCATTCCGGTATATCAAGAATGGGTAGCAGATCTAGATACACCAGTATCTGCTTGGTATAAGGTCTGTGCTGGTCAGCCTTACAGCTTTTTGTTGGAATCTGTGGAAGGTGGGGAAAAACTGGCACGTTATAGTTTATTGGGTTGCGATCCGCTGTGGGTGTTGGAAGCAAGGGGTAATAGTACAACCCAAACACATCGTGATGGTTCCCAAATTGTGTTTGCAGGTGACCCCTTTACAGCTTTAGCCAAATGTTTGGAACCTTATCATCCAGTCAAATTACCACAGCTACCACCAGGAATTGGTGGATTATTTGGCTTTTGGGGCTATGAATTAATTAACTGGATAGAACCCCGTGTGCCAATTTATCCACAGGATGAAAGAAATATTCCGGATGGGTTGTGGATGCAGGTAGACCATCTGTTAATTTTTGACCAGGTGAAGCGCAAAATTTGGGCGATCGCCTATGCGGATTTACGTGACCCGGAAGTAGATTTACAGGCGGCTTATCAACAAGCGTGCGATCGCGTCACCCAAATGGTCAGCAAGCTATCTCTGCCTTTGTCACCAGAGAAAACTATATTTGAATGGACACCGCCAGGTAACAAGAAAGCAGCAGCAGAAGAATACAGCAGCAACTTTACTCGTCCCGAATTCTGCGCCAGCGTCCAAAAGGCAAAAGACTACATCAAAGCTGGGGATATCTTTCAAGTCGTCATTTCCCAGAGATTATCTACCCAATACACAGGCGACCCCTTTTTGCTTTATCGTTCTCTGCGCCAGATTAATCCCTCGCCTTACATGGCTTACTTTAACTTTCAGGATTGGCAAATTATCGGTTCCAGCCCAGAAGTAATGGTAAAAGCAGAACGCGATCGCGATGGTGAGGTAATAGCAACAGTCCGCCCAATTGCGGGAACACGTCCACGGGGTAAAACCAGCAAAGAAGATGCGGCTTTAGCTGAAGATTTACTTCAAGATCCTAAAGAAGTTGCTGAACACGTCATGCTAGTTGATTTAGGACGGAATGATTTGGGGCGTGTTTGCCAAAGCGGTAGTGTGAGAGTTGATGAATTAATGGTGGTGGAACGCTACTCCCATGTTATGCATATTGTCAGTAATGTTGTGGGTAAATTAGCGTCTGATAAAACAGCATGGGATTTACTGAAAGCTTGCTTTCCTGCGGGTACAGTTAGCGGCGCACCCAAAATTCGAGCGATGGAAATTATCCACGAGTTAGAACCTAGCCGTCGCGGTGTTTATTCTGGTGTTTATGGTTATTACGATTTTGAAGGGCAATTAAATAGTGCGATCGCAATTCGCACAATGGTAGTACACGATCGCACTGTAAGCGTGCAGGCTGGTGCGGGTTTGGTGGCTGATTCCGAACCAGAGAAAGAGTATGAAGAGACGCTGAATAAAGCCAGAGGTTTGTTAGAGGCGATTCGTTGTTTACGGTGAAAAACACGCGCAAAGACACAAAAAGTTTCTGAGCTTTTTTGGATTTTGGTATTTACAGCGGATTTCAAGTTGATGAAATAGAGATCCTCAGCCTCAAATACAAGTATCAAGCCTGTGATAAGCTAACCTGCCTTTAAGTTGCATAATCCTTAACCTCAGAAAGACGCGGCGACGCGGATAAAAGGAGACGCGGAGATGCAATTTTAATGATTATTAGCTTACTTCTGTATTCTAGATTCAGACATCTTTATTCTGCTACAAGCCAAAAGAAGTCCTAGTTGTCAAACACAAGACTTCAAAAAGTTATATCTCATATAACCAAGAATTATTAAAGGATAACTGAGAAGTTATTGCTTATTTGTAACATAATTGTTATATTTCTTTACATAAAGACACACAATTCAATATGAAGCGTTACACCATTGCGTTCTGAATAACTATGCAGTTGAGCGTGTGATGTATGCCAAGTATGCATTATGGTCTGGAACCGACCTGAAGAGTGATGTAGCGATCGCTATCTCCTCACGCTTCAGCAAAACCCTTATCGTTGCTGTGCAAAGGAACCTGTTCCATAGGTAGAGCGAGCGCGGATTGTGTAAGTAGTTTTGAGATTGATGCGGAGAGTTCCAAAGTCCCATTAAGAGAGCTATTTACGCCAATTTCAATTGGATAGTGTGTAATTTTTGGATGATAAATAAAGATTTGGGAGGCAGGCTTAATGGATGCTGATGAACTTCTCAAAAGCTATCGTGCAGGAGAGAAAAATTTCACTCAGGTAAGCCTCCACTCAGCCAATCTGAGCGAGGTGTATCTACCTGGAATCAATTTGGCTGGTGCTAACCTGGCTAGAGCAAGTTTATCTCAGGCTAACCTGCGGGGGGCAAACCTGATTGAAGCAAATTTGACAGCCGCGTCTCTGTGGAGAACTGACTTAAGTAGAGCAAATCTGATCTGGGCAAACCTGAAGGCTGCTAACTTGATTCGGGCAAATCTTACTAAAGTTGACCTGTACAAAGCTTCTTTAATGAAAGCAGACTTGCGCCTAGCAAATCTGCGTCATGCCGACCTCAGCGGTGTAAATTTGTCTGGGGCAGACTTGCGTTATGCCAACCTCAGTGGTGCTTTTCTGGCTGGGGCAAATCTTAGGGGTGCAAACCTGACTGGAGCAAACTTGAGCAAGACAGACTTAAGTCATACTATTCTCACGAAAGCCATCTTATTCAAAACCGATCTCAGTTACGTTGATTTTACAGAAGTAGACTTAACTGATTTGGATTTACGCTACTGCCTTGTTAGCGGAGAAATCTCATCTGAACAAGGTTTGCTCGAAGCAGGTTGAGCGTTGCCGTAAGTTCATTTGAAAAAAATAATGCGACAGATATTTTGTAGAGACGTTAAAGATAACGTCTCTACAGCTATGTGGGTGCGATCGCCTAATGACTCTTACATCTTCACAGAAAAAGTCAAAATTTTGATATTTAAATAAGTAAAACTAATCATTAGTATTACTTTTACAAAACTATTATAACTTGATTAACTTTTGTAAAGCAGTGTAAAGTAAGTTTACAGACACAGACAAACCTTGTCTGATTCATAAATTACCAATCGCAATCATAAAACCATGACAGCAACTCTACAACAGCGCGCCAGCGCCAACGT
>NZ_MTAW01000149.1 GCF_002154725.1 Nostoc sp. 106C | reverse complement strand
GTGCTTACCTGAATGAATTAATCTTTGCTCGCTAAATAAAAACTGGGATGCTCCCAATAGAAGGCGAATCTCTGGAAGATTGGGAGCAAGATAACCAAGATTTACCGCCAATGCACGTTTATCCCTATGGAATTAGTCGTCACCAGTTAATAGAAGTGATTCAGGGTTTAAATTTACCAGTGGTAGTGACCCGAGATATTGAAGGTGCAGATGCTGTTTTGGTATTACGAACCTACGCCAGAAAACACACCAATTTTCGGCGACTGATGGCAGACAATCCTCTACCTGTTTACACGCTTAAAACTAATACTATCCCAAGAATTAGCCGCGCTCTTCGCTCCTTGTTGGGTATCGATGAACCAGAAACAGGAGATACTTTAATATCTAATCGCAATCATAGCGAATCGGAAATAGAAGCTTTAGAAGAAGCCAGAGTCGCAGTTGAGCAAATTGTTATACCTAACGGACAGCCTGTGGAGTTATTACCACGTTCTGCTGCTATCCGCAAAATGCAACATGAACTGGTAGAACGTTACCGCCTGAATTCTCAGAGCTTGGGTGAAGAGCCTTTTCGTCGGTTGCGGATTTATCCGGCTTTATAACTTTTACGCCATTACGAAACGTAAAAATAGCAGTGTATCCATGATCAAAGACACACAGCAAAAACAGAATATACAAGCCGCATATCAAGGACGGCTGTTAGCGCGACCAGTACAACCTACCTTAGAGCCAACACCACATGGTTTGCAAACATTGGGATTAGATGGCGATCGCGACGCTCTCCTTTACATACCTAAAAGCTACCAAGTAGAACGACCCGCACCATTAGTATTAATGCTGCATGGTGCAGGCGGTAACGCACAGGGTGGTTTATCTCCATTCCTCAACTTTGCCGATTCTCAAGGAATTATTTTATTAGCACCAGCTTCACAGCAAACAACGTGGGATCTGCTGCACGGTGGCTATGGTCCTGATATTGCCTTTATCGACCAAGCTTTAGGTCAAACATTTAGTCACTACGCTATAGATCCTGCACGGATTGCGATCGCAGGTTTCTCTGATGGTGGCTCATATGCTCTAAGTGTTGGTATTACCAATGGTGACTTATTCAGCTATATCATTGCTTTTTCCCCTGGGTTTATGGCTCCAGCTTCACTGCATGGAGATCCAAGCATCTTTGTTTCTCACGGCAAGTGGGACAATGTTTTACCAATCGAACGATGCAGTCGTAAGATTGTACGGCAATTAAAGGAGGGTAACTACGATGTAGTTTATCAAGAATTTAATGGCATACACACTGTTCCTGTAAAGATTGCAAGTTCTGCTCTAGCCTGGTTCGCCGCACCAGAGCAATAAAAAATCACTAAGGTCTGAAAATACGTAGTATCGCTGTATGCAATTCAAAATTAGCTAGTTTCACACCTTTCAATTTTTTGATATGTGGATTTATTTCCGCTATTGTGAACTGGTCTCAAATTTCGAGTCTCCGTTTTTAAGCTTGAATCACAAAATAAATCCCATAAACAAATAGATTTAGTGTTGGGTTAGCTTGCCAGAAGCCTCTTTCAGACTAAGCTCTGGCTCTACCCAATCTACATAATCAAGAGTGGTTAATTATTTAATTTGTGTTGCCAATAAAAGTATTAACAGTCTACTTGCAACCTATTTCTAACTATACATTCTATTAAAAGCTATATAAATTATTAAAATTAGTGTTTTTTTGATAAGATGGTTTAGAATAAAGAATATGATTAATTTGTCAGGTTTATGAAATCGCAGTTCTATTAATTTAATTAAAGAAATTTCAATAAAAATTGACTTGGCAATAAATTATAGCTAACGGCATTGAGCCATCGAATTTAGTCCATATATGAGGCAGTAGACATAATTGGTTTTGCTGTGCAAATATATTACTCCGTCAAATGTTATTAGAGTAAGTTGGCTGCTATTTAAGCCAATCTAACTAGCAGATAGTGTTTTAAAAATCATTATAAAGAATTGAGAGATGTGCTTCTTGCCAGTGTTCCCTAAGAAGAATACTGTAGAAGTGCTAGCTTAGGAACTAGTCCAAACTAAGCCTGCGACTGAGGTAAAAGTTGAAATGCTTGACATTTAAAGCTTTCAGTTTTATAAATGCACAAAATCTTGGACTACTTGAGTTATTTCCCATTCACAGTGAGTTTTTTATGATTAACGGTCCTTTGCGTGAAGCACCTCGTAACCAGCGAGCCACTGTCATTCGTTCAAGTAACGAATTTGTTCTGATAGAATGGCTAAAGGCTAATGGTCGCCTAATAGCGCGTGAAACGCAAGAGTCTGAGTATCTAAATCAAGTAGAAGAAATATCAGAGATGATCGATCTTGATGATCTACCTTACGATCATGATGATGACGACAGTGATATTGACTTAGAAGATTAACGCTCTACAAGTTATCAACAGCAAAATTTATCAAATTAATTAAGAGTCCAGATTTATTCTGGACTCTTAATTAATTTGACAGGAAAAAGTGCGCGTTACATAGATCCGGGATCGATAAAGAATTAACCGCCGATAGAAGAGGATAGGCGCGGCGAAAAGTTGAGCCAGTGCGTTGCGGTGAATCCAGCCCTGTTCGGCGAAGCCGTTCCCAAAGGGTAGGCGGGTTTCCCGCCGTAGGGGACTGGTGAACCCGGAGGGAGGTTCCCTCCGTTGTAGCAACTGGCGTCGGGTTCCCCGGCTTAAAGCAACTGGCGTTACGCGTCCGGGTTTCCCGGCGCAAAACTTATCAAGGACTTAGAGGGTGACAAGGCAACTCTAAGCTATGCAGGACAAAAATTTGAGAAGATA
>NZ_MTAW01000040.1 GCF_002154725.1 Nostoc sp. 106C | reverse complement strand
TTGTTTTTTGACCTGTATTTTTTCATGCTTACATTATTTGTGCAAGAGGTCTATTAGACAGACAATGCCCAAGATTGTCAAATAAACCAAGCATGAGATAGTCAGCTACTATTTAACTAAACATATTTGCTGACCAATATCTCACCGCTTTGGTCTATAGGGTTGTTTTAATTAGAGATTTTTTCACTAGGAAGAGAGTAGGATATATCTAATTTTTCATTTTTTATTTTCTTCACAGGAACGCGAATTAAATAATAAGCACCCTTGCTAGTTATGAGCTGGTAATCTTCCGGTTGCAAGCCCATATGTACAAATCTGTCCTGCTCAGCTAAAAGTAGCAAAGAGGAAGCTTTGGGTGGCTTAGTATTCTGCTTGTGAATATGGTCTACAACTTCTTGTGAAGATGGGATGTAGGTAACGTGCTTATGACTGTAAAACACCACACTCGGTTTTTTGAAGCCTAGCATGACTAATTCTTCATTTGGTTGCTGTACTTGCACTATCGTCGCAGACAATTCCCGTAAAGGTAGCTGACGCTGCTGATCCATTACCAATAAAGCAGGCATCAAAACTACAATAAAAAATGCAATAAATCCTAGCAAGTTCGCACTGATGATCCACGGCCAACGGCGAGTTATGATGAAAGCTGCAATGATGATGGCACAAAAAAGCCAAATCATACCTCCCGTAATTGGCAAACCCAACTGTTGAATTAGCTGATATAAGTTGGGTGCAGCGGGATCGTAGCCAACTAACTTAGATAATTGAAATAGTCCTACTGCCACTGCTGATAAAAATACTACATTCACCCAAGCACTCCAGAAAAAGGATGCGGGGGCTGGGGAACGCTTCTGTGTATCTGGATCTGGAATCAGGTCGCTCCATAATAAAGCCACCAAGATAGCTGCTGCTGGCATTAATGGCAATACATAGCTGGGGAGTTTGGTGACAGCAATCGTGAAAAAGCCAAAAACACCAAGAAACCAAATGCAAACAAATAAACCTAATTGTTGAGAGCGTTCTTGAGAACGCCAGTGCGATCGCTGCCAAAACTTCAGTTTGATCATCGCCGCTGGTAGATAGACTGAGTATGGTGCAAACCCTAAAAGCACTACCAGAAAGTAAAAATACCAAGGTGCTGAGTGACCATTAACTACTTCTGTGAAGCGTTCTAAGTTGTGATAACCAAAAAAAGAATTAATATAAGTCCAGCCATTGCGCCAAATTACTAACGCATACCAGGGGACTGATAAAACTAAAATAATTAGCATCCCCATTAAAGGACGCATTTCTTGCCATACTTCTCGCAGCTTTCCTTGGTAAAGGACAAATGCACCGATAATGATCCCAGGCAGGACGATCCCTACAGGCCCTTTGGTTAAAATTGCACCAGCAATTAGCACATAACAAGCTAAGTACCATTTATTAGGAAAAGCAGATGAAGAAGATTTTCCTCTAATCCCTCCATGTCCGGCGTAACCCAAAAAAAAGCATAGCAAGGCTGATGCGATGCACCCAGTCAGCAGCATATCGGAGACACCAATTCTTCCCCATGCAATCATTTCTGGGGTTAGTGCCATGATAGTTGCTGCTAGAGCAGCTGTTAAGTAACGGCGCACAGGGCGTGAAACTTGTTCTAATTCATCCTGTCTGGATAGGGACCAATGTACTGTGTAAAAGGCTAAACCAACTACTCCCATCGCTGCTAACGCTGATGGAAGTCTCACAGCCCACTCGTTGACGCCAATAATTGCATAAGCGATCGCTTGACACCAGTAAATTAAAGCAGGCTTATCGAAGCGAGTCTCATTATCAAAAAATGGAGTAATCCAATCCCCGGTTACAAACATTTGACGGGAAGCTTCAGCAAACAGTGGTTCTGTTTCATCAACTAAGCCAATGTTGCCTAAATTCCACCCATAAGCTATCCAACCAATCACAATCAACCATAGAACCGATACAGTCACAGCAAGGGCTGGACGCTCTAGTATATTCTTGAACCACTGGTCAACAGTATGGGGAAAGCTCAATTTCATCTTCATTACTTATTCAGTCAATGGTTAATAGCCAACAGTCATTAGTCGTTGACTAGTTATATTTTGTTCTTTATTATTTCTGGTTTTGGTTCAGTAATTAACTCTGGACTGTTGACTATCAACTCTAGACTATTGAGTAAGTATCAGTTGCCATTCTTGTTTTTGGGAATTCCATTTAGGTAAGGATGTTTCCCCAACTACATATGGACCCCAGTAGCGACGGGAGCCATCTTGGGCAAAGGCTACTATAATATCTCCCTTTTCTAACTTTAAGTTACCTTTAGGCAAAGATAGCAGCAATCCCTTTTCACTTCCTTCTTGCGGAGCAAAATCCCAATGTGCTGGGAGATCGTATTGCGTCCCAGTAGAAGAGCTTTTCACCGCCGGCTGTCGGGCTAATAGAGCTAGCCGCACAGGCTGATTGGTTTGATTGCTCATGCGCAAAGTTCCTCGGTCTTTGGCATTTCCCTTTGAGTCTTGACTATATGCCAAGCGGGCAGTAACCTTACTAGTGCTATATTCTACTTGATTACTTGCGGTTGTCTCTGAATTAGAAACGTTAGTGGAGGTAAATGTTTCATGAGCAACAGATGACGATGGATTGCTTGAAACCCGAGGCGTTTCATTGGGTTGTGATGAAACTGCGTCTGGATCTGTAGTCTCAAAAGAAACACTCATCCCAAAGCACCCCACCAGTAACCCTAACAGTCCTAAAGAACAAGCTAGAACAGCAGCGTTACGATACACTGACGTTTTCATTTTGATAGTTATTAGAAATAAGTATTTGTCTAGGCTTGACCAAATAGTAGCCTATTATTTGAAGTGACAATCAAAGAAACTGTCTACTATAGAGTCTCCTGAAACCAAGTCATGCTATGTATCATAAGTAGCATTTTCAGGAAACATACTGACACAAAGAATTACCTTGATTCTCTATCAAAAAATCAGGTAAAAACCTGATTAATCAAGGCACTATCCTCTAAGAAATTGGAACTAAAACAAACAATATGATACATGACTAGCAAATTTATTCGTAGAAGCACAAAGAGTAATTTTGAAGTTAGAAGTAGCGATCGCAACAAATACTCTGGTGATAAACCCCCAGATTTCTCTGTGGAATAAACTTCATTCTTCTTAATATTTCACACTTCATATTTTAAAATAACTCTTCTTGTTGAGACGTGATGCCTCACATTCAAAAATTCTTTGAGGAGTTGCGCTTTCTTGTAGATAGCACCATGTATAAAATGTGATAATCACTGAAAATCCAATAGATATCTAAACTACTACTCAAACAAGCTTATGCTAAAACCGATATCTTTATAAAGAGAAATATTTGATGATTTCTTGACTTTTCTATTGCACTCCCACTCATGCAAAACACTCGTTTGAATAACTTGCTTGATGCCATTGCTAGGCGATTGGGGCAATGGTTTGTCAATCCTTGGCGGCGATTGTCGCTACTAATAATTAGTTTTTTATTTGGTTTTTTTCTGGGAACGGCAATTTCCACTACAGCTGGACAAAAGGCAGAACTAGATATTTGGGTAGCTGCGATTTTAGTATTTTTGACAGAAATTACTAGCAGAATATTCTACAGTCGTAGCTTTTTATCCAAGCGATCGCTATGGGTGGAATCAATAAATATTCTCAAGGTTGGTTTTACCTACAGCTTGTTTATTGAAGCCTTGAAGTTGGGGTCGTGAATACTATGAATTCATGGCTGAGTGAAATTCTCATAACGGATATAGCTACAGAAACCTGGCAACAAAAAGCTAAAGAAGCAGCCTTAGCAGATAATTTCAGGGCGCAAGCTTTTGGGATCGCACCAGAAAACGTGGATGAAGCCATCCAAGCGCGATCGCAGTTACTCAAATCTGTTCTCCCAGCTTTTAGTGAATTTTGCCAAACTACTCTGCAAGTCCAACCCCAACAGATGTTGCATATCCTCTGGGATTTATGGCTACCTTTGGCAATCAAGATAGCATCAGTGCGCCAAAAATTGGGACATCCCTTAATTCAGGGAATTTTAGGAGTACAGGGAACGGGTAAAACCACCATGTCCAAAGCGCTGACCTTGATTCTTCAGGAGTTAGGACACCGCACCGTAAATTTATCTTTGGATGACTTATACAAAACCTATAGCGCTCGCTTAGTTTTAACACAACAAGACCCCCGCTTAATTTGGCGTGGGCCGCCGGGAACTCACGATATCGATTTAGGCTTGAATTTATTAGACCAGATTCATCAATCACATAGCCCAATAATTGTTCCCCGATTTGATAAATCAGCTTACAACGGTGCAGGCGATCGCACCACCCCAGAAATTTTCTCAGGCGTGGATATTCTGCTATTTGAAGGTTGGTTTGTGGGAGTGCGACCAATTGATCCAAAAGCTTTTGACAGCGCACCACCACCCATTCTCACAGATGATGATCGGCAATTTGCCCGTGAGATTAATCGTCAGTTACAGAATTATCTGCCGCTTTGGGAACGATTGGATAGTTTAATAGTTCTCTATCCAACTGATTATCGCTGTTCCTTAACATGGCGTAAACAAGCGGAACAGCAGATGATCGCAGCTGGTAAACCAGGAATGAGCGAATCAGAGATAGAACAATTTGTCAATTATTTTTGGCGATCGCTGCACCCAGAACTATTTATTAAACCTTTGGTCAAATCTCCCAAATTAGTTGATTTAGTGATTGAAATTAATCGCGATCGGAGTTTTGGAAAAATCTATAGCAATTCCACTAGCTAAATTAATTAATCACTAACTTCTAAATACTTTTTGTCTTTGTGGTAAAAATATTTAATCACAGAGACACAGAGTAAAACTATTCATGATGGTTACTTAATTACCTGATTGAATTTGATTAATTAGCTCATAAAATGGTTGCCAATTATCTTCCTGGGCAATTGGTTCCCAAACTGATTCAATCACAGGCCTTAATAAAGCAGTCTTCGGATTATAACTATTCAGAGTTTGGGAAATTATATCCATTTGCTCAGGAGCAAAATTATTTAAAATTTTATGATATAAGATACACCAATTATCGAAAATTGCTGATGATCCTGTTGCTGGTGCAATATCTGGGCTATGCAAAACAAAAGCTGGGTCATCTCGCCATTTAATTGAAAAGGTACGAGCCATCTCATAGAAAAATTGGTGATAACCAACTTGGCTAGCTTGCAAAAATTCAATTGTTAGTGGAAAAAGCTCATCAACTTCTGGTACGAGCAACTTCTCAAAACCCAACTTCTTCAACATTAAAGAGCGGTATTCAGCACGATAATATTCATCAAAGCTTGCTAATCCATGCTCCATATCACCTTGATCAATTACTGCTTTTAAAGGTTCCTGAAGCAGTTGTAAATTCAACTTACAAATTCCTGGTTGATAGCTATAACAATAGCGTCTATAATAATCAAAATATGCAGCAGTAAAGTACGGGTCATAAGTAGGGATAAATGCATAAGGACCGTAGTCAAAACTCTCCCCCGTAATTGACATATTGTCAGTATTTAAGACAGCATGACAAAAACCAGCTGCCATCCACTGAGCAACAAGTTGTGCTACCCTTTTGACTAATTCTGCATAAAACAGCGCATATTTATCTTTTTCGGTAATTAAGTGGCGATAGTACTGTTCAATTACATGGTCTAATAACTTTTGGGTTAAATCTGGACGCCGCAAATAGTGCAATCGCTCAAAATTACCAAACCGAATATGAGAACTGCTCATTCTTACCATTACAGATGAGCGAGTCGGTGAAGGTTCATCACCTCGCCACAGAGATAAACCTGTTTCAATCATGGTTAAACAGCGAGATGTGCGTACACCCAGGTAATGTAAAGCTTCCGCAGCAAGAACTTCTCGAACTCCACCTTTGAGTGTCAGCATTCCATCGCCGCCACGAGAGTAAGGAGTTCTACCAGAACCTTTTGTACCAAAATCGTACAATTCGCCATCAATACCGCGCACTTGTCCGTAAAGAAAGCCTCTACCATCACCCAAGCTAGAGTTATATTCACCAAATTGATAGCCATGATAACGCAAGGCTAACAATGGTTTGCGCTCTTGAAATTTGCCAAAGGCATTAATGAAATCTTGATCAGTGACTGCTTGAGGATTGAGTCCCAAACGAGGTAGCAGTGAGTCGTTGCGCCAGCGCAGGAGATGTTGAGGAAATTCCGCGGCTGCTACTTCGTCGTAGTAATCATTGCCTAGAGATTCTAAGGCTGGTTCGTAGTTGAGAGTAAGAAAAGGATTGCTAGAATTTGTGTGGTTAAAAGTTTCAGCCAGAGTCATTACAAGTAAGCTTGATTAATTCTTCTCTTAATAGTACCTCTGGCAATAGCATCAGCGTAGACACTTCAAACGCCGGATGTCTTTAAGGTACGGAAAATTAATCAAATTTTGCAAGTAAATCACAGAGTTCAGAGACAATTTTTTTTAGTATCTAGTTTAACTCACCGATACTGAGGTAAAAAAGTGGGGAATTAGATACTGGTTATCTAATTCCCCCTTCACCTGGTGTTGCTGAAGCAACTTGGTATGAACTTCAATTACTATTACAGTTAATTGTGGAGTTACTGTGTATTTTATATGGATTTGCCATGAATTTTTATTCCTATCGATAGCAACTAGAAAAAAATAGAAGAATAAATATTTGGCTAATATTTGGGGTTTTGCCAATTAGGATTTGTAAGACTGGTAAGAATATGATCTTGCCATTGACCATTAATTAATAAATAGTCTCTAGCATATCCTTCGACAACAAAGCCGAGTCTTTTGAGCACATTACCACTGCGTTGATTGTGAGGCATATAATTTGCCATAATGCGGTGCATATTTAATTCTTCAAAGACATATTGAGTAGCTGCTTTGAGCGCTTCTGTCATATAGCCTTTACCTTGTTCAGCCTCCGCCAGACTATATCCCACAAAGCAGAAATGAGCAGCACCTCGGACAAAATTACTAAAGTTGATAGTGCCAATAATTTCAGTCAGATTTTTTTTAGGATAAATAAATAACTTTAATGAGTGGTCATTGAGAAATTCTAATAAATTACCTTCAACCTGATATTGCCAGTATTTTACTGTGAAAAAATCCTCAGCCCAATTGGGATAATATGGGGTAAGATAATTTTTGTTTTCTGTAAAATATTTCACAATTTGGGAGATATCCTCTCGGATGCCGATTCTTAATAACATGCGATCGCTCGTTATCAATGGTAGTTCTGATTTCATAAACTAGATGCTTAACTTGATATCTGCTAATAAAAATCTTGGGATGTTGTAACTTTTTTGATGCCTACTGCATTTAGCTGAAGGGTAAGGAAATTTAGATGAAACAGAGAAAAGTGATGTAATTTACAGAAATTTAATGAGCATTGCCCACAATTGATAAATTTAGCAGCAGCGGCCCTTGCTGTGTTATCTACCTTGATGAGGTTATTTCCAACGTTAGCACTGTAGCTGTTGAGGGGATTGCTTTGTTGACGATTGGTAGAGTAAGTATTTTGATGGTGAATCTACTCCACCATCAAAATCTTGATAAGCTGATTTCTAATATCAACAGCAGATGGATTTAAGACGATCGCAACTAAAGCACAGTCAGCCGCGTAATTTTATGCGATCGCTTTACCAAATGCTGTATCTTAGGATATTCAACGAAAAGACAGCTCTTGATAAATCCAGTCTATAAGAAGGATAAGTGATGTCGGTGGGAAGAATACGCTACGATTGGCAAGAAGCAGAAATTCAGGCGATATACAATACGCCATTGCTAGAGCTTATTTATCAAGCTGCTAGCGTACATCGCCAATATCATGACCCAAAACAAATTCAAGTTTGTAAGCTAATTTCCATTAAAACTGGGGGTTGTCCAGAAGATTGTAACTACTGTGCCCAATCTTCCCGCTACAAAACAGAGGTAAAAGCTCAAGCACTTTTAGAAAAAGACACGGTAGTTAGCATTGCCCAAAAAGCCAAACAGACGGGTGTCAGCCGGGTTTGCATGGGTGCTGCTTGGCGTGAGGTACGGGACAATTCGCAATTTGAGACAGTTCTAGAAATGGTGCAAGAAGTCACCGCAATGGGTTTAGAAGTCTGTTGCACTTTGGGGATGCTCACGGCACAGCAAGCAAAGCGACTTGAAGAAGCCGGACTTTACGCCTATAACCATAACCTAGATACTTCACGGGAACATTACAGCACCATTATTACCACCAGGACTTACGACGATCGCCTGAACACAATTGAAAATGTTCGCCAGACTAATGTTACCGTATGTTCTGGTGGCATCCTCGGCTTGGGTGAAACTGCCAGCGATCGCATCGCCATGTTACATACTCTGGCAAACCTCAGTCCTCATCCCGAATCTGTGCCAATTAATATTCTCTCCCAAGTACCAGGCACACCCTTAGAAAATCAGCCAGATGTCCCCATTTGGGATATTGTGCGGATGATTGCCACAGCACGCATTGTTATGCCAGCTTCTGATGTACGTCTCAGCGCTGGGAGGGCGAGACTTTCTCAAGTTGAACAAGCTTTCTGTTTCATGGCTGGAGCTAATTCTATCTTTTCCAGCGACGACAATAAAATGTTGACAGTGACAACTCCCTGTCCAGATTATGATACTGACCGGGAAATGCTAAATTTGCTGGGCTTAGAAATGCGTCCACCTGCTCAAAGAGAAGTCAAAGCCGCAAGTCCTGCCGTTGTGGGATGATTGATTGAGATTGTTTGACGAAATGCCCTCAGACTAGAAGTCTGGACGGCAGTTGCTACAACGAGGAGGCAGCCGTGTGGGCGGGTTTCCCGACTTGAACGGACTGCCGTGGGAACCCCCACAACGCACTGCCTCGGCTATACAAACAAAGCCTGCCTTCGCAGGCTATTTTAAATTAGGTTATCGATTAAAGTATCTTGGCCGCACGCAGACCGAACAGCAGACCAGACGCAATCCCAACGAACAAAGCCAAGAAACCGATATAAGCTACCACTGCAAACATTTACCTTTCTCCACAATACTTCACTAAATCTATTGAATCATTAGTTAGTGGGTATTGGGCATTGGGCATTGTAACTCTCCCCTTATCGCCCTGATCTCCCCAATCACCCAGATTGCGATAGAATACAGCCCACGGGCGTGTTTTTGGGGCTGGGCAATGACTTCTGTAATTAAAGTGAATCTACCACAGCAATCTTATGAGATTGCGATCGCACCTGGAAGCTTAGATCGACTGGGTGAACAAATGAGCAGTTTGAAGCTAGGTAAGAAGGTACTGCTAGTTTCTAATCCGACGATTTTTAAGCATTATGGCGAAAGAGCAACTGCATCTTTAACAGCCGCAGGATTTGAAGTTGCTAGTTCCATCTTGCCAGCAGGTGAACGCTATAAAAACCTCAACTCAATTCAGAAACTCTACGATACAGCCTTAGAAAACCGTCTAGAACGTTCCTCCACGATTGTGGCTTTGGGTGGTGGTGTAATTGGTGATATGGCTGGCTTTGCTGCTGCAACTTGGTTGCGGGGTATTAACGTAGTGCAAGTTCCTACCACATTGCTAGCAATGGTAGATTCGGCAATTGGTGGTAAAACAGGTGTGAACCATCCCCAAGGCAAAAACTTAATTGGCGCATTCTATCAACCGCGCTTAGTGTTAATTGACCCAGATGTGTTGAAAACCCTTCCCGTGCGTGAATTCCGGGCGGGAATGGCAGAGGTAATCAAGTACGGCGTAATTTGGGATGCGGAATTATTTGTCCAAATGGAAGCGAGTAAACACCTCAATCAACTCCGCTACATTAAACCGGAACTAATCGACGCTATCTTAACTCGCTCCTGCCAAGCTAAAGCCGATGTCGTTAGTAAAGATGAGAAAGAAGCCGGACTAAGGGCGATTCTCAATTATGGTCATACTATCGGTCATGCCGTGGAAAGCTTGACTGGTTATCGTGTCGTGAATCATGGTGAGGCTGTTGGTATTGGGATGGTAGCAGCTGGACAAATTGCTGTAGAACTGAGAATGTGGCAAAAGGAAGATACAGAACGTCAAAACGCCTTAATTCAAAAAGCAGGTTTACTGACTCAGTTACCATCTGGGGTAGATATTGAAGCAATCGTTAAGGCACTGCAACTAGATAAAAAAGTTAAAGCTGGTAAAGTCAGATTTGTTTTACCCACACAAATTGGTGTAGTAACAGTTACCGATGAAGTTCCCGCAGATACTATTCGGCAGGTATTGCAGGGAATGTAAAAAATTCAAAATTTAAAATGGTATAACTGCTGATTTGCGCCATGATACTTCAAGCCAACAATCAACTTACCTTGCAAGAGTTCCTGAATCTTCCCCCAGGTGAGGGAGATATCACCTACGAACTCGTTGATGGTCAAGCAATTCCTAAGATGTCACCAAAGTTTTTTCACGCCAAACTTACCCACGCCTTTCTTAATCTAATTGAACAATGGTGTGAGGGAAGAGGCATAGTTTGTCCAGAATGGGCTGTAGCATTAACCCGTCGTGGAAAAGATTGGGTACCAACACCAGATATTTTGTATATCTCTAATGAACGTTTACCAGCCAACTGGAACGAAGATGAAGCTTGTCCTGTTCCTCCAGATTTGGTGATTGAAATTATCTCACCAGGGCAAACTTTTGGACAAATGATCGCTAAAGCCAAAGATTATTTGGATGCTCAGGTATTGCGGGTGTGGGTGGTAGATAGTAAAGCCAGAAGCATCACTGTGTTTTACCCAGATGCACCACCAAAGACTTTTATGGGAGATGAATTACTCACAGATTCCTTGTTTGAGGGGTGGGAATTTACCGTTGAGCAGTTGTTTCAAAAAGCGAAAATTCCATTAAGTACCTAAATATTCATTAGTTAGGATAGTTAGCCTCAGAATCAAGCTTACGATCCGCATCATTTTCAAAGCTGTTGAACAGAACGAAACGGGCGCGCTTAAATTTAGCATAGATGGCAGCTATTACATTCAGAAAAGCGTAGTGGAGTTTATGCACAAAAAGATTGATTTTTACAGTGTGATGTAGTTGTTACATAATTCTCATCGTTTTCAAATAAGATTGCGATCGCAACTTTCAAACACCAATCTTTTAGCATCTAGGACAATACGCCGCATATCTTCTTTATTGCCAGCTTGATACTGTGAGATAAACTCGTCAATATCAATAATACTTCTACCTAAACTTTCGTGGATATAGTCGTCAGAAAGTATATTCTCAACAAATCCAGTCATGACTACAAGGTAGGTCAATTGTTCTGGTTCACTCCCGTAATAATCAGACTGGATAACTTTCACAAGTTTTAATTCCCCCAGACTAACGCCAACTTCCTCCATCACTTCACGTCTGGCGGTTTCTTCACAGGTAAATTCGCCTATCTGCACATGACCTCCTGGAAGGTCTATGCCACGGTTAAGGATAGCGCATACAATCAAACCATCCTGGGTAAAAGGTACAACCAGAACACTTGTTATCTTTTCAAATGCAGGTAAGCAGGTATTGCCTAAATCTATAAAATTGACATTCTTTCCTGCTTGAATGATAGTTTTTTTGCGATCGCTTTCACTCATGCGCTTAAATATTACGTCTAGAATAAGTCCAAACGCAGGATTATACTATTGAAAATTAAACTTTAGTTCTCTTGAAAATCCGGCGCTGACGCTGAGGTTCAGGGTGGGGTGTTCGCAATGGTACAACATCTGCTTCACTGCTCTCTCGTGCTACGCGAATCAGTAACGCAGTTGCTACCAGACTGGAAATCATCGAATTACCACCATAGCTAAACATGGGTAAAGGCAAGCCAGTGGTGGGTAGAGCACCTGTAGCAACCCCAATATGAAGCAATGATTGTCCCACCATGACAATAGTTACACCAATCGCTACCAGTCGAGATACTGGATTTTTAGTCTTTAACGCCACCATTAATCCCAAGGTGGCAAATAAAGCTAACAAGATCAACAAGACTATACTGCCAACAAAGCCAAATTCTTCAGCAAACACTGCGAAAATAAAATCAGTGTCTTGAATTGGCAGATAAAACAATTTTTGTTGGGAAAGGCCAAATCCTGAACCCCAAGTACGACCAGAACCCACAGCTAGCAAACTTTGCACTAGTTGATAGCCATCTCCTGTAGCATCAGCCCAAGGATTCATAAATGACATCACCCGCTTGCGCTGATACTCTTTGATGCTAATACTCATTAACGCTAACAAAACTCCACCAACTGCTGTTCCCCCCAGATATTTGTAAGGTAACCCAGCTGCTAAAGCAATTAGCCAGATAGTTGTACCGCAGAGTGCTGTTGTACTCAAGTTAGGCTGGGCAAGAATTCCCAGCAGCACAAGACCAAAAATGCCCAACCAAGTAAAGCGAACTCGCCAACTCAGTTTTTCCCATTGGCCAAATAAGCGCGCACTTTGTAGTACTAAAAAGGGCTTAATTAGTTCTGAGGGTTGAATCGGAATTGGTCCGATAGCTATCCAGCGCGCTGCATCAAATGCCTTTTTTCCTAATCCTGGTATAAGAGTGACGAAAATTAAGGCTAAAAAAAGTATCAAAAACCAATGGGCTACCCCTAAAATTTTCTTTAAAGGCAGATGCACAATAATGTTGAATAAAATTAACGAAACCAAAACCCAAAGGAGTTGACGCTTAAAGTAATACAGCCCATCATTCTGACGTGCAGCAGCAACGGTATAAGATGCTGAAAACAGCATAATCAAACCGACAAACAGCCAAATCAATGTTAACCAGCGCAACAGCCGCGCCTCTAAAGCCCAGCTGGAGACGGAATTATCAAATATTGGTATTAGGCGGCGTAGATTCACGATGGGTACAGGTGTAAGATCTTTTAGATTTTAGATATGAGATTTTAAATTTGGGAAGGGGGAAATTCTAATCAGTTTGTATAATATGTACTGAATAAAAATTAGTAGTACCCTAAGACTTTGATATAAACCACATTTATTTTGAGAACCATAGTTTTAAAAGTAGTGGGAGCATCTTGCTCCTTACTCGTCGTAGTGGGCTTTCCGTCCCGCACTACTCCAGGTTTCAAAATGGACGAGGTTTAGCTTAATAAAAAGAACTCATAAATAATCGTTGTTGTGCAAGATTATTTATGAGCTATGGGTCAGTTAATGGAAGAGTTTGTGAATTCTTACCAAAAAACTTTTGGTAGATTACAGGCTAGACAGCACATCCCTTGCTACGGCTAAAGTTTGCTCAATATCTTCTTCTGTGTGAGCACAAGAAGTAAATCCAGCCTCAAACTGAGATGGTGCTAGGTAAATACCGCGCTCTAGCATACCGCGATGGAAGCGTCCGAATTTAGCTGTATCGGAGTTTTTTGCATCCTCGTAGTTATGGACTGGACCAGAAGTGAAAAATAAGCCAAACATAGCGCTGATATGACCACCACAAGCCGCGTGACCAGTTTCTTGAGCAATTTGCAGTATGCCATCTGCTAGCTTTTGAGTAATTCGATCAAGATACTCGTAAGTCCCTGGTTTTTGCAGCAATTCTAGGGTCTTAATTCCCGCTGTCATTGCTAAAGGATTACCGGAAAGAGTTCCTGCTTGATACACGGGACCAGCTGGAGCCACCATTGACATAATATCCCGGCGACCGCCATAAGCTCCTACTGGTAAGCCGCCACCAATAACTTTACCCAGTGTAGTCAAATCAGGGGTAACGCCAAATTTCTCCTGAGCGCCACCATAGGCTATGCGGAAGCCTGTCATTACTTCGTCAAAGACTAATAACGCTCCATGCTCATGGGTAAGCTCTCGTAACCCTTCCAGGAATCCAGCATCGGGAGTAATAAACCCAGCATTGCCCACAACTGGCTCCAAAATTACACCAGCAATCTCATCACGATTTTCTTCAAATAAGGCTTTGACTGCTTCTAAATCATTGAAAGGGGCAGTTAGAGTATTGTTAGTTGCCGATTTAGGTACTCCTGGCGAGTCGGGTAAGCCGAGGGTAGCAACGCCAGATCCAGCCTTCACTAGAAACATATCGGCATGACCGTGATAGCAGCCTTCAAACTTAATAAGTTTGTCCCTGTTTGTAAAAGCCCGCATTAGACGCAGCACAGCCATACAAGCTTCTGTACCCGAATTCACAAATCTGACCATTTCAATGCTAGGAACGGCATCAATGACCATTTCTGCTAGGACATTTTCTAGTACAGATGGAGCACCAAAGCTTGTGCCTTTTTCTAAAGCTTCATGGAGAGCCGCAATCACTTCAGGATGAGCATGACCGCAAATCGCAGGCCCCCAAGTACCCACATAATCAATGTATTGGTTGCCATCGACATCCCAAATGTATGCGCCTTTAACGCGATCAAAAACAATTGGTTGTCCACCTACTGACTTAAATGCACGGACTGGAGAACTTACGCCTCCTGGCATGAGATTTTGGGCAGCAGCGAAGATCTCTTGTGATTTTGTAGTTCTAATCGTCGTATTTACCAAGGTTCTCTCCTAAATCAGTGGCAATAAAAAGGTCTATCTCAGGATAGGGTTAAAAACTGCTTAGAACTTCTATCGTATAGAATTACCTGAACCATAAAAATAACAATATGTTATATAAGTCCAATCAAGAATTGCCTTTAGAGATTCGGACTCGTTTTTCGGAAGCATACCAAGATCTTTACCGGGCGGCTTTTAACTCAGCAGTTCATTGGTATGGTGAAGCAACAAAGGCTCATCAAGTCGCTTTAAGTGCTGTTAAGATGCAGTCTGCTATGGATAAAAATGCTCTTGTTTAAAGTTAGATAAAAAACTGCGATCGCAAAAAGCATACCAGATGCCCTATTGAGAATGGTATCGTGAATCAATGAATCATTGTCACTGAAAAAGTTAGCTGGTATGTCTTCTCAAGAACCTCATTCACTGCACCAAGCCATTCCTATTGAAAAAATTCACTATGATGAACGAGGTTTAGTGCCAGCAATTGTTCAAGATTATCTTGATGGCACGGTCTTGATGATGGCGTGGATGAATCGAGAGTCTTTACAAAAAACTATAGAAACCGGAGAAACTTGGTTTTGGAGTCGTTCCCGTCAGGAATTGTGGCACAAAGGAGCGACTTCTAATCATATTCAAAAAGTACAAAGTATCCGTTATGACTGTGATAGTGACGCGCTACTAATTGGGATAGAACAGATAGGAGATGTGGCCTGCCATACTGGTGAGCGTAGTTGCTTTCATCAAGTTGATGGACAAATAGTGCCGCCACCAGGAGATACATTGTCACAATTATTTCAGGTGATATGCGATCGCCGCGATCGCCCCACAGGAAATTCTTATACTTGTCAGTTATTTGCAGGCGGCGATAACAAAATTTTGAAAAAGCTGGGTGAAGAAACTGCTGAGGTCGTAATGGCGTTTAAGGATGATGATGCGGATGCCATTGCTGGAGAAGTCGCAGATTTGCTCTACCATACTCTGGTTGCTTTAGCTCATCATCAAATTGATGTGAAAGCCGTATATCGCAAGTTGCAACAACGTCGGCGATAGAAAGTACTGGGTTTGGGGTCAAGCGGGACAAAGAGACGCAAAGACGCGGAGAATGCTCCATGCCCCATGACGGCAGTTGCTACAACAGAGGAAACCTCTACAACGCACTGCCTCCCCCATGCCCTAGAAAGTGAAAGTAGTACGTAGCACCCCTACCGTTGTTGTTTCATTTCTGCTATCGCCTTCAGGATTAAACAAAACAAATGCACCAGGGGTAATACTAATATTGTCATTTACCCGAAAGCGGTAGTAAGCCTCTAAATGGTAAGGAACTGCTCTATTTACACCCGCTGGTGCTAATTGGGCTGCACCACTAGCATCAGTACGATAAAGTGGTTGTCCAAAGATAATACCAGCATTGTTTCCAGGCCTGAATAGATCGTTAAAATGAACGCCTACCATCCAACTAGTAAAGGTAGTACCAGCATCAACATCTGGGGAAGAATCATCAACAAACAGCGCAGCACCATAGCCAGATAATGCAATCTTGGGAGAAAAGCGCCAGGTAACAGTCCCACCAAAAGAGTTAAGTTTTACAGGAGTACCTAAAGCTACTCCTCCCAAAGCACCGATATCACTACTAGTTAATCCTGTGCCCAAAATATTGATTTCGTGATAGCTATTAGCATAGTTCAGACCAATATCTATGGAACTGCTGGGTCTAAAAGTCAACTGGGCTGCAACTACACTACTACCGCTAAATACCCCTGCTCCCAAGGGGGTATTGGAAACTCCTGGGAGAATATCGCCTGCTTTACTAGGCAGATTAGCATTGACACTACCATACAAAGCTCTGAGATCTAGTTGCGGGGAAAAACTATAGATAAAGCCAGCCGCAGATGCTAAACCAGAACCGGAAGTACCGCCAGAGACACGTAATACAGGGTTCAAGCCAGCAAAGCGAGAAATAGCCTCTTGTCCTTCACCGTAAAAGGGAGTGATGGCTGGAAAAGCATCGGAAACTTCAGCAGCAGTCCCAGCAAACAAAGTCAATTTATCAGCCACGGGAAAGATATAAAGCAGTTTATAAAGCTGGAGAGAGTTTGCACCAACGCTAGATAAATTTTTCGGATCGACGCCTGGAAATTGGGGTTCAAAACTAGTACGCGCACTGCTAGCACTGAGTATAGGTGATGCTAACCCCAAACTCTCTTGCAAGCTTCCACTACCATCAACACCGCCTAAAAAGTTATGAGATTGCAAACCAGTAATTAGTAAATCTTTACCTGTAAAGCTGGTGTTGAGATTTAACCGCACTCGGTTTGTCAGGATAATATTAGGATCGTTTCGGCCCGGAGCACCACCTGTAGCACCAATGGCTGAGATAATTGCTTCACCATTCAGCTTGGTAGTTGTGGAAAACTGATTTGCTTCTAATTCAGCGGTGCGATTTTCCAAAGCATCTACCCTACCCCGCAATGTGCTTAGTTCAGCAGCAAATTGTTCTTGCAGTTTTTGTAAGGTATTTAAATCTTCTTTGGTAACTAAATCGCTAGTTGCAGTAGCAATTAGCTCATTAATTCTATTGAGACAAGCATTTAAACCTGCGGCAAACTCATAGCGAGTCAGAGCGCGGTTTCCTCGGTATGTGCTGTTGGGATACCCGGCAATACAACCATAGCGTTCAACCAGAGATTGTAATGCAGCAAAAGCCCAGTCTGTAGGTTGGACATCGGAAAGTTGCGATACAGATGTGACCTGTTCTACGGCATCAGACGCTAATAGCTGGGGTGAAGAATTTACTTGATTTACAGTAGGTGAATCTGGTTGTTTTCTTCCAGAAGTGTTAATTAATTCCGTTGGCTGAGAAAAGCTGCTATGCGCAAAATTGCTTTTAAAAGATGCTGTCTGAGCAGTAGAATTTAAAGTTTTGACATTATCTCCGTTCTCTGCTAAATCAGATGTAGCTTTTACTGGCGATAATCCAGTAATTAAATATAAAAAACTTAGCCCACCAGCATAAGCTAGTAGATTTACTTTCATAGCAAATCCTCACAAACCAATTTGAATTAAATACAAGAAGATTCAAGATTTCAGACTAATTGAGCTTCATAATAGTGAAACTCAAAAGTCAGATTTATGTAGTATGGTGTCCGCTGAAGATCAATACTTCCCAGTTGAATTTTCTGAGAACTTTATGATTACCGCAGTGAACTTGAACTACCCATAGTAAAAGTAAACAATATTTAGCTCAAGAATTGATAACTACAATTATTGGAAATTTCTATGATTATGATTGCTTAATAAAAAATATTGGATATTGGATTTATAGAATAAAAAAGCTCTAAATTGGGTATAATTACAAGCTATTTAGTTAGGTAAAAGGCTTGTGTTTGCCATCCAAACATTAAGTTAATCTTATGTTTATAATTTTCTGAGCTTATAAAAAATAAATAAGCAACATCAGGGCAATTACGTTAATATATACAGCCAGATTATACGTAGGATAAAAATATAGTATTCAATCACAATATTGTATTTTAGTGAGTTCTTAGCAAGAACGTACTTATTTAATCCAAGAAGAAAGCCCTGACTATGATTTTACAGGACTTACGCAAGCAAAATTTGTCATTGCGACCGAGATTGCCATGCTCCGCTCGCAACAGGCTCCGTGTAAGGAAGCAATCGCAGAGTTTGAGGCGATTACGTTGCTACCCTAGCCTAGTCTGCGGCAACGGCTACGCCGAACGGCAACCCCTTCGGGAAACGGGAACGCTTTCAGCGTTAAGCGAAGCTATGCCGTACCCCTACGGGGAAGCAAGCTACGCGCTGCGTCTTTGCTAGGAGAAGGCTTTACGCTCGTCATGGCGTAATTCCGTGACTTTTACGTAAGTCCTATTTAGTTATAAATCGAAATTAATTCAATAAGGCACTAGTGTTTATCAAAAATTGAGCTACTGGTTGCTGACAAATAATTTAAAAATGCTATAGCTAAACCACGTCTATTTTGATAACCATAGTTTTAAAAGTAGTGGGAGCATCTTGCTCTGTGCTCTTCGTAGCGGGCTTTCCGTCCCGCACTACTCCAGTTTCTAAAATGGACGAGGTTTGAAGATAAATATTTACAACTTTTAATCTGAAGTTATTCGCTAGACAAAATCTTGTTGAGATACTGCAAAATCGCAATGGGAATGAAGACACTCAAAGAAAAACCGAACCAGAAGTTATCGGTAATGATTCGTGGTTGATCCAATGCCCAACCGCCTAGGGGTGAACCAACAAAATGGCCAAATGCCCAGCAGAGGGAATTGATGGAAAAATATACCCCCCGTTGAGATTCTGGAGCTAAATCGGTGACTAAAGAGGCAGCAAAGGGGGTGTAGGAAACCAAGGCTAGGGCAAATACTGTCAATGCCAAAGTTACCCAAACCAGATGATGAGATGGGGCGATCGCACTCACCCAGATCAGGCTGAAACCAATTGCCCACAAAATCGCAGAAATGGTAAGTGCTAAGGTGTGAGAGCAGGATTTTAGGACCCTAGCCATCGGAAATTGGCAGATAACTGCTAGGGCAAGATGCCAGGCAAATAGAGCGCTAATTGTAGTCTCAGCCAATCCTAAGGTATTATCTTCTGCTCTAACAAAGTTTTTGAAGTAGATAGGAAGAGTGCTGTGTAGCTGGGAAATGTATGTAGTAAAGGCAATATTCACAGCAACATAAATGAGAAGGCGGCGATCGCTTAATGCTGCTATCCAAGAAGCAAAATGTTGCGGTTGTTGGGATTGCTCAATTTGTGGTTGAGAAGTTTCATTTA
The DNA here is from genome assembly GCF_002154725.1 of Nostoc sp. 106C. GTDB lineage: Bacteria > Cyanobacteriota > Cyanobacteriia > Cyanobacteriales > Nostocaceae > Aulosira. The sequence goes on along the minus strand of NZ_MTAW01000040.1, from coordinate 4,134 downwards.
TCGCCAAGTAGATAACCGCAAAAAACACAATAAAGGAGATGGCATCGATGATAAATAGCCCTTGATAACTCCCTATGTGCGCTATCCACAATCCTGCTAATACACTTCCGATCGCCAATCCCAGATTATCTGCAACTCGTGCGATCGCAAAAGTTTCACGACGATTTTCAATTTGGCTACCATCAGCGACAACAGCTTCACTGGCTGGCCAATAGAAACCGATACCTAAACCAACAATCAAACTGCCGATGACTAGAGTAGTAAAATTGCTAGTTGCAGCTAAGACTAAAGAACCAACTGCTGAAATCGCTGTTGCTAGCAACAAAGTGCGACGGCGTCCCCATTCTCTCGAATCAGCTAAAGAACCACCCACAATCCGCCCTAAAACACCAGCAATCGAGGTGCTAGTCAAAGCAATACCGACGGTGGTTGTAGATAAACCAACCTGATTCACAAAAAAGATGGGGGCGTAAAACAGAGTAAAGCCAGTACCCACTTCTGAGAAGAATCTACCAACTACCAACATCCCAACAGGAGTCTGAATCTGGGAAAGCCATGATGAGAATTGGTATTGAGGCGCAAGTTGTAAGGGCTTAAATTTCATCAAGAGGGAATGTTTTTGTAATTCTTATCATTAGTGGGATTTTTCCTCACAGATTCCACAGAGTTTCCACAGAAATTTTACCAGTTTTCCACAGATGCCCTACGAGTTGATAGGCTCTGACCATCCTACTGGGGATTTTTTAGTTCCTATTCTAGAGAATTTCAGGGACTGAGTTTTTATTAAAAAATGTAACAAAAAATGCTCTTAAATCTTGATTATTACGTTAGCAATTACTTTTTATACAATCGTTTTTAACATTTCGCAGCATTGACAAACCTACCCCCTCTTGCCGCACAATGATTCGGCTTGCTGTTGTAGTTCGTTCAACCGTTGACATCAACTGTGTAAAAATACCCCAAATGTTGGCGTAGATTGTTTGGCAGATCAAAGACTCTGTGTGCGACATCGGGCTACTTACTGCAAGCAACAGGTCCCGCTTGATTGACCTCAGAGGAGGAAAATCTCATGAACACAACGGTTAACATTTTTACTGAAATCCCGGAAACACTTCACGAATCCTTAAAAAACTATTTAGAAACACATCCTGACTGGGATCAAAACCGAGTATTGACGGCTGCGTTGTCACTGTTTTTACTCCAAAATGGAGATAGCGATCGCCGTGCTGCCCGTGTTTACCTAGAAACTTTGTTCCATCACAGTTAAGTAGAACAGCCGCAACGATGGTATTAACGGTGCTATTGTAGCTCGTTCTCTAATATCGGCATGTCTTAATGATTTAGTTTTTACCTGATTAAATTTTTGCGCTAATGTTTATATCTATGAGGCGTGAGCGCAAAAGTTTAGGATGGTTGTTCTATCTAGTGAAATACTCTGCAAATTCCAGGCAGATTCAACTATTAAAAATTTCTCAGTGGAACGGACAAAAGCTTTAAGGTTAGTAATTGAATAGTTTTACGGCATCGTGGTATTTCATAGTGCCCTATTGTCTGTAAATTCAAAACATCAGAGTTTTAGATCACCATTCCACAGCTAACTAAAATTTATCCTCCGTAAGGAGGATTTATCACAATTTTGACTGGCTATGTATTTTGCTTCAATATCGGAATGCACTCTTTTAAATAAGCAGTATTTCAACCTGAGCCACTGAATACGTAAAGGTGCAGAATCTATATTATGGGATGACTTTGGGCAGCTTTTTTGACCTAACTGTGAGTCAAGCCAAGAAAGTTCACCTATATTTAAGGTTTAGCCATTAGTCAAAAGTCAAGAGTTAAAAACTCTGGACTATAGACTAAGAACTCAGGAACTGACTTCCAACTGCGGCGAGTGAGTTGGGCATTCAAACTTATACCCCACACCACGTACTGTCTGAATTAATGCTGGCTGACTAGCATCAATTTCTATCTTTTTGCGAATTTGACCGATATGTACATCGACAACCCGCTGATCGCCTACATATTCGTAGTCCCAAACCTCTTGAATAAGTTCTGCCCGCCGCCATACTCGACCTGGATGGCTAGCTAAAAAATGTAACAAGTCAAATTCCAGCGCGGTTAAGGGTACTGGTTGGTTGTTAAGTGCCACTTCGCGCCGGACTGGATCGATCATCAGCTTTTCAAATACCAGACGTTTTTGTTCTGCTGTGGTTACAACTCGCTGACGCCTTAAGATAGCGGCTACTCTGACTTCTAGTTCTCCCAGCCCAAAGGGTTTGGTGAGATAGTCATCAGCACCTTTAGAAAAGCCGCGAATCTTGTCAGCTTCGTCTGCGCGGCTAGTCAGCATAAGAACAAAAACACCATTACGGCTTTGCATTTCTTGGCAGAGGTTGAACCCAATGACATCTGGTAAATTTACATCTAAAATTACCAAATCAGGGTTAAATTGCTCAAATAGCGCTAAGGCTGTTTTACCATCCTCGGCAGCTTCTACCTGATAGCTCTGCTTAATCAAAAAGCGTTGGATTAAATTCCGAACCGCAGGGTCGTCATCAACTACAAGAATCTTGGCAGGAGCCATGACCATCACTTTGCACAAAAATTCATAAGGATTAACAGGAAAATTGCGTAAAAACGCAGTTCCCACTTGAGGGATTTAGTTAAGAATCTACAACAAGGCTAAGAGATGCATTTCCTGATTATCTAAAATAACAGTTTAATCAAGATTCTGGACAATTAAGCTAGGAAACAGACTTACTTTTACGTGCAAGTAGTGCAATAGTTAAATTTGTGTCCAGTAAGCACTGATTTTGAACTCAGCCACAGTAGTCTAGTAAACTAGATGCTTTCCTTATCCTCAGCAAGTGGTAATTTAAATTGTTTCAATCTTAAATCGATATGTGGATCGATACCAGCAACAATTATGGAACTCACTGGTGAAAACTCGATCCAAGGAGGATCAGTAGTTAAAATTGAAATAGAAAAGGTAATTTTTTCATAAAAACCTTAATTTAGGTATTCCTAGTTCAAATTCTAGAGTAGAGGCAGAACTAGTCAACGACATGAGGGGATACACTGAGTTATAGCAATATGTTAAAGTGACTTATAGTTAAAATTCCCAGGTCGATCAAACTAACCCATGCTAGTATCCTGGTAGGGCATAAAAATTGATCGGCATATGGGTGACGATCAAAATAAAACCTAAATTTGTATTTCCGTCAACAAAAGACTGCCGCTGACCGAGGCTGAAGTATAAACTCCCATGAGCGATCAAAATCCCTACGAAAAACTTGGGGTCTCAGAAGATGCTAGCTTCGATGAAATTCAAGATGCTCGCAATCGCCAGATGGAGCAACACATTGGTGATGCCAAGCTTATAGAAGTAATTGAAGCGGCTTACGACGCGATTTTAATGGATCGCTTAAGGATGCGCCAGGAAGGTAAAATTAAAGTGCCTGAGCGGATTCGATTTCCAGAGTTACGAGTGCAATCGCTCCCGAAAGAAAGCCCAACTCCCCGTGAGCAGTCGCCGGCATGGCTGCAACGTATGCTCGATCAGCCAACCCCTGCTGATGTACTGTTACCTGGTGCTTGGTATCTGGGTTTGAGTGCTGCTAGTATATTTTACCCAGTTGCAGGCGATCAGGTTTTGCAACTAGCATTAGTTGTTGGGGTGGGAATTAGTATTTACTTTCTCAATCGCAAGGAAGGTAAATTTGGTAGAGCAGTTTTGTTTACGCTGGTTGGGCTGATAATTGGTCTAATTATCGGAGGACTAGTTGCTAACTGGCTTTTGCCGCAAGTACCATTCATTAGTTTGTCGTCAAACCAGTTTTCTACGGTACTGACGTTTATATTATTGTGGTTAGTTAGTAGCTTTTTACGTTAATTTAAGAAACAGCTTACGCAATTGCATCAGTAGGAAAGCTAACCAAGTCAACTGCTTAAAAGTGTTGAGTTTTTCATGGCTAACGGGTAATAGATGACTAGAGTTCAGCATCTATTACCCGTTAGCCATTGCTAATCGCCGCAATATCTAAAGAGAGAAATCTACTACTCAATAGACCTCTTGCACGAATAATGTAAGCATGAAAAAATACAGGTCAAAAAACAAAGAGCAATGAGCTACGA
>NZ_MTAW01000218.1 GCF_002154725.1 Nostoc sp. 106C | reverse complement strand
AATATTACGGAGAATATCTTTACCGTCAAAAGTAAAGTTAAAGGTGATAAAGCAAAACTCTCAATCAAAATTGAAGGCAGCACTTCTAAAGTAGTCAACGAAATAGGTGTATTTATTGTTGACGATGCCCAAGGTACGATTGACGGGATTGCTCCTGGTGCAAAAGGTTACGCGCAACTAGCTCTCAAACGCTCAAAGATAGTTTGCTCTGCTATTGCCAATGCACCAGATGGTTTTAATAGAGCTGATTTGCCAAGCTTATTAGAATTCGACTCAGGTGCAAACCTAAGATTCTACATGATACGCAACAGCACCACTGATGCAGTGCTATCTGGACAAACTTCTTTGTCTGAGGTAGTCTTTTCCTCCGCCACGAATGTCAAAGTGGAAAGCTCAGAAATTGAAGGTTTCTCGATGACTTGGAAGGGTGTATCGAGTGGTGGCAGCGATTTAGTGGTGAAGTTTAAGGAAACCAATGAAAAAGTACCTCTAGGTATAGGCCTTCAAGGAAAGCATCAAGGTGAACT
>NZ_MTAW01000121.1 GCF_002154725.1 Nostoc sp. 106C | reverse complement strand
TTTTAATTCCAATTGTGGATTTGTGTGTCTTCTTTTTCTTTCATGCAACAAAGCCGATGATAATTGTAAAATTTTTTCTAAGATAGGGTAATACTGCTATAAAGTAAGCCTTTTTCCATACCGAGTTAATACTTATAAAGGTTAAATTGTAAGCAATAGCAGAGATGAATTGAAACCTTTATATATGCCCAAAATTAAGGAGAAATCAGATTTAAAAAAGATAGTAATTACGATTGATATGGGTGCAAGTAAAACTAAGGCTATCGTTCAGGAGTATCCAGAAGGAAAGCCTGTTGTTTTACTTTTAGACTCAGAAGTAGCGGATGTTGCTAAAGCCTCAGTTGAAAGCGTCCAACCTGAAGGTAGTCCTGAATCTCGTACTTGGGTAGGGATAGGCGATGAGTATTTCGCCTTGGGAGAACTTGCTCGTCGTCGGTTTGGGGGTATATCGCAACTGAGGGAGTTAAAATACGAACTAGCAGTTCCCAAAATTTGCGGAGCATTTTGGCTGGCTAAGGAGAAGTTGAACCTGGGTAATGATGTTGCAGCTTACTTGAGTGTCCTGCTGCCGCCGGGTGAAGTGCAAGACAAGGAACAGTTACAAATTCGGTTGAAGGATACGTTTCGGGGGTTTGATACACCAGCAGGTAAGATGCGGGTGAAAATGCTTCGTTATGATGCAGCTTCTGAAGGTAGTGGAATATTTTTCCACCGTAGGCGAACGCTTGGCGATCGTGTACCTGTTTCGATGTACGTAATGCTTGGTTATCGCAACGCGAGTATTTTCACCTTTCGGAGTGGTTCGATTGGCGCAGGAATAACCAGTAATTTTGGTATGTCTTGGTTAGTAAATAATTTGATTTCCAAAACATCGGGACTAAGCCCTGATAATTCCAATATTATTGAGGTACTGATAGAAGCTGGAGCCAGTTGTGACCCCCAGGTGATGCAAAAACTCTCACGCAAGCGCAAAGGTGATGAGATTCAACTTGATGGCGAGTCGATGTCCAAAGCTTTATTACTTGCTAGAGATGAATATTGGCGTGCGATCGCTAGGTGGTTGCGCTCAAAGATGGATGAGGATATTGAAGAACTGGTATTTTGCGGAGGAACTGCGGATTACATTCGTCCTGAAATAGATGCTTACTTCCAAAAAGAGGGGATTAAAGTATCCTGGCACGGTAATATTTTTATACCTGATGAAATATCTTCTGGTATGGGCAATCGGATGGCGGATGTTTGGGCTTTCCACCAGCACATGATTATTCAGTTTGACAAGCTAACTGGTTATATACGCTCTGAAGTTGTACCGCTAACTAAATCTGTTGAAGATAATACAAATAATGCAGGTGAAGAAGTTAAGAATAAGTATAACTTTACACCTTGTGAACGACCTAGTACATTTATTGCTGTGAACGAGAATGTTTGATAGGTTCAGACACAAATCAATGTAGTAAAAAAAGAATCAGCTAGAATGAAGTGCTGCATAAAACAGTACTTTCTAACTGATTCTTTGAGATTTTAGTATGATTGTTGCTTTAGTACTTGGGAGCAATTAATATGAGGATTGGTATTTTCTGGAAAGCGTTAAATTACAGAGTTAATTTGCTCCATTTCTGCATATTGTTGTTCCCGTTTTTTGCGGAGTTCCCATGATTTACGGTTATAAGCTAACAAGTCTTCCAAACTCATGTTGAATTTGTGTTTTGCAAAAATTAACAATTGTTCTGTGGTGTAACGACAATCTTCAGGACGACCAAAACATATTTCAAACTGAATTTTAAAAGCTTTCCAATCGAAATTTTCAGATCCCAGTTGCCGTTGTGATTCCCGAGCGTAAAGGTCACGAATTGAATAGAAAATTGTATTATATTTACGTACGTCGAATGATTCAACTTTAAATTGCTCCATTGTTGAATCATCGACTTTAGCAGCTTGAGCTTTAGTAGATTTATTAGCAGCCATAGTTGCTTTTCAGTTAGGTATTTTCATCTTTTTTTGGGCGTTTAGCCCGTGTAAATAAAAAGAAGTCTCACTACTGATGTGAGATTTCTTTTATAAATTGAGGATTTTATTAATTAAAAGTTGGTAGTCTCTTGTTGTTTCCAGCGTTCCCGTTGTTGCCAAGTACGCTTGTTGACTTCGAGAAGTTCTTCCAAACCTTTATTGAAGTGCTTAATAGAATATTCAATCATTTGTTCAACAGTGTACTTTGGATTCTCAATTGTGCCGAATGTAGTTGCAAACTTAGTTTTGAAGTCATTCCATCGAGCTTTGTTCCAGTTAGTTTGAAACTGTGCTTGAAGAGTTTTACCCCAGGTTTCTTGCAATCCATAATAGACTGCTTTGAGCTTGCGATCATTATAAGAAGCAATTTGGTAAACGCCCATTGCGCTATCATCGATCAAACTAAGTTTCTTAGTTTTAGTAGCCATAGTTATTTCCTTTACGAGAAGAGAGATTTAGAGAATTAGCGTCAGCTTTGGTGCTTTCTCTCGTTATTATTTGGACGTAAGTCCGCGTTAAAACAGTGAAACCGCAAGCGTATTCAATATGCTTACGGTTTTTATAGATTGTAAATATAGATTTAGATGTAATAGTGGCAGCCTAACCAACCTTGGTATTCCCAACTATCAGGGTAGCCTTGTTCTTCATTTCCTTTAAAGTGTTTTCCAAGATGACGAGCAATGTGTTCGCTGTTCCAATCCCAACTACCATCAGTTCGATGATAAATTTTGGTTTCTAACCAATTATTTGTACGAATGATTAATTCTCTATCTCTAAACTGGAAGGCGGGTTTGAAACAGTTTCCGAAGGCGTTCGATATCCAAATACCAAAAACTTGAAAGTGGAATTGCATAGTCCAAGCGTACGTGTTAAGTGAATCTGTTTTTCCAGGCGTAAGCCTCCGTTGATTAAAACGAAATAGTAATGTTGCTTTTATGTCTTGTTCAACTACTGCAAAAAATAACCGTAGCCTGATAATATTGACCTCTACGGCACTGGTTACATATTTTCTGATGCACAGTTAATCTGTAAGTTGACTGTTACTCCTCAAGTTTCTTTTCTGAAGTGCTGCTTCCCACTAGACTACTTTCAGGGAAGGAATCTTTATTCATTGCATCTTCTTCTAAAAGTGCTTGGATTTGAGCAAAAAGCTTATTAATTTTTTTTAGCTTTTTCTCGTCTTCCCAAATTTTACTCTTTCTAAGTGCTTTGTATATTCTGTCAGCTTTCTCTTTTTGCTCTTGATTATGAGATGATGGCTTACTTTCTGACTGTTGCTGAAGAATATTTCCCACTAGAATCTTAATTTCAGATAGTGATAAATCTTCTGCGATCGCCTTGTTTAAAACTTTCTGCCTTCCACCATCATTTTTTATCCGGTTGATTTCCTTAGCTTTGGTATATTCAATCTCGCCTTTTTGTAACGCGGCTTGGATATCTAAATGCAGTTTGAGTAAAGGGAGACGATTTGCTACAAACGACTGCCAAGTAATTTTTCCTAACTTCAAGAATATATCTTGTATGGTTTGCCCCTCATCGCTAACCATAACGTTATGGTTAGAATTACCTTTAATTTCATTATTCATGTCATAGAGTAGTTTGACTACTGTCTCTTGGTCAACATCGAGTTCTTCAGCAAGTAGTTCGAGAATTCCGATAGTTTCTTCATAAGTGTTGAGGTCCTCTCTTTGGAGATTTTCAACTAGGCGAAGTTTACGAGCTTTCTTCTCGTCGCACTCAATAATGACTACAGAAATTTCCTCACGTTTTGCGATTTTACAAGCTTTGAGACGGCGTTCACCAACTACCAGTTCGTACTGGTCTTCCTTAATCTTTCTAACGACGATGGGTTCTAGTAACCCTACTTCCTTGATGCTGTCAGCAAGTGATTTGAGTTTTATGGGGTCAAAATAGCGACGGGGCTGACTTGGTGGAAGGATAATTTGGGATAAGGGTAAAGTGGAATTGGATAAAAATTTCTCTTCCTCATCTCCAAATAAATTATCCAGTCCAGTTAGTTTTTCTAGTTCGCGTCTTTGGCTCATAATTGAATGATGTATTTTGTAATTTCTTCGAGTATGTTAACTGCGGGGTGGTTTTTTTTGTAGAGTGCAAGTGGTAGATGAGACTGGGCAGCATCAGGAAAAGCTGTTGATTTAGGTATAGGAGATGTGACATGTATACGCTCTCCTACTTGCTTTTTAATTTCTTCAAGTATTCCTATATCTTGGAGGTTGCGATGATCGTACTTAGTTGGAATCAAACAAGCAATTTGTAGTTTTTTGTGTCCTCCTTTTTTGATACGGGCGACTGTTTCTAGTAGTTGGTTAGTGCCAAGATAGCATTTGTATTGAGTTTCGACTGGAATGATAATATGCGAAGCTGCTACTAAGCTCATAATGCTTAGTATTCCTAGAGAAGGTGGGCAGTCAATCAAAATGTAATCATACTCATCAACTACCTCTGAAAGTGCTGTTTTGAGCCGTTGGCGGTTGTCAATTGTGAGGTCGTGAAGAATTTTTTGCTCTGCACCCGCTAGTTGGATATTAGTTGGTACCAGATGCATTCCGTGAATAGGTTCTTCCCATATATATAAGGGCGTTTCTTCTGCGATCGCACTGTAGATAGTTTGCTGGGTTTCTAATTTAGTTGCTCCTAATCCCATAAAAGCTGTTAGCGATGCCTGTGGGTCCATATCTACAAGCAGTACGCGGTGTTTTTGGGCAAGGTGATAACCAATATTGTGTGTAATAGTTGTTTTGGCTGCGCCACCTGATTGGTTAAAACTAGCGATTATTTTGGTTGATTTCTGTACACTCACAATAAACTCCTTAAGTAAACAATAAAGTTCTTTAATAGACAATAAATTCCTTTAGTAATTGGTACTTTGGATATGGGACTATTTGGTTGCAAAGGGAAAAATCATTTACTGTCATTGCTGCGGATAGCATACTTGTTTATAGACCAGTTAAAGACTTTATTGTTTGGACAACAGAGCGCTTCGGTAGTAAGTTGGCTTTAAATTAAGGACTTGATTGGGTAAGGAGAACTCACCTTTTTACCTAACTATCGCACTTAGGGGCGTTTCTGGTAAATAAGTTTATTGTTTGCGTATAATGTCATACTCTACAAAAACAATAAAGTCTACTGAACGATAAACTTGTACACTCAGTAATAAGTAAAGTGAGGAGATTGAATTAACAAATAGTTTATTTTACGCTACAAGTAAAGTTTTGGCATAGTGCCAAATTGTCGAGCTACGAATGCTGATATACCTCGTTTTACTTAGCATCGTAAGAAGGCTCCCGCTTACTCGTTTACAAAGTGTTCCCGAAGAGTAGAGAAGCGGCGAGGCGGCAGTCGCTACAACGGGGAGAACCCCGCAACGGGCTGCCTCATGAATTGCGGGTCAAAAGCATAGGCGCAAGCCTTCCCGAAGGGTAACGCCCTTGACCAATACTGAGCGTAAGCGAACTTAGGGAAGGGGGCGTAGCTTTCAAGGGTAGGTTTTTCAGAATCTCTAAAATATTTGAGAAAATTATCAATTGTTTAATGTGGGTTGGTCGTTTCAGGATTTAAGCATCGACTGATATCGCCAAAAAATTGTCAAATACAAAATACCTACTCTTGAGAGGGGCGTAGGGGCGGGTTTATTTGGATTATCGTTAGGAGAGCGAATTGAAAAGCGAGAGCCAACGGATAAAACTATCGGCATTGATATTGGACTTAATCACTTCTTGACCGATAGCGATGGCAATACGGTTGAAGATCCCCGACACCTGTGTAAAAGCGAGAAGTCGCTCAAGCGATTGCAACGCAGACTTTCTAAGACTCAAAAGAGTTCTAAGAAGGCGTTGCATAAATGCGGGATGAATCAGTTAAGCACGGGTATTTGCCTATACTTTAAATAGTGAAGTAACAGGCGAATTGAGTATTTCAGCATATCTACTGACTTGGAATAACATAATGTTTTGCGATGTAGTCGTGCGAGATAATGACGTAAACGGGTATTCTCGCCTTCTACTCTTGTCATATAGGTTTTGCTCACAATATGGTCTTCTGGCTCAATAAAACTGGGGTAAACTTTCCATCCATCGGTAACATAAAAAAGCGCAAAGCCAGCAGCAAACAATGTCCCACAAAGGTTTAAATGTTTCAGCACTGTGGTCTCCTAAAACCCAAGCTAAAATTCCTTGACGGAAGTGGTTTACTGCTGTCCATAACCAAATTTTGTTTTTTTTGATCCTACGAAAGTTTCTAATTCGTCCAGTTCTCCTACTTCTGGTATTTCGTTAATTGGTGGTGCGTCTGGCAATTTTTCACCAATTTGTTTTAGCCAATAAATTACAGTTGTATGATGAACACCTTTGGAGCGCTCAATAGATCGGAATCCCTCACCATTAACATATGCTTTTAAGCATTCTTGTTTTATTTAATCTGAGTATCCTTTTGGGGGACTGTATACATCTATAAATTGACGACCACAGCTTACGCAAATGTGATGAGCGTTTACCTCTTCGTTTGCCATTTTTTCTTATCTCCGTAGATTTACAGTATGGACAATGCACAGTAGTAAACCCTAATTCATCCCTTTATTATGCAACGCCCAGAATCAAGGCGAGAAATCGTTTGAGCAGGAAGCATCTCAAAGTCAGTAGGCAACGTAAAGAGCAACGGCCATGAAGTTGGCGAGGTGCGTAGTCAAGTCGGCAGACTTGGTAACCTATGTAGACGCGAAGCGGCTTGCCGAAGGCTAGATTTGAAGGTGCGGAATATGGTGAGGAATAGACACCTTGCCAAATCGATTAGTGATGCAGCATGGACGGAACTGCGTCCATGGGTTGAATATTTTGGTAAAGTTTTTAGGGTAGTCACTGTCGCCGTGTCACCTCATTGAACTAGCCATCAAATATTATAAATTTTTTAGGGCATAAGTAGGGGCTATATATACCCCATAAATACTTAGGAATTTTCTTGCTCAATTTAACCCCTATTTAGGGTATATATAGGTGATGATTAGGGTATTTTTCACTGATTAATACTTTGTACCCCATTTGACACCCATGACTAACATTCATGCCTTACAAAAAATTTTTCCTGCGGGCTTTGATAACGGTTACGGCAGCCTCAAACTTTTAGTCGATGGCTTTGGAGTCGTTCGCGTTCCCAGCTACATTTCTTCGATTGAAATGGAAGACGTACCCGGGAGAGTAGTGTTTAACGGTAGTGCTTACACCGTAGGAGAATCTGCTTTCCGCACAGGTTATCATTTTGAACGCAATACTGATAATAATGAAAACAAAGTCAATAATGCGCTGATTACATTATTGGGTGCATTGGCACATCTGCCACACCGTAAGGCTTGGCATTTAAAGTTAGTCGTCAGCCTACATGATGTTGGTTTGGCATCCGAATTAAAACAAGTACTCAACGGTGAATATCAACCAATACTGGCTGGCAAAGTTTCAGAGGTAAAGATAGAAGTACTCAAAGTCGTCCCAGAGGGGATGGGTGCATTGTTTGGGCAACAACTTCCCCCAAAATTAACCGTTTTAGACTTTGGCAATGGTACCACTCTGTATTCTCGTTACAGCCAAGGCAAGCGTGAAGTTCACACTCCTTATCCCACAGGTGTAGAAGTTCTCATAGATGATATCTCCCAAAAGATGAAACATCTCAATGGAGGGAAAATCGGTGACCCATCAAAAATTCGATTTTGTCTAGAAATGGGACATACCAGGTATAGCCGTGACATTGATATCAAAGATGTCTACAGTGCTTGTTTGAAAGATTGGTATGAAAAATACTTGAAGAAAGTTGTGAATCTCACACTTGATGCCAAACACGCTGGAGATGAAATTTGGGCGATTGGTGGCGGTTGTCTCTTACCTGGATTTAAAAAGTTATTAGAGAAGAATGGGTTCAGAATTCTGGATAATCCGGTAGAAGCTAATGCCTTTGGGCTATTAGAAATGGCTAAAGCGATTGTCAAAAAGAATCCCTAAGCATACTTTATAGAAGATAACAATGGCAGACAAACAAGACTCAACCCCAGAAAAAATTCGCATTAAAGACAGCTACCGCGAACGCATATTTGCAGAATCACAACAATTAGATAAAAGTTACCTAGAAACGCTTTACTTTATCATTGATTGCTATTTTGCGTTTAAAAAAGGTGCATTCCCGATATATCCAGCAGTCACATATACACCTGTTGTTACTCCTAGTGCTACAAAGCAAAACCTAGAAGAACAGTCTACTCCAACGCCATCTACACAAGAAATTCAAGAAACTTCAGATGGCGAAACTTTCACTCTTGATTTTGATTTATAACCAAGTGGCGTGTGTGGGGTTCGCCCCCCTAGAACACCGATTCAGTAATCGCAGAATAAAAGAAAAATCAGCATAGAGTGAAGTAAATAAAGGAGAAGAAAGCAGAGTAAACGCTAAGGTAGCGAAATTAACACAGTACAAAATTTAATTTCCAGACTGGATATCGAGGGTATGGTTTTTAGCTTGGATGCCTTGCATTGCCAAAAAAAACTTGCAAACTCATAATTGATGGTGGCAATGACTATGCGGTAAGCGAAGCCATGCCGTTAGGCTTATCGCAGTCAAGGCCAATCAAAAAAACTTGTACCACCAAATTCGGCAGAATACGGAAAACTCTAAGCCCACAAGTCGTTACATCACAGCCGAAAAAACTCGAAACCGAGTAACAACAAGTACTATAGAAGTTTTTCATAATTTAACCCCACATTCCGCAGGTGCGCTTGTAAATGCTGTATTTTTGAAAATGACCTAAATGCTGCATTTTAGAAGCATGACAGCATCACCGTTAGATATCAGGGTACAGGATATTGACCACTGCGGCATAGTCGCAGGCATCTGTGATGAGATGAATCTAGTAGAACAAATTAATCGGCTATTGGGAACTCACACTCAAGAAATTATCAGTGCAGGTCAAGTTGTAAAAGCAATGATTTTAAACGGATTAGGGTTCGTGAGTGCGCCATTATATTTGTTTGAAAAGTTTTTTGTTGGGAAAGCGGAGCGAGCATCTGTTAGGAGAAGGAATACGTCCAGAACACCTAAACGATGACCGTTTGGGTCGAGTATTGGACAAATTATATGCGGCCGGACTAACTGAAGTGTTTGTGACAGTTGCGCTTTGTGCAGCACGTAACTGTCCGTTCGCTAATTTTGAGGTGATAAGGGGAATTAAAAGCTTGAAAAGAATCTTTTTGGTAAGTCTCTGATTACTCAGCCCTGCTGGGCTACTTTGCATTGCTTAGTCTCTATGTAAATCCGCTTAATATCTGCGGAATGTGGGTTATAAACCCCTATCTGTTCCTGGAGAGCGATCGGATTCTACTATGATTTCAGTAACTTTTTTAGGTTCTTGTTTTTCTACTTCAACATTTTCAACATTTTGAACGCTTGATGTATCAGATTCGATTTCAGCGCCTCTATCTGTTGCTGAAGAGCGATCCAATTCTACTGTTGTTTCAAGAGCTTTTTTAGATTCTTGATTTTCCATACGTTTTTTTGCACCCAAATTTTATACTAATTAAGTATTATGTGATGATACCATCTTCACTCTCTACTGCCCCAAGAGCTTTGAGTGTGTTCTTCTGAGGTGTTGTTAAACCAATTGCATTTTTAATATTCATACCTTCATAAGGTCTATCAATTCTGATCGTTTTTAGACATTCACCCGTTTCAACATCCCAAAGCTTCATGGTTTCGTCTTCGCTGCTACTAACCAACACAAGACTATTAGCACTAAAGGCAATTGACCGTACTGCTTTGTGGTGTCCCTGAAATGTTTTGAGAACAACACTTCTACTGATCTCCCACAGTTTTACAGTCTGGTCGTCACTGCCACTAGCTAAGATTTTGCCATCTGGACTAAAAGCAATTGTTCTAACTCGATATGTATGAGCTTTTAATGTTTGTAGACATTGCCCTGTATTAACATCCCACATTTTAATAGTTTGGTCTCCACTGGCACTAGCAAGGATATCTGCACTGTGAGTGAACATAACAGATAAAACCCAATCACTATGTCCTGACAATGTTTGTAAACAAATTCCTGTACTTAGATTCCAAAGTTTAATAGTGTTGTCATAGCTACCACTTGCTAAAAATCTACCACAAGAACTAAAAGCAATTGTTTTGACTTCACCAATATGTCCTGCCAATGTATGCAGACACTCTCCCGTATGCCAATCCCAAAGCTTTACCGTTTGGTCACGACTACCACTTGCTAAAATTTGACCATTGGGACTGAAGCTAATACAATGTACCCAACTATTGTGTCCCCAAAGAGTTTGCAAACACTCTCCTGTAGTTACATCCCAAAGTTTGATAGTTGTGTCATCGCTGCTAGTTGCCAGAATCGTGCTTTTTTGCTGCTTCCCAATCTCTTCAGATGACGTTATACTTCTGCCGTATGTGTAACCATTTATATTTTGGGAAGCAAAGGTGACTGATGAAACCAAATTAGTATGCCCTTGTAATATTCGCAGGCATTGTCCTGTCTTTACATCCCACAATCTCACCCGTTGGTCTTGGCTGCTACTCGCCAAAATTTGACCATCTGGACTAAAGGCAACAGATAATATCCAATTAATATACCCACTCACTGTTCTCAAACATTGTCCTGTGCGGATATCCCATAACTTCATCGTTTGGTTTTCATTAACACTCAACAAGCTATGACCATCTGGATTAATAGTAACTAACCAAATGCGTGAAGCGTAGCTGCCTGTAGATAAATCACTATCCTCATACAAAGTTTGCAGGCACTTTCCTGTAAAAACATCCCATATTTTCACAGTTTTATCTTCGCTCCCCGTCACCAGTGTTTTACCATCTGGGCTGAAAGTAACTGTCCACACATAACTGTCATAATCTGGTAACGTGCTGATGCACTCACCAGTGGCTATATCCCAAAATTTTACCGTTGTGCGATCGCTTCCTGTTGCCAATGTTTGTCCGTCTGGGCTAAGAGCAATAGATAACACCCAATTAATAGGGATTTCTAAAACTCGCAGGCAAGCACCTGTGTTAACATCCCACAATCTTACAGTTTGGTCTTCGCTTCCAGTGATTAAAGTTTGTCCATTTGGGGTGAAAGTGGTAAAAATAACCCGATTGCGATGCCCTGATAAACTTCGCAGACATTCTCCAGTATCGACACACCACAACCTCACGGTTTGGTCATTGCTACCACTGGCTAAAATTTGGCCATCGGGACTAAAAGCCAGCGATTGCACCCAACTTTTATGACCTCGCAGAGTTTTCAAACATTGCCCAGTGTGGACATTCCACAACCTCACGGTTTGATCATTGCTACCACTAGCTAAAATTTGGCCATCGGGACTAAAAGCCAGCGATTGCACCCAATTGGTATGACTAATGTAAGTAATAATTTGTTGGATATTTGCAACAGACCACAAGCAAATTTCACGATCGATGCTTGTTGCCAGTAATTTTCCGTCTGGGCTAAAAGTTGCTGATAATACACCTCCTAAAGTTCGAGTTAAAGCAGACTTACTCAGATTCGCATTGGTAAAGTTAACTCGATGCAAATTCATATCCTGTAAGTAAGCTTGCCAAACTGTTAAGTTAGAAAAATCATAACCACTCAGGTTAATCTGAAGCTGCCAAAGTAAATTAAGAATATTGCCTGCTGCATATCCTGGTTTTCGAGGGGTACCAGATTTCAGCTTTGATAAAATTTGATTCAAAGAATTTGCCACATTTTCTGGAGTACCAAACAGGTTTAGTAATTGCTCGGCAATTGGCTTGAGTATGAGCCGAACTTGTGCATTTCTGACATAATCTTTGGCAGTAGCTTTAATTAATGCACATTTATCAAATAATTCTATTTCTTCAATTTGAATTTCTTGACAAATCTGTTCCATGAAGTAGTCGATAACATACTCCATCACTACTGGTTGTTGAGTAAAATCCCCAGAATTTTTTTCAATTAATGAGCGCAATTGTAGAGATTCTAAAGTTTCTAACAAATCTTTGAGTGAAACAGCCGGAATAATATCTGCTTGTAATTCCCTAAATGATACCCATTCTCGATTAATTGCCAGCCAATACATTACCTGTTGTTCTAAAGTTGACAATCGATGAAACTGCTGGTCAAGTAAATCCGAAATATCACCAAAAACAATGGTTCCTTGTTCTAAAAACTGAGTAATATTCCCGTCAAATAGCTCATGAATAGTAGTTCCGACAATCTTCAATGCCAAGGGATTGCCTGCATATAAATCTACCAATGATTGACATTGCTTTTCTGAGATATTAAAGCCTTTTTCTGCAAGAACTTTCTCGGCTTCTCTCCCTGTTAAGCCGGATAATCTCAGTGAACGAATCGGAGATTTGATACCTTCTTTAATCCTAATTCCTCTAGGTTTTTCTCGACTCGTCAAAAGTAAACAACTCTGATGGTTAGTCTCTCCCAAGCATCTTATTAAATGTCCATATCCTTCGTATCCTTGTCGATATCCTCCTGCGCGTTTATCACTAGATAAAATTGACTCTACATTATCTAAGACTAACAAACAACGTTCTGCACGCAGATATTGTATTAAACAAGAAATTTTACTGTCTAAGTTCTCTGGTAAATTTGTTTCTTGATTGGATAAAAACTTAATTAAGTCGTTCAAAAGCTCATGAATTGGTGGCGCATTACGCAAACTTCGCCAAATCAGGTAGTTAAATTCTGTTTGCAAAAGCTGTGCTAATTTTACAGACAAAGCTGTTTTACCAATGCCACCCAGACCAATTAAAGTAATTAGTCGGCAATGGTCATTAATAATCCATTGTTTGAGTGTAGCTAATTCTTCGGTGCGCCCATAGAAAACTGAGACATCAATCGCTTCTCCCCAGTCTTGATGATTATTAATGGTTACTCCTTCAGTATTTTTATCTCGCTCTAAAGTCTGGGATGGCAGATCAAAATCTAAATCAGCGATTTCTTTCCACGAGAGTGCTAACTTCTGACAAAGTTCTTCAAATGTTGCATGGTCAACTGGTTTACCTGTGAGGAAGTTGCTGACTGTGGCTAAAGCTAACCCTACATCCTCAGCCAAAGCTTTTTGGCTAGGGAAACCGTTGCGCTTGACTGCTAGCTTTACTTTCTGAATGAACTCTTGGCGAACCCTGAGCGACCTGGGCATGGCTCGTTTCATTACAACTGTATGAATTTTACCAGTAATACACTAAAAGTCAGTCACAAGTCAGAAATAAGCCAGTAATCTTCAGACGATAAGCCAGTATGCGGTAGGGTTTGATAAATTTATCAGCTTCAAACCGAAAGTAAAAGGGTTAGCAAACAATGGTAACTAATAAATCAAAAGCCGAAGCATTGGCAGAGTATTATGCAGAGAATGGCTGGAGAACGCAGCCTTTCACAATTACCTATTTAGAAGATGCAAATCCAGATACATGGAAGCCTCAACCTAACCAACCAGATGCGTGGAACGATGTGAGAATTCTTTGGCGACCCAAGGAAGGCAAGAGATAAGACTTATATAGGTAGTAATTTTGGCATTAATCAACATACTACTGGCAATGATACTGGCTCACCTGCTCCTGAAAAAGTCGGTGGGTGGAGTTATGGTTGTTTAGTTGGCAAACATCCATCTACTCATTACAACCTTTTTATGCCTGCGTGTCAGAAAAGTGGACAAAAGAAATTTGATACTGTAGTTATTGATGCCTCAAAATTTCAAATATGGCTACAAAGCAAAGGCTATAGCCTATTGCCTAATTAAAGTTGGTCAACGATACCAAAATCCAAAATGCAAAATTCACAGTTGCTTTCCTGATTTGTGAGCCAAGAGTGTGTCGCTAGGGTAGTACTGCAAGTTTAAGCTTAACGACTTGTCAACATGGTGGACACGACCAGTTATAGAAGTTAAAGACCCAAAGTTGGGGCAATTGTGCTTGCGTTTATTGTGTAATCTTCATTTTCAATAGTTTGCCCAGCACTTAATGTCTGTAATTAAAGTTAAGCGCACAGAAGTTGGTGAACAGAGAAATTACAAACTTTATGTCTAGTCTATGAACATTGAATCTTTTCCTGACAATACAACTCAAGCCGAAAACTTAAAAGATGGTAGCCCAATAAAATTTACGTCAGGTCAGCATACTACCATAAATGATGAATCCGGCTTTGGCATTTTTGATGCAAGTAAGTCATCCTTGACTGTCTCGCCGTTGAGTCTTGTTCCTAGCTCAGTAGCTTCTGCAATAGTCAAGAGACTAGAAGAGATGGGAGTACAGTATGCATTTGGTGTTTCAGGGGGAGCAATTGTTCCTGTGTGGCACGCTCTGCAACATAGTTCTATTAAAGTGCTGCACTTTCGTCATGAAGCGGGAGCGGCTTTTGCAGCCACTGAAGCCTACTTTGCTAGCGATCGCCCTGTCGTAGTATTTTCGACAACAGGGCCAGGAATCACGAATAGTTTGACAGGTTTATTAGCTGCCCGTTGGGAGGGTGCAAAGGTAATCTTTTTGTCAGCTTCCACCTCAGCATCCCAAAGGGGACGGTGGGCTTGCCAAGAAACCAGTAGTTACACAATGGCTGAGACTTTCACTTTAAAATCTCTGTTCCACTATGCAACTACCCTCGAATCTGATGATGAACTGCCAGAGGTCTATCGCAGATTAGCGAAAGGTTTAGCTCAACCAGGGGGCTTTATCGCGCATATCAGTATCCCTACCAACATCCAAGCAAGTTCCATCAAAACATCATTGTCAAAAGCGGATCTGTCTTTTGCTCCAGCCACCGCCAGTGAAGAAACGATTTCCAAATGCGTGCGGTTATTGTCTTTAGGATCGTTTGCTATCTGGGTTGGCTTTGGTGCAACAGATGCAGCAGCAGAAATTCGTCAGTTTGCTGAGAAGACTGGGGCGGCGGTCATGTGTTCGCCACGTGGTAAAGGCATTTTTCCAGAAAACCATCCTCAGTTTGTGGGGGTTACAGGTCTTGCTGGACATGAATCAGTTTTAACTTACATGCAAAAGCATCGTCCTTTAAGAGTGCTGGTACTAGGAACTCGCCTTGGTGAATTCACCTCTTTCTGGAATCCGGCGATGATTCCTTTGGAGGGTTTTTTGCATGTCGATATCGACCCAGAAGTGCTGGGAACTGCCTATCCAGGCGTCAAGACATTAGCTATTCAGTCTGATGTAAAAGCCTTGGTGCAGGCGCTATTGAAGCATTTACCAAAAAGTCAACCAGACATCATGGTATTGCCTCGACCAGAGCGGCAAAAAATCAATCCCCGGATGCAAGGCTTGGTGCGACCCCAGGTACTCATGGATGCAATTCAACAAGTAATTGTCGATCGCAGTGATGCCATAGTGATGACCGAAGCAGGTAACTCAATGGCATGGGGAAATCAGTTGTTGCAATTTACTCAGCCAAGTCGTTACCGCACCAGCACTGGCTTTGCTTCTGTGGGACATTTTGTGACGGGGGTTGTCGGTGCAACCTTAGCACGCAATGGTAAGGCAGTTGCTATTGTTGGGGATGGTGCCATGCTGATGAACAGCGAGGTCAGCACTGCCGTGAGATACCAGATTCCTGCTGTCTGGATTATCCTCAACGATGGATGTTACAACATGTGCGGTCAGGGATCGGCGTTACAAGGGTTTGATGGTATGGATGTAGAGATACCGCAAGTAGATTTCGTGAAGATTGCCTGCGGTATGGGAGCTGACGGTATTCGTGTGGAGAAAGAATCTGATATTTGCATTGCTTTAGAAAAAGCGATCGCTTCTCCTGTTCCCTTCATAGTTGATGTGATTATCGATCCCACCGAACCTGCTCCCCTAGATGGTCGGATTAACAGTTTGATTTCCCAAGGCATTACCAATTCATAGGAAGTATTTGTTTTATGCAAAATTATTCAGTGGGCATTCGCTCTCTAGCATTGAGCTTTCCCAGCACCATATGTACGAATGATTATTACCGCCAGAAATACCCACAGATAGTTTCTCAGTCGGAACAAAAAAGTTTGGCAAGGCTGTTTTCACTGGCTGATTCTACTCCCAGCAACGAATTTGACCAAGAAATGCTGCCTTATCTGCAAGACCCCTTTCGCGGTGCTGTTGAGCGACGGATACTTGCCCGTGGTGAGTCATCGCTAACCTTAGAGTATCGTGCAGCACGAGATGCTTTGGAGGCTGGAAAATTCTCTAGAGAAGAGATTGATTTGGCGATCGTTACCTCTTTCGGTACTGAAGAAGTTGTAGCTGGTAATGCTGCTTTCCTGGTCAATCAACTGGGCTTACATTGTCCGGCTTGGAATCTTAATTCTATGTGTTCCAGTGGTATAGTTGCACTGCAAACTGCTAGTACATTAGTGCGAGCCAAAGAGTACCGCAATATTCTAGTAGTTACTTCCTGTGCATATTCTCGTCTTCTGGATGAAAGAGATACTCTCTCGTGGATAACTGGTGATGGTGCTGGCGCTTTTGTAGTTAGTGAAGTTAAAGCTAACCAAGGAATTCTCGGCAGTAAAATCGTTCATTCAGCAGAGACTTGTGGCACATTTCACACTGAAATTGCAGAAGATTCTCAGGGCAAGCTGCGATTATTTATGAAGACTGGCAAGGGAGCAAATCGAGTAATTAGTAACACTGCTGCTGATTTCGTCCTGAGATGCTGTGAAGGTGCTGCTGCTACTGCTAACGTGACAATTGACCAAATCGACTTCTTTATTTTCAATACACCAACTGCCTGGTTTACTAAATTTGGCGCTCGGATACTAGGCATTAACCCAGAACGTACAATTAATCTCTACCCTCAGTATGGAAACATTGGGCCTGTACTTCCCCTGGCGAATCTGTATCATGCGGCGCTATTAGGTAAGATTCATGAAAATGATTTGGTTCTCGTCTATTCGTTTGGGGCATCAGCAAATGCTACTGCGATCGTCATGCGCTGGGGTGATGTAGCTTTAGGCCCTGCTCATTTCTTTAAGGAATCTAGCATTGAGTGAGTTTGACATCTTCCCACCACTGTATTGCTTTGCAATCAATGGAGGCTACCAAAGATCAATCTTTGGCTATAGTTTTAAAACACGCCCTAAGACTACTCGCGGTGACTGGTAACGCTTCCCCTCGACTCTAACTTTCGCCAGACACTCATATAGGGAACTTTACCGTAACTTTACTGTATTGACTATCAAAGTTAGTTGATTTAAATTGCTTGTGAGTAAGTAATTAAAATCCTATTGAGTGAGTAAAAAAATCAAGCGAAGTATTAATAATAGTTTTCATTACATTAGACTGATGAGCTAATTTTCGATTTAGCTATAAGGAAGATAAACCGCAAATGTTTCAATATTTTATTGACTCATTTATTTTTAATAACTGTCTCGAATCATAAATAAATTTTTATTATCAGGATTTGCATCATGGTTAATAATTCTCAAGTCTTCAGCCCTACTCAGGAAATCGGGATTCGCAATTTATACGCTTTGCTTGTAGGTATCGATAATTATCCCAACCCCAATCATTGCCTCCAAGGCTGTGTGAATGATATTACAGCGATCGCAGAATATCTGCACGAAAGGTTTGAGAGAACAGAATATCAACTTCATTTAAAAACTCTAAAAGACGAAGAAGCCACCCGTAGGGCAGTTATTAATGGTTTCCGGGAACATCTTATTCAGGCTGGGGAAGATGATGTAGTGTTGTTTTACTATAGTGGTCATGGTTCTCAAGAACAAGCACCGCAAGAATTTTGGCATTTAGAACCAGACCATCTTGATGAAACTTTGGTGTGTTACGACAGCCGTACTGAAGGCGGCTGGGATTTGGCAGATAAAGAATTGGCACTACTCATTGCAGACGTGGCAAAAAATAATCCGCATATGACCATTATTCTTGATTGCTGCCACTCTGGTTCCGGCACAAAAGACCCTTTACAAGAGGTAAAAGAAAGGCGTTTACCAACAGATAAACGGAAACGTCCACTAGATAGTTTTATTTTTACCCTAGAAGAATTAAACCAACTTTCAGGTGTTCGGGAAATACAGCCGCAAGCTAACCCTACTGGTTGGCATTTGCCTAAAGGTCGTCATGTGCTTTTAGCAGCCTGTCGAGATCGGGAAACAGCAAAAGAATATAACGCAGGTGGTCAACATCGGGGACGTTTTTCTTATTTTTTAATGGATACACTGTCCAAAACCAACGGAAAGCTGACTTATCGAGATTTGTTTGGACGCACAAATGCCTTAGTTCGCAGCGTAAATGGGGATCAGTCGCCACAATTGGAAGTGAATCATCCCAACGATGAGAACAAATTTTTCTTAGATGGTGCGATCGCTCAACTTCAACCTTACTTTATTGTTAAAAATGACAGAACCTCTGGCTGGGTAATTGAAGGTGGTGCTGTTCACGGAGTTCAACCATCCCAAAATGGCGAAACTACTCTATTGGCATTATTCCCTTTTGATGCCAATACAGATGATATACGCAACCCCTCAAAGTCCGTGGGAACAGCTAAAGTCACTCAGGTATTGCCAACCAAGAGCAAGATAGATATTGAAGGTGTGCAGAATTTAACTACTGAGCTTACTTTTAAAGCAGTAGTTATTGGTCTACCATTACCGCCTTTGGGGGTTCACTTTGAGGGAGACGAAGTGGATGTTAATTTGGCACGGGAAGCAATAAAAACTGCTGGATTTAATGGTAAATCCTCAGCTTATATCCGTGAAGAATCTACCAACCCTGAGTTTCGCCTCTCATGTCGCAATCATCAATATTTGATTACTAAATCTCAAGATTCTCGACCGCTTGTAAAAGAAATTAATAATTACACAAAAGAGAACGCACAAAAGGTAATTCAACGCCTAGAACATATTGCTCGTTGGACAACAATTGCTCGACTCTCAAATACTGCTGCAACTGTAATTAAATCTGGTGATATCAAGATGGAACTAATCTTTCATAATCACAAATCATCGCAAACTAAGCAGATGCGATTGCAGTACAAATATGAAAATGGCCAGTGGCAACCACCAGAATTTCAACTGAAACTCACTAATAATAGTCAACAGCCACTTTACTGTGCTTTGGTCAACCTTTCAGACAACTTTGCTATTAGCGCTCCATTTTTTGAAGCAGGTAGCGTCAGACTTCAACCTGACGAAGAGGCTTATGCCCTTGATGGAATAGATTTGGAACTTGAAGTTCCAGATGAGTTCTGGAAACAAGGCATTACGGAGTACAAAGACATTATTAAATTAATTGTAAGCAATGATGAATTTGATGCAAGATTCTTAACTCAAGATAAACTTGACGCTCCTCGTCCACCTGCATCAAGAAATATTGATTTCCAAAATCTAAGTAGTCTTGAGCGTTTGATGAATCGCACTCAAAATCGTGATATCAAAGCGAAAACTACAGCAAAGTATGTCGATTGGTATGCAGAAGAAATTACTATTACTACAGTTCGTCCTTTAAAATATACCGCAGTTTCTCAGGAACAAAAACAACACTAAATAATTAAAAGGTACAAATTAGGCATTATTGAAATTGACTTTTGCCTTTGTATTGTTTGCTCATTTTTTCTTGTGTCATCTTCTTGATTAGGAAGCAAGTGAGCCGAGTAATAGCGCAGAGATAACTTTAGCATTGTACTTACTCAAGAACTAAATTTGCCTTAATTGTCTTTACATTCAAACTCAAAGAGAGACAGACTCATGCCTAAATCTACATTTAACCGTAATTTTGCCATTATTATCGGTGTTAATAATTATCACAACAATATTCCACCTTTAGAAACGGCAGTTCCAGATGCTCGGAAACTTGCTGAAATTCTGCAAAAGCAGCATGAAGCTCTCAAACCACAATATCAAGCACAGAATAAATATGAAGTCCAGTTATTTCTAAATCAACGTGCTAGTCTCAAAAATCTCAACCAGTTAATTGCAGATTTTAAACAAGGACAAATACCATTTGATAACGATAAATTTGAGATTTTAAACCCTATACGTCCAGGAGAAACTCCTTTGCAGGCGTTAGCACAGGTGTGTTCGCCCATATCAAATACAATTACTGTTAGCGAATTAGAGGAAGACAAGCAAGCTTTAGCAAATATTGTTAAAAATTGGAGTCAGATTAATCCCCAGACAAAAATATTGCTGGCGGTTGATCAATATGAAGAGTTAATCACTTTGTGCAAAAGTGATGAAGAACGAGAGCAATTTCAGAATTTAATTAAAAATGCGATCGCTAAATATCCTAACAACATCCATGTAGTTATCACCTTACGACTCGACTTTGAAGCGCAGTTTCAAAACTCTGAACTCAAAGATTTTTGGAATAATGATACTCGCTTTGTAGTCCCACCAATGACTCAGGATGAACTGCGGGAAGCCATTGAAAAACCAGCATCAGAAAAAGTGGTATATTTTGATCCTCCCAACTTGGTAGATAAATTAATTAACGAAGTTGTACAAATGCCGGGGGCTTTACCTCTACTTTCTTTTACTCTCAGTGAACTGTACCTAAAATATTTGGAGGAGCGAAGAGATAACCGCGCATTAACAGAAAAAGATTATGAAGAGTTGGGAAGAGTCGTTGGTTCTTTAACCAAACGTGCTAACCAGGAATATGAACAGTTAGTTGCAAAAGACACCGCTTATCAAAATACGATACGTCGGGTAATGCTACGAATGATTGCATTGCAGGGAGGTGAGTTAGCACGGCGACAAGTACCTAAATGGGAACTGGAATATCCCGATAAAGAAGAAAATGTCCGTGTACAAACAGCCATCAAACACTTTTCTGAAGCTCGCTTAATTGTTGAAGGTTCTAATTCTGAGGGCGAACCTTATGTAGAGCCAGCCCATGATGCTTTAGTTATGGGGTGGGATAAATTACTGGCATGGAAAAAAGAAGAGGAAGAAAACATAATCTTACAACGTCGGCTAACACCTGCGGCTAAGGAATGGGAAACTGTCACAAACAAGTTACCACCATTGGGTTGGCAAACAAAAACAGACAATGTTATTGATTGGCTAGATCGCATACTCTACGTTCCTGAAAAACTATTTAATAAAGTCAACGTTGGGTTAACTCGTAAATGGCAGCAAAGACAAAATCAGCAAAAAACTCTGAGAGATAAACCAATACAGTTTCTATGGAATAGTAACCCTTACCTTGATGTATTAAATCAAGTACTACAAGCTAATAACAATTGGTTTAACCAGATAGAAGCAGAGTTTGTCCAAGAAAGCGTTTTACAAAAACGGCGAAATCTAAGTTGGCGGTGGCGGATTGTGATCGCAGTTATGCTGGGTTTAAGCGGGTTGACACTCTGGGCTTTAATTCGTCAGAGAGATGCAGAAATAGGACAAATTAGTACTTCAAGACAAGCTTCTGAAGCACTTTTTCTCTCAAATCAAGAACTAGATGCACTAATTAGTAGCGCACAGGCAGGAAAAAATTTTAGCTATCCTCTGTTACAAACATTCCCACCCGACTCTCAGCTACGGGAGCAAGTAGTACAAACCTTGCGAAAAGTTTTCTATGGAATGAGAGAACGCAACCGATGGCAACCAATGCAAGGGATGCAAGTACAGAGTATGTTTTTTCATCCAAATGGCAGATTATTGATAGCAACCAAAAGCAATAATGGCACAGTTCAAATATGGGATATGAAAACAAAAGGACAACCTGTTTTAGAATTAGCAGGACATAGATTTCAAGGAGGAGATTCTTCTGATAACGTCTTTTTTAGCCCTGATGGTAGCAAAATAGCTACTGTTGACTCACAAGGTATTATCCGTCTATGGGACTGGAACGGCAATAAGTTGGGGAAGGAATTCTATGCGGGTTACAGAATTGAAAAACTCAGTTTTAGTCCTAATGGTCAGTCCTTTATGACTAAAGCATATGAGAATAAGGGTGACTCTGATACAACTATCCGGTGGTGGAATTTACAAGGTCGCAGCGGAAGACCATCGACAAACGTAAATAATGATTTCGATTTTAAAAGTGATGGCAGTGTAATTCGTGCTGATGAAAATAACGGTAATATAATAATATCGGGGTTAGGTTTATCCAACCAATCAATACCTATAAAAACAGCTTCCCTTCAAGGAGTAAGAATCTCTGCCAGTCCTGATGGCAATTATATACTATTGACCGAAATATTTGGAAATGCCTCTCTCCAAATGTGGAAGTGGAACGGCAGGAACCTGGAAAAAGTTCAACCTTCAACTATCGATAAAGATTATCTTGATAAAGCTCAAATAGCCAGTTTTAGTTCTGATGGTAAGCTAGTAGCTTTTGCTGATGACAACACTGTTCGCATTTATAATCTATCATCTCTTGTTGACACAGCATTAACCAATTTTAATGAAATGAGATTACCCTCCGGTACAATTCAAAGTATGATTTTTAGCCAAGACAGCAAATATTTGGCTACTCTAAGTGAGGATGGAACTGTCCGCTTGTGGGATGTAAATCTACCACAACCAGAAGAATCAAAGCAATATCAATTTCTGCAAAACGGTATTCAGAATATCAGTGTTAGTCCCGATCGTAAAACTGTTGCTACTGTAGGTGATAGTGGGATGACCATCCGCTTGTTCGACTCAAATGGTAAGCAATTATCAGCATTCCCAGTCACTTCAGGCAAAGTCACAAGTATCAGTTTTAGTCCTAATAGTAATATTATTGCTACTGGAAGTGATAATGGTAATGTTAGCTTGTTCAGCCACAATGGCAAAGAATTAGAACTAATCAAAGCACACTCAAAAAATGTTGTGAGTGTCGTTTTTAGTCCTGATAGTCAACGTCTTGCTACCCTAGGTTCTGATAGCAAAGATGCTGATGGATCTGATACTTACATAGCTAAGTTATGGAGATTGAATGGTGAAAAATTAGAGTTTGAGAAAAAGTCTTTATTAGAAATTCCCTATGGTATTACAGTACACGGCATCCAATTTCAACAAAGTGATGAGCCAAAAGTAATCACAGAAGATAAATCCACTGACGAAACACCCGCCACTGTTTCTTGGCGGAATATGTCGGGGGAAATACAGAATATATTGCCAGGGCAACTAAAACGAGAACAATCGGAAATCATAGCATTGAACCATGATGGCAGTTTGCTAGCTAGTGTTAGTAAAGCTAGTAAAAATATCGTTAAGTTGTGGGACTTGCAAGGCAAAAAGTTGCTGACGGAATTTCCAGGTAATGAATGCAACACTCAGACAGATAAGTGTATAACCAGCATGAGTTTTAGCCCTGATGGCAGTACACTAGTTGTCATTGGAAGTAATGGCAGTGCGAAGTTTTTCCAGTTGGGAAGCTTTGACAATTTACTTGCAAAAAGTTGCAATAGAATGCGTGATTATCTCACAAACCTTGATGAAAAAAATAGCGATCGCATGGTTTGTGACAATATACAACCAACTGCTGTCAATCCCAACAAGTAAGTTGGAGTAAACGCGATCACCTTGCCCATAATCGTATGTTTTCGCAAAAATGAGCCAGTTATAACTCTCTATCTTTTCCAAGCGATCACGAATTATCCAATGTATTAAATTTTACTTGAGAGCAATGCCCACCCTACAGATTTGGACAATAGTTTTTTACACTCGCCCATTGTTACTGATGTGCAACTCAGTTTCAATCGCCCCTAGAGTTTTAAGAGTACTAAGCGTCGCTTCAGTTAACCCAGTAACTCCGGCGATCTTCATCCCCTCGTAAAGTCTTTTACTTCTCAAACTTCTAATACATTCACCTGTCAAGATATTCCAAATCTTCAGCGTCTCATCTTCACCGCTGCTGATAAGAGTATGCCCCTCAGGACTAAAGGTAACTGATAAAACGGCTTGAGTTGGTTGCTGTAAAGTTTTGAGGCATTCACCAGTGTTCACATCCCATAACTTCACAGTTTGATCCATACTACCACTGCTGAGAATTTTACCATCTGGACTAAAGGCAAGCGATCGCACCCAGCCTGTATGCCCTGGCAAACTTTTCAAGCATTTACCAGTCTTGACTTCCCATAACTTGACTACATGATCTCCACTGCCACTACTCAGGATTTGTCCATCGGGGCTAAAGGCAATTGACCACACCCAACCTCTATGTCCTGGCAAAGTTTGCAGACATTTACCAGTATTGATTTCCCATATCTTTACTGTATGGTCATGACCACCACTAGCTAAAGTTAGACCATCAGGGCTGAAGGTTACTGACAAAACTCCGTGGTTTTGTTCATGTAAAGTTTTCAAGCATTGACCAGTCTGGACATCCCATAATTTCACTGTGTGGTCATGACTACCACTAGCCAAAGTACGACCATCGGGACTAAAAGCAATTGCCCAAATCCAATTCGAGTGTCCTTGCAAAGTTTGCCGACATTTACAAGTTTTAATATCCCATATCTTGATTGTTTTGTCTTCACTGCCACTGGCGACAATACCACCATCAGGACTCCATGCCACTGACTTGACTTCATTACTATGTCCGATGAGTGTTGCGAAGCATTCACCAGTGTTAATGTCCCACAATTTCACCGTTTTATCGCTACTACTAGCCAGCATTTGACCGTCAGGACTGAGGGCAATTGACCAGATGCCATTACCATATCCTTGCATAGTTTTTAAACATTGACCAGTAGCAACTTCCCACAGTTTCAAAGTTTGGTCATTACTGCCACTTGCCAAGATTTGATCGTCAGGACTAAACATAACTGCTCGGATCATGCTATTGTGTCCTAGCAAAGTTTTCAGGCACTCACCACTACTGACATTCCACAGCTTCACTTTCTGATCCCAACTACCACTTACCAGGGTTTGTCCATCTGGGCTGAATGCAAGTGACATCACCCAGTCAGAGTGTCTCTGCAAGGTCATCAGACATTCACCAGTTTTAATATCCCATATCTTGATTGCTCCATCGCCACAACCACTAGCAAGTCTCTTTCCATTTGGAGTGATGGCAACTGACCAAATCCCTTCATTATGTTCTGGCAAAGTTTTTAAACATTTACCAGTGCTAACATCCCACAGCTTCAGTGTTTTATCCACACTACCGCTAATTAATACTTTGTTGTCAGGACTCAAAACTACTGCCCTGACCATATTTTGATGTCCTAGCAAAGTTTTGCAGCAGTGACCAATATGCACATCCCATATTTTTACGGTCTTGTCATCACTGCTACTGACCAATACTTTCTTATCGGAAGTAAAGACGAGTGACCAAATTCCCTGTTCATGTCCCTGCAAGGTATTGAGACATTGACCAGTTGTGACATGCCAAAGCTTGATTTTTTGGTCTTCACTGCCACTAGCAAGGATAGTACTGTCATGATTAAAGGCAAGTGCTGATACCCAATCAGTATGACCTCTCAGGATTTTTAGCTGTTTCCAATCACCAACTTGATACAAGCGAATCTCACTATTCATATCTCCAATAGCTAAAAATTTTCCATTGGGGCTAAATGCTAATGACAAAACCCCACCAAAAGTTTCTGCAAATAAAGACTGAGCTAGATGAGCGTGGTTAAAATTCACATTGTGTAAATTTACATATCGTAGATCTGCTTGCCTAACAGCCAAATGCGAAAAATCATAGTTACTCAGATTTGTTCCCAGATAACAAAGCATATTGAGAATGTTTCCGGCTGCATAATTTTGTTCTTCTGAGAATGTTTTTTGCAGCTTTACTAAAATTTTATTTAGTTGGTTTTCTAAAACTTGCCGATTTCTAAATATAGTTAATAGTCCATCTATAACTGGTTTGAGTATCAAACGAATCTGAATATCTCTAATATAGTCTTTTACCGTCGCTTTTATTAAAGTATGACTTCTGAATAAATCTAGGTTTTGAGTTTTAATTTCTGTCCAAATATTTTGGACAAATTCATTAGTTATGTATTCCATAACTACAGCTTGTAAAGTAAATAAATTAGAGCTTTTCTCAACCAGGGATCGTCTTACCAAAGACTCCAGAGCTTCTAATAATTGTTGTGGGAGTAGCAGTGATACGATATCACTCTGCAATTCTGTTAATGAAACTGGCTGCCGATTAACTGCTAACCAGTACATGAGATTTTTTTCTAAATCTGACAACCGCGAAAATTGTTGATCTAAAATTTCGCGTATACTACCAAAAACAGAAGTTTTTTTGTTTAAAAAATAAGAAATATTGCCATTAAAAACATCTAAAATTGTCGTGGCAACTATCTTTAAAGCCAAGGCGTTACCTTGATATAGCTCAACTACTGCTTTTAATTCTGTCTCAGAGCCACATAACCCTTTAATTTCAAAGATTTTTTGCCCGTCCACTACATCTAAACCAGTAAGTTGTAATGAGCGAACTGGTAGTGCTTTTCCTTCCAGAAGGGCTAAGTCTTGCGGTTTTTCCCGTGAAGTTAGCACAAGGCAACTAATATGGGTAACTTCTCCAATTTGTTTGATAAGTTGAGCATATTCTTCACAACCTTCTCGATAGGTTCCTACAATAGTGCCACTTTGTAAAATCGTTTCAGCATTATCGAATATGATAAGACAACGATATTGACGCAAATATTCAATTAGTTTCGAGATTCTGCCGTCTATGCTGTTTGGGCAATCGGTTGCTAAAACCTGACCTGCGGACAAAAAGTGAATTAAGTTAGCTAATAGGTCAGAAAGAGGTGGGGCATTGTAGAGCGATCGCCAAATCAAGAAATCAAACTGTCCCTCAACTTGTTGAGCTAGTTTAGCAGCCAGAGAGGTTTTGCCAATTCCCCCCATTCCCAACAGCGCTACTAATCGGCAACGTTCTTCACTCACCCATTGGTTGAGTGTGTTGAGTTCTGCTGTACGTCCATAAAACACAGAGACATCAATCGCTTCTCCCCAGTCTGCTCGATTTTGAATTTCGGATTTGAGATTGTGAATGGAATTCTCCAGAGTTTCCCCTGCTGTGTTTGCCTTCCAAGATTTGCGCCATCGGCGCTCTAGAGCAGATTGGAAGTTTTTCTTAGTAACTTTCTCGTCTAGTGCTTCACTCAGCAGTTTCCAAAGTTCGGGGCCAACATGTTGCTTTATATATGCCACTGAGTAGCAAGCTGCTGAAGCAATTTGTTCGTATGGTTGATGTTTCCAAGAGCCTTTGAGGATAGAAATTTCTACTTGACTCAGCCGTCTTCCCACCTTGACGAACACAGCCTCATCAGCAACTTCTAGCGCTTCCTCAAAGTTCATAGGCTACTATGTAAATTCTATGCAAACTCTACCATAAAAGTAATTTTACCGGAACTTCACCGGAACTTTAGTGTATCGATAATTAATGGCGATCGCTCTAAGATGATGCGGGATTGATTGAAATGTTGATGCTCAACATCGATTATTTCAAATCAAAACCTGTTAATCTTCCCAAGATTACTATCCTCCTAGACCACGGTTATCACATTGACTATTTAATTGAAGCATTGGAGAAGGTTTATCCTCAGCTCATGACAAAAATCAGGTTTGAGCTTTCAACAAAGCCCTCGAAACAAGAGAAGGCAGCCCAAGGAAAATCTGGATTTGTGCCAGCGGTGGCTCGATGGGTGATAGAACGATCAAATGCTTGGATGGAGCGTTGCAAAAGTATAGTCAAGAACTTTGAGCGAACTCTATCTCATGCCACAACTAAGATTAACCTCTGCTTTGTTAGGTTAATGCTTAAGCGGCTTGCAGCCACTTCCTGAGATCTCAAATGGGTTCTATATAAACAGAAAAGTAGAGCATCGCTCCAGCAGAGTGTAAGAAAATCTTTTAAGAAATGGCGATAAAGTTTTGGCTCTTCATCGCTTATGGTAAAGGTTTCAGTAGCCAACGCTGCTCAACTTCCTTGCGAGGTCGTGCCTCGTAGGCTGGGGTGGCTCTTGGAGTAGAAAACCCAATGTTTTAAATAATACTTATTAACTTGTGTATGGTTTTAGTGGTGCTTCCTTGGTTCCGTCTGTGAGCGAGCGCGGTATTTCTGCGCCTCATTAGGTGTAGCGAACAGCAAACCTCTGTGCTTTGGAATGATTGTATTCAAGATGACTCAACATTGGGGAGAAGGGATGCGGCACTGCTGGCAGTTTTGATCGTAGGGTGGCGTCGCAGTGAGGTGACTTACCTTAATTTAAGCGATTTTAACCCACGCAGTCGGTCATAAAAACTCCTCTATCAAAAGTTAGATTTGGAAAAAAAAATTTATCTCTTGAGAAACTTTAATCATTTTTCATGCAAGAATGTTTTTAGCTTGACATTAAAATCAACAGCAATCCACCTTTAATAAACTTTGTATTTTTAATGGAACTTTATTGCCGTCTCTATTAGTTGCTCGAGTGACATATTGGCTTAATAGACAATCGGTGAAATTAATAATCAGAAAATTTGAACTTGAATTCAGGAGACAGATTTATGTTCAAGCAAAACTTGAATATGCATGTTTTTTGGTGGGTTTTAGTTTCTAGCGTCAATATTTTACTTTTAGTTATTTTTTACGAAACAATATATTTAAATGACATTTCAATAGCAATTTTTAGTGTCAGCAATATACTAGTAGCTGTTTTAGTCCGTAATGAACTGGTTTTACATTTATTGTATCGTTTTGCAGTGTGGACTTCGGTAAAGATTGTTTATGGCAAATACTATCTTAATAGTGGCGTTCATTATATCGGTGGGGTTCACGCCTCATGTGCTACTTGGGGTTTCCTCTGGCTAATTGTTGATGTATTCCAGCAGTTGGGAAACCCAAGCGATCCTCTATCAATGGCTACATCCAACGATCCTATATCAATCATTACATCCAGTATATTGTTAACACTTTTATTTATTATTATCATCACTGCTATTCCCCCATTCCGCCATAAGTTCCATGATACATTTGAAATCAGCCATCGCTATCTGGGATGGACTTGTTTGAGTATTCTCGTCTTGCATCAAATTAGATTTCAATTTATTATCGCTCTCAACCAAGCTTATCCTCTAGAAACTTTATTAACTAATCCAGTTTTACTCATGATCGCGCTGATGATTTTCAGCTTATTTTTGCCTTGGATAAGCGTGCAGTGTTTTGATAATTTTAGGATGGATTGTCCATCTGTTGGAGTTTTAGTTGTGACTCTTCCAGGAAGGGCTGACGTAGGGACATTTGCTCGAATTAGTCTAGATGGTATTGAATGGCATTCCTTTTCTATTGCAGGAACGAGTTTCAATAAACAAACGGACTCTTCAGAAATTCATTTAATAATCGGCGCGGTAGGTGACTGGACTAAAAATTTGATTCGGCAAGTTCAAAAAGGAAATTTACCCAGACGACTATGGGTTCGTCGAGTCAAGCCTCCTGGTTTTATGTTTTCAATTAACGCTTATTCACGAGTAGTTGTAATCGCAACTGGAGCAGGAATTGCACCAGTCATACCTCATGTGATAGAAAATAGTCACAAACTTTGTATTGTGTGGATCGCTAACGAACACGAACAAACTTACGGCGAAAAGCTTTGGTCTTTGCTTGGCTCTCATCCTCGTTGCAATATTTTTGATACAGGAATGCATGGTAGACCAAATGTAGAGCAGCTAGCTCTTGACGCCGTTCAAGATTTTAGGGCGCAAGCTGTGTTTTGTGTATCCAACAAAGCGGTTACTGAAAAGGTGGTCAAGACTTGTTTGGGCAAAGGTATTCCAGCTTATGGAGCTAGCTGGGATTCTTGAGACTGCCGAAAAGCGAGTTTGTTGCTTAAGGAATGAGATGACGTCCTGTACTTGTTTGGACGCTGGTTTTCTAAATAACCTAAATAGTATGCGCGAAAACTAACTAAAATTTAAAGCGATCACGGATTTATAAGCAAGAAAAGTTTGACACAACTTATTTGGTAGTAGTGCTAATTAGAATAATGCTTCCGATACAGAAAATATTTTCTTTTGTTCATGAAATTAATTAAAACAGCTTCAGGAAAAATTATCCTTTCGATTCTAGTCCTTAGCTGTCTGGCTGTTATTGGAGTTAGGCTGAGACGCAGCTTCTCTCAAATTCGCAGTGTACAAGCCTATGTTAATGGTGAAATCATTTTTGTGCGGGCATCCATTCCAGGCAAGCTAGAGTTGAAAAGCGAGAAAATTAAGTTGAGCAACCAACTTGAAAAAGGTACACAAATCGGTACTATTAAATCTACTGTCGAAAATCCACGAGTATCAGTCCTCAAAATTGAAAATCAGCAATTGAAAACTCGCCTACAAGATGCTCAACAGCAACTCTCTGGGGTAAAACAGCAAATTCAAAATCGAACTAAATTGATGAGCTTGTTTAGACAACAAACTGTCACCCAGAAAATGCTTCAAACCAAATACGCCGATCAACAGATAAAACAACTTGAAGAGGAAATCGCTGGAGAACAAGTCAGAAAAAAAGTAGCGCTTGCTGACGCTCACCGCCTTGCTAGCTTAGCAAAGGAGGGGGCAGAAACCATTTCCAGATCTGAAAACAAAATTGCAGAAGCGCAGCAAGCCGAAGCTGTAGTAAAGGAAGCTCAATCAAGAATTGAGCTAGCCAAACTCAACTTAGAAGCAACGAAAGCCGGACTTCAGCTAGAAGGAACTCGCACCTTAAGCTATCCTGAAACTCGCGTTCTCGAACTTGATGTAGAGTTAACAGACCTAAAGGAACAAGAAAGAATCCTCTCTAAACAAATCCAGAGTATTCAGTCACAGTTATCCATTACCAGTAAAGAATTGTTCTCTCAACAAAACGTCTTGGTCATAGCACCAACAACAGGCGTGATTTGGTCAATTGATTCCCAGCCCCAGGAAATAGTCGAAGCTAATAAATCGATTATTCAGTTACTCAACTGTCAGAATCTTTGGATAGAAGCATTCATAAATGAGACTGATGTGTCGAAACTTGTCGTTGGACAAGAAGCCCAAATCAACCTTAATAACTCAAGTAATGTTCAATGGGAAGGACGAGTAGAGACAATTAGAGCAGGTACAGGTCGTTTTGAAGTTGGGCAATATGTTGTAGAACCACCGCCAGAAATTGCTCGCCGTCAACTACCAGTACGGGTAGCGGCAGTACGAATCAAAGTTGATTGGCAGAAAACCCCTAGATTTGACGATTTTTGTCTGGCAGGGAGAAGTGTAAACGTTCGCTTTATCGAGTCAAAGTCCTAAGAGTTACAAACGAAATTGCGGAATTTTTCACGAATCGTTGCAATACCCCTTATTTCGTTGATGCAGAGTATATCGGCTCAATTGTTGCTCGACGGCTTAAAGAGACAGGTCATACCGTTTTCGGTCTGGCGTGAAGTGAATCATCTGCCCAAAAGCTCAAAGCACTTAAAATGAAGCCAGTTTTGGGAACTTTGCAAGATAGAGAAAAATTGATCGAAGCTGCCCGCTCCTCAGATGGTGTTATCCATACTGCATTCATTCATGACTACAGTGATTTTGCAGGTGTAGTCAAAACAGAATGTGATGTCATTTCTGCATTTGTAGAAGCTTTAGCGGGTTCGGGAAAGCCATTTATTGCAACATCAGGAACAGGTTTACTGGGTGATACAGGCGAT
This sequence comes from Nostoc sp. 106C, assembly GCF_002154725.1. GTDB lineage: Bacteria > Cyanobacteriota > Cyanobacteriia > Cyanobacteriales > Nostocaceae > Aulosira. The sequence goes on along the minus strand of NZ_MTAW01000121.1, from coordinate 86,567 downwards.
CGCATCATTGATGACTCAGATAGCTTTGAGTTTCAGGGAGAATTAGCATGTAGAGCTGCTGCTGAACAGGATATCGTTCGTGCAGCCCAGCAAAATATTCGTAGTTGTCGCTTTGTCCACTTTGGTGGTCTGGTTTGCTTCTTCTGCGACAATAGTGGCTCAATAATTGCCCACTCTTTGTCGGTTAAGCTGCTTGAGTACGGCATTTATTTCTTATTTTATCCATTCTTCCAAGATCCCAAATGGGTTCTATAATTGCAGGTCACTACATATAGGCTTTTCAGCCTTAACGACCAGAATTTTTCCGTTGCTGGGGATAGATGGCGGTTATCAACAAAACATCAAGAACTGTTACAAAAACCCATCTGTTGCATAAAGGCTGGATAGAAGCTTGATAAGTGAAGGGTCAAAACTCAAAATATGGCATTGATATCTAACTATTCATAATCGAGCCATTGAGTTTCACACCAGCCTGATACTATTCCTTTTTCCAGTTAAAAAAGCCAATTGTATTTTCGCATAGGAAATTAAGACTAATGAGGATACAAGAATATTTAAGAGGCTTCGGTAGTAGTTTATCTGGTACAAATCCGTTGAACAGAACAATGTTTTCATTGAGTAAGTTAGGAGAAGAGCACTCAACTGCTACAACTGTGTTTAAATTTGAAATCATTACAGTGAATGGCCAAGAAAAGGAAAATTCTCAACGCCACGCTCAAGCCCAGTTATTCTGTGAAAAACTTGGTATTGAAGAGAGGCTAGAGATGGTTGCAATACCAGGCGGCACTTTCCAGATGGGGTCACCAGAAGCAGAAGCAGGAAGGGATACGCATGAAGGTCCAAAGCACATAGTGACAGTAGCCCCTTTCTTCATGAGTAAGTATCCGGTTACCCAGGCACAGTGGCGGTTTGTAGCAGCCCTTCCTCAAATCAATCACCCACTTGCACCAGATCCTGCTGATTTTAAAGGAGACAACAGACCTGTGGAGCGGGTTTCCTGGCATGATACAGTCGAATTTTGTGCACGGCTAGCCCAGTTAACGGGACGAGAGTACAGGTTACCTAGCGAAGCTGAGTGGGAGTATGCTTGTCGCGCTGGAACGACGACTCCTTTCTATTTTGGCAAGACTACTACAACTGAGTTGGCAAACTATGATGGACGTTCCATCTATAGTTATGAGGCAGGTCCTCCTTCGTCTCCTCCTCAAGATCCTCCTTCGTCTCCTCCTCAAGATCCTCCTTCGTCTCCCATCTCGGGGTTTGGGTATTCCTGTAGCTATTCTTCTCATCTCACATACCCTACATCCAAATTTGGATATTCCAGTAATCATCAAATTTCAATCAAGGAAAACAGGTTTTCATTTCAGGGGAATTACAAAGGAAAATCGCGTGAGCAAACAACTCCAGTTGGGAGCTTTCTGAAAGCTAATGCCTTTGGTTTGTACGATATGCATGGTAATGTGTGGGAATGGTGTGCTGACCACTGGCATGATAACTACCAGGGCGCACCTTTAGATGGAAGTGCATGGCTATCTGATGATGAGAATCAATATCGGGTAATGCGTGGGGGTTCATGGATAAATTATCCAGAACTTTGCAGAGCCGCAAGTCGTGCTAAGGGACTCCCCTATGACTTAAGCTACTACATCGGCTTTCGGGTTGTGTATGCTTTAGAGTGAGTCTTATAGACTACAACCAATAGATGAAAATTTACTGGAAGAGACAGCAGAAAAATTTAAATCACGTTGTCAATTCATCTTCCAAGTAAAGTAGGTGTGATTTAGGGTTGTTAGTTATTGGTTGGTAAGTATTTCTTCATAAACAACCAACGACCAATAAATAAGCAGTGGATAGAGTTTCTCCTAAGAGAGAGTATGGAGTGAGCTTTCTGCCGCGTCCTTTGTAATTTTGGTGACGATCTCTGAAGATAATATTTACCAACGGATAACAACTTATGATCGAGCACACTAGACAAAAATTTCTTGTAGCTTTTAAGAGTATTGTCCTGTGTGTCCCTTTGTTTGTACTGCAGATCAACCATGCAGTATGGGCGCAAAATCCAGACGCAGAGGTTAAAACTCTAGACGCTGAAGTTAATGCCTATATCCAGCAGCTAAAGGATCGGGATGTAACAGTTCGCGTCACTGCTGCATCTGCCTTAGGAAAACCAATTTTGGGAAATCCTAATTTCGCAAATCCTTCTGAGAGTGCCGCAGTGGCTGTTAACGCCCTGACCAAAGCACTGAGGGATCAAGAAGCAACTGTTCGAGTCAGTGCAGCTGTAGCCCTTGGGAAAAGGAGTTATGGCTCTACTACAGAAGATGTCGAAGTTCTTGCTAACTTAGCTATCCCTGCATTAATCAAAACTTTGAAAGATGATAAGGAGGTAGCTGGTGTTCGTTCCAGAGCAGCCAATTCCATAGGGGAAATATCTCGGGCAATCAATAACATAACTAAAAAGTCCTTGAGAGAATTTTTTGGGAACGAGGAAACGATCAACGATCTTGTCGGCACCCTTATCACCGCCTTGAAACATCGGAATGTACAAGTTCGTGCCAGTGCTGTTTATGCTTTGGGAGCAATAGGTTCAGACGCTAGCGCTGCTGTCCCTAGCCTCGTCAATCTCTTGAAGGATAAGAAGCAGGATGTAGTTGTCCGTGCCAAAGCCGCTAATTCCTTAGGAAATGCTGATTTGAAAGCAAGTTTAAATCGTAAAGCCGTTCCTGCCCTCATTAGCGCTCTACAAGAGCAGAAGCCAGAGGCATACTTTCTTCGCGCAAATGCTGCCCTTGCTCTGGGCTATATGGGGTCTGAGCCAACAGTTGCTAAGGATGCTGTCCAGCCTCTTATCATAGCTCTCAAAGATAAGAATACATTAGTTAGTTCTAGCGCTGCGAATGCCTTGGGATTAATGGGTTCAAATGCCAAAGACGCTATCTCCAAACTCATCGAGGTCGAAAAGGAAAAGAATCAGAATGTACAATTTCGCACAGATGTTATCAATGCTCTGGGAAAAATTGCGTCAGACCCAAAAGTTGCTGGCTCAAAACGCATTGTCTCTGTCCTCATCAGTATCCTCAAAGATGGAAAGGATGAAACATACGTTCGTCAATCTGCCGCTTATGCTCTGGGGAAAGTGGGGTTAGAGTCCGAAGAAGCTGTCCCTGCCCTCATTCAGGTTGTGGAAGATTCATTGGAAGATAAACCAGTTCGCAAATATGCCGCCTCTTCCTTGCAAGAATTTTTTAAAAACCAAGCCTATCAAGACCCAACTAAAAATAAAGAGAAATCCTTGCCTTTTGGAGGATGCAAGCAATTATTAATAATATGGAATGGGCAAAATGCAGCTAATGTTTTAGAGAAATCAAACGAAAAAGAAAAACTTTTTTTAGAAGAAGAAAAAGAGGTCAAATGGTATCTCCAAATTCTTAACCTACAGTTGCAATTTCTCATATTTAGCTGGATTCAAAAAAATCCGTTGGTTTTAGTAATAATACTCTATTTATTACTCTTACCATGTGTTTGGATTTTCATTTTTTGGCTAAATCCACTAGGGCTGTTTTACATCAAGCAAGCTTTCAATCGCTTTAAAGGTATTGATTTACCTGCTTCGTTATCAGGAGGTTTTAAGGTAACGATTGATATCTTAAGTTTTATAAGTTTTTTGGAATTTTTTTGTTATCGACCAAGAGTATTTGACAAGTGGGTTTCAAATCAATACAAGTTATTTAATAAGAATTTTCTTACACTAGTAAAAAAATTCGATAATTACGAACCTATAGCCGTTGAGCTAGATAGCACTTCAGTCACTAATCTTACTATCAAGGAATTGCAACCAATTTTTTCTAAAAAGATAAGTTGCCTAGTTATTCAGGGAGAAGGAGGAACAAAACTAGCCTATCAACTGGCTAAATGGGCAATGTCGAAAGACAAGAATGAGCGGCTTTGCAAGCACCTCATGTTGCCAGTACTGATTACTGACTTTGAATTAAATTTAGAAAATAAAGCTAATGAGAAACCTTTTATAAACGCTATATCTGGACAGATTAAAGACTTGGTTGAGGCGACTGATTCTATCTTACCAGAATTGCTCGACCAGCTTTTGAAACAGCGCCGTGTTTTAGTAATTGTGGATGTAGATGCCTTCCGTGAGATGAGTGATGACAAGATTTTGGAAATCAAGAATCAGCTTTCGCAGCTAGATTTTCCTGTGAATGCCTTAGTTATCACATCACGGACTAAATTAGATCTGAAAGGGAGACTTTACTCATTATGCCAAATCGTCACTGAGCCGAGATAGAGACGAAACTGGAAATAGTGGCTGAAAATGCTTGATTTTTCTTTATTTTAAACTGCTTTAAGTACAAATAAGTAACAAATTATCAAACATACATAGAAAAATTTATTTCAGCCTTAATTTCCGAATATGCAGCTATCTCGGCTCAAATTATGGCACATTCAAAACGTTAAAGGAGAACAGTCATGCCTGTTAAAGTCGAACCATCTGCCCCAGAAACACTTAAGGACGTAGACTTGAAACCACGCGGAAGAGTTTTTCCCAGTCCTGCTACTTGGCGAGACGAGATTTTATATTTTTTGTTGCCAGATAGATTCAGTGATGGCAGAGAAAATCAACGCCCACTTTTTGACCGCACAAATGCAGAACAATATAAAGCAAAAGACAAGAGCACATGGATGAAAGGCGGCAAAAAGTTTCAAGGTGGTACACTCAAAGGGATAGAGAGCAAATTGGACTACTTGAAAGGACTCGGTGTAACAACCCTTTGGATTGGACCAATTTGGCGGCAAAGATCTGACTTAGAAACTTACCACGGTTATGGAATTCAGAATTTTCTTGATATTGATCCGCGCTTTGGTACTCGTCAGGATTTAAGAGATTTGGTAGACGCCGCTCACGACAGACAGATGTATGTCCTGTTAGATGTTATTTACAACCACTCTGGCAATAACTGGTTCTATGATGACAATGGGCAACCCAAAGAAACCCTTCCCTATCGTTTTCAACCGCCTTATCCAGTCTATGGATGGCGTTCTGGACAGAATGGGCAAAGTCCGATTCGGATTGGTGACAAGAACAGCCTAGAAGATGGTGTTTGGCCAGAGGATTTTCAAAACCTTAATTGGTACAATCGCGCTGGTCAGATTGGTAAATGGGACCCAGAACCCTGGGAAAATCCACTAGATCCAGATAATGAATTCCGACGCGGGGATTTCTTCGATCTCAAAGACTTCGATCTCAAAAATCAGCCAGAAGCACTTTCAGCTTTGATTAAAGTATATCAGTATTGGATCGCTCTGAGCGATTGTGACGGTTTTCGCATTGATACAGTTAAACATGTGCCTTGGGAAGCATCTCGGAACTTCTGTGGTGGTCTCCGTGAATATGCAGAGTCTATTGGCAAAGAAAATTTCATGCTACTTGGAGAGGTAACAGGTGGTGCTGATATGGCTAAAAACTATCTAGATATTTTTGGTCGTAACCTAGATGCGGCTTTGGATATCGGAGACCCAACTCAAAAAATAGCAAATTTGGTCAAGGGGTTCACTAATCCCAAGGACTTTTTTGAACAGTTCGGTGGTCATGATTCTTTAGGCAGCCATCGTGAAACAGGGCGATATCACGTATCTATCTTGGATGACCATGACATGGTAGGGCGTCCTGGCAAATATAGATTTACAGCCAAAAATGATTTGCCAACTCGTTACGCACAGGTAGCTCATGCTGTGGGTCTGCAAATAACTACTCTGGGAATTCCCTGCATCTATTATGGTACTGAGCAAGCTTTTGATGGAAATCAAGAGAATCATGACATAAGCATTGAACCATTAGATCAGAATGGAAAAATTCCCTTTGATGACCGATACATCCGTGAATCTATGTTCGGTGGCACATTCGGAGCATTTGAAACAGAAGATTGTCACTTCTTTGATCCTAATCATCCAACGTATCTTCGCATTGCAGCGATTGCGCGGATTAGTAATCAAAAGAATAAGATTGGACAAGCTTTACGTCGTGGAAGACAGTATTTACGGGAAACCTCGTTTTTAGGTCGTTCATTTTCCATTCCGGGACCTGGAGAGTTAACTGCTTGGTCACGTATCCTGTTTGATCAGGAAGTTATGATAGCTCTAAATACCTCTGCTACTGAAAATCGAGGTGCAGAGGTCACAATTGATGCATTATTGCATCCGTCTGGTTCTAAGATCACCTTTCTGTACAAAAGTGACTGGAGTGACTCTGAGTTACGCAATCCTCCTGAGAATCATACCTTGACTGTTCAACTCAACAACAGTCGAGCGATAATTCGGATTGATTTACCTCCAACGGGAATGGCAATTCTCACATAACCTCAATTGAGCGATCGTCGTACAAAGGAGAAAAAGCCCCGACCACGCAAGAAAGCTGCGCAGTCGTACCTATCTCAAATCCTTATAATTCAAGCTTTTGCGTGAGTAAAAAGTTTTATTGCTTACTTCTTGCTTGTGCGATTCGATGTCGCACGTTGTAGAGTGAGTCCCTCAGAAAGACTCCTGGCAAGTGTCCAGTGCCAGTACCCGCCCGAAGGGGCAACAGGAGTAATCCGGTTGTCTCACAGCTAGAAGGTCAAGTGTGCCAAAACCTGTCAGCCGTAATGATGGGAGAGGTGCTAGGGTAAAGCCAACATGGTTAACGCAAGTGAACCTTTGAAGAGGCATCGTGAAGTAAGACTGTCGGAAACGGCTTTTACGGCAGCACGGGGTAATGAATTTCGTTCCAAGCAAGGCGAAATATTAGGACACCACAAACCCCCGGTGTATAGAGGGAACCTAAATTGGCTGTATCTCATGCGTGTGAAACGAAGTAACCCCAATGGGGTCTAGAAACGCCCAAAAGGCGTGAATAGTAAGGAAGGAGCAATCCAACCATAAAACCCCAGTGGGTGAGGGATGCCATAAAAAGCGAATGCTACTAGCCGAAAGGCAACGGGAATAAATAACCGAGTAGATAGGGTAACTGCCCAACCTGAAAGGGTGCTGACGTATGGTGGGTGAGTTTCTTGAAAACCTAGTGAAGAAACCGGACTCAAAAGGAAAAGTTAGATGCAATCTTTTGAGATTGTGAACGTAACTCAGAGAACTACTGAATGGAATTGCGTTAATTGGCGCAAAGCCAACAAAGTAGTGAGGAGACTGAGACAACGAATTTTCAAGGCAACCAAAGAAGGTAAATTAAAGTTGGTTCGTAGTCTACAAAGGCTACTAATGCGTAGCTATTCCAACATACTGTTATCAGTAAGGAAAGTAACGCAAATCAACGCTGGCAAGAATACGCCTGGAGTGGACAAACTCTTGGTGCAAACACCATCAGCCAGAGGAATGCTTGTAGATATGTTGACACAATGTATTCCTTGGAAACCACTCCCAGTCAAACGGGTGTACATCCCCAAGCCAAATAAGAAACAGCGCCCATTAGGAATACCTTGCATAATAGACCGCTGTTTACAGGCGATTGTTAAAAATGCATTGGAACCCTATTGGGAAGCTATTTTTGAACGCAGCAGCTATGGTTTTCGCCCTGGCAGAAGCGCCCATGATGCCATCAAGAAAATATTCACGCTGGCACATTCTAGAACTAGGAAAAAATGGGTAGTAGATGCTGATATCAAAAGCTGTTTTGACGAAATTGCTCATGTACCACTGAAGAACGCCATAGGCAATTTTCCGGCGCGAAAATTGATAAACCAATGGTTGAAAGCAAGATATATGGACAAAGGGACTTTTTATGAAACCAATACCGGAGTACCGCAAGGTGGAATAATCAGCCCCGTTTTGGCTAACATCGCTTTGCATGGAATGGAACAAGCGTTAGGTGTAACTTATAACAACAAAGATCAGCTCACCAGCCCAATTGCTGTTGTGAGATACGCTGACGATTTTGTAGTGTTCTGTGAAACCAAAGAATCTGCACTGAATTCAGTTTCTATCCTTAACAAATGGATGAAAGACAGAGGGCTTACCCTCTCCCCAGAAAAGACCAAAATAGTCCATATTAGTGAAGGATTTGATTTCCTTGGCTTTTCAATTAGACAATACAAAGACACCAACACCAAAACTGGTTGGAAACTGCTCATTAAACCGAGCAAAGAATCCATGCAGAAATTACGGGATAAGCTCAGACGTGTATGGTTAGAAAATAAAACCCTGAATGTCGATGCTTTAATAGCCAAGCTTAACCCAATTATTCGAGGTTCAGCTAACTATTTCCGTATCGGTGTATCCTCAGAAATCTTCAATAGTTTAGATTATTGGATGTATAAGAGGGCAAGAAGATACACCAAGCGAATGCACCCTAATAAATCTGACAAATGGCGCATAAATCGCTATTGGGGAAAACTAAATTTAGACAGGAACGATAACTTTGTGTTTGGAAACAAACTCTCTGGTCTTCACTTGTTGAAATTTAGTTGGTTTAAGATTAATAGGCATTGTCTTGTGAAAGGAACATCATCACCTGATGACCCGGCACTCAAAGAATATTGGTTAAACAGAGAAAAGGATAAATCCAAATATCTGTCCAAGAGCCTTGAGAAACTCGCACTTAAACAAGATAATCGATGCCCATTATGTGGTGACTCTCTGTTTAATGGAGAAACCCTACATCGGCATCACAAAATTCCTCGCCACCAGGGTGGTCAAGATACTTACGCCAATCTTCAATTAGTACATTACTATTGCCACCAACAAATTCATTCTTCTCAAAAGAAAGATATTTTCAAAGAAGAATTGCCACTTTGGTAGCTTCATGGCTTGCTTGAGCCGTGTGCATTTATAAGATGCAAGCACGGTTCTTAGGGGGGAAAGGGATAGTAATATCCCTGCCCTACCCGACACTAGATGATTGCAGGAATGAGCAAAATGAGTATCATGAAACTTTTTCTGTATAACCCGCTTGGTTTCTACTATCACCCTTCTCTCATCACTAAATCAATCGCAGAATCAATTAACTTTCTTTGGTCACTCTAGGAAGAGTAAAATCAGAAAGAAGGGCTGAAAGCCAGGAGGGGAGGATGACACAGCCAAGAAGCCCCAAATGGAGCGATCACCAAACTTTTCGATCTACTGAACTTAGCTAGTAGGAAAAATTAGAAATTTTTAGAAATTAGGAGTTGAACCTTCGTAAATTGGCTAAGGTATTGCTTTTGCAACTATTTTTGGCACATCGTTACAGAGATAGCGATCGCTCTGACTGACATTGGGGTTATTTTTCAAATAGTCATGAACGCGATCGCACCCCCTCCTCAATAAATCATTTAAATCTACGTTCAAAAGGGTGACAGTTTTATCACTTACCACAGCCAGGGTTTTGCCGTCGGGGCTAAAGTAGGCTTTACTGCGCGGGAGCAATGCGATTTTGCCTACTTCCGTAACGTTCTCCAAACTCCAAAATCTGATGCTGTTATCAGCACTTGCCGAAGCCAGAATTTTGCCATCTGGGCTAAAACTGATACTATTAATACCGTCTGTATGCCCCCTGAGCCGTCCAACGTTCTCGCCGTTCTCTAAGTTCCAGAGTTCGAGCGTGCCATCACTACTTCCCGCAGCCAGGATTTTGCTATCCGGGCTAAAACTGATGCTTGTAGCCTGAGCGTTAGCTCCTTGTATGCTCCTAGCTGGATTTCCCAGCGAGGGGAGTTCTTTGCCGTCCGCTGTCCTCCAGCGTTGGATAGTATTGTCATTCCTTAGTACTACCAGAGTTTTGCCATCTGGGCTAAAGCTGAAGCGATTTTCACTATACCCTTCAAGTGTGAGTGGTTTAAGTTCCTTGCCGTCTAAGCTAAAGAGCTTGAGCAATTTGCCTCCACCCGGTGTAGCTATCTTGCCATCAGGGCTGAAACTGACGCTACTGAACGAACTACTATAATTTACTCCACTTTCCGGGCGCTTCCAAAGTTCTTTGCCGTTCTCCAAGCTCCATAATTGGATAATGAAGTTAGCAGACGCAGCCAAGCTCTTGCCATCGGGGCTGAAGCTGAGGCTTTCAACCTGATTACTGCTCTCAGTGTCTGAAGCATTAGGAGCTACCTCGAACGTCTTGAGTTGCTTGCCATCCAAGCTCCAGATTGTAACTTTCTTGAAGCCACCTAAAGCAATTGTCTTGCCATCCGGGCTAAAGCTAAAGCAATTGATTAAATTATCCAGTTTAAGTGTTGTTAATGGCTCCTTTGACAAACTCCAAAGTTTGATGCTGCCATCACCATTCCCCGCAGCCAATGTTTTGCCGTCAAGGCTAAAGCTAACACTATTGACACTACCACGCCCATTAATAGTGGTGAGTTCATTACCGTCCAAGTTCCAAAGTTTGATGATGCCATCACGACTTGCCCAAGCGATTGTCTTGCCATCGGGGCTAAAACTGATGCTATTTGATATGTCGCCATTTATCGGATGCCTCCCCAGTGCATTGCCGTTGAGATCCCACAGTGTTATGGCGTGATAGTCTACCAAAATTAGCATTTTGCCATCAGGGCTGAAACTCGCATTCCCCGATACCTTGAAAGTGGTCTTTAATTTCCCATCTAGGCTCCAAAGTTTAGTAGTATCCCCATTTGAAACGATCGTTTTACCATCAGGGCTAAAGCTAACGCTCCCAACTGTCCCAATGTTAATATTTTCGCTATCAAGCTCAGTGCTATGTCCTTGGATTGTCCAGAGTTGCTCGCCATCAATACTCCAGAGTGTAACGATGCCGTCTTCAGTTCCCGAAGCCAGTAGCTTACTGTCGGGACTGAAGCCGACACTCGTAACAGAAGTGATATGCCCTTTGAGGGGAACCAATTCTTTGCTTTTTTTGCTACTTCGACTCCAAACTGTAGCGGTTCCTTTGAGGAAAATCAATTTTTTGCTTTTTTTGCTATCTAAATTCCAAAGTGTAATACTTGCATCTCTACTGCCCAATGCTACCATCTTGCAGTCGCGACTGAAGCTAACGCTCTCAACATCAGCAGTCTGCCTATCGATGGTGTCAAGTTCCTTACCGTCTAAGCCCCAGCGTTTAACGATCCCGTCCTGACTTACTGAAGCGATGGTCTTGCCGTCATTGCAAAAGCTGACACCACTAACAGCAGTGTTATTATACCCTTGCAGGCGGTTGTGTTCTTTCACACCGTAAACTACCTGCTGTAGGGCATTCACAACCGGAATTGTGGTTTCAGGCGGTGCGTTAACCGTCCATTGTAGTGTTTTTGCTGCCTTTAAGCCGTCTACTAAAGCATCCAACTGTTGATCTCGACCAAAGTACTGTTCTGAAGATCTAGCCAAGTTTATACTTTGTGTTTGTTGGTTTTGATTCCACTGATTAAAAGCAAATAGCAACACGCCACCAAGCACCAAAGCTCCCAGTCCATAGGCGCGAAGCTGATTGTTTCGTCGGCGCTGGAGGCTAGAAACAACAAACTCAGTTTCTACCTGGTTAAACCAGTTGTTTGTCTGAGAATTGAGTACCTGTTTTAACAAATCCAAGCGGGGGTTGGCATTCCAAAGTAGACCTAACTGTTGATTTCTTTTCCCTAGTTGCTGGAACCAAGCAGTTGGAGCAGTATCCCAATGAAATTTTTCTGGGCGCTGATTTTTCCAATCCTGAGCAACGCCTGTTAGCTGCCGTTGCAAAATACTAATTTCTTGCTCTTGAGGATCTTGTTTCCAAATCAGCAGCTTTCGCCAACCCTGCACCAGGGCATCGTGGGCTGGCTCCACATAAGATTTACCCTCTATATCCTGTCCTTCAATCAGTAAGCGTGCTGCCGAAAAGCTTTTGATTACTTGCTTTACCCTCTGATTTTCTGGCTCTGGATACTCTAGTTCCGACCAAGATACCCGTCGGCGGGCGGCTAACTCACCTGTGCCCACTGCTACCATCCGTAGCATCACATGACAGATCGTCTGCTCGAATGCTGGATCGAGCTTGACTAATTCCTCATATTCGCGATCTGCTCTTTGGGTGAGACTTAGAGCTACTCCACCTAGTTCTTGGTAATCTGCCTCAGTAATAGCTCTGTCTATTGTTTCACTGCGTTGTTGAGCAATTCTCTGCCGTTTTAGATATTTCAGATAAAGCTCGCTCAGTGTAAAAGATAACAGAGGTAGCGCACCGGGCATATTTGCCACTTCATCAATCAGGCGATCGACCAAAGGATAATTGCGATCGTCCGATTTAAAATACATCACTTTGGCAGATGCCGGTTCCTCTATTGCTTGGCGCAAGTCCATCCGTGTCATTGGTGGCACAATAAATCGAGCAGCCGTCCAATGTTGCTTTAATGGGGTATCTCTAAATTGAGATTCAAAATCTAAGCGTAGCGTCAGTACCAATCGCAATTGTTGAGGATAATTTTTTACTGCTTCCGCTAAAAAGTTGAGAAATAATTCCCGCTCTTGTTCGTCTTTGCAGAGGGTAATCAGTTCTTCAAACTGATCGATTGCTAGTAATAATTTTGACTGAGGATTTAACTCGATCCAAGTTGCTAAATGAGCGCAAAGAGTTTCTACTGTATCAAAAGTAGGCAGGCTGGTAATAGAGGAGAGCAAATAATTTTTTGAGTTTAATGTATTATTTAAAGCTCGTAATGGAGACTCACCCGGACGTATTGGCTTTAAAATACGCCACTGTTGGTGAGTTGTGTCTAAATTTTTTATGTAAGCAATTAATCCTGCCTTCACTAAGCTTGATTTACCTGTACCTGAAGCCCCTAAAACTATAGTTAACGGTTGCTGACAAATGTGTGTAAATAACTGTTTTGTTAACGCTTGTCTACCAAAAAAAAACTGAGTGTGTTCTTCGTTAAAAGATTCTAAGCCGCGATAGGGATTTTGAGATTCATCCAGAGGTGGCGCTGGTGGTAAATTGAGTGGATGTCCAGGTGCGAGAAATATATACTCGCCTTTGTCATGTTTTTTCAGAGGCCAAATACCGGGGGTTTGCCGTTGGCGATTTTCTTGAGTTGCTGGTTCAACTGCATCGCGCAGATACAAGTAGAGTTCGGTAGCAGTAATGATGCCGTCTCCAGAGGGTTTGCCATTACTAGCAGACGGATAGGCATCAGCAGAACCCGTTAACGCTTCCAGCAATGCTGCTGCAAAGGGTGAATGCTCGCCAATTTGACCGCGTTCTGTATTCAAATTAAAAGCATCTAAGGCTTTTTGGTCATAAGCAGCAGAGGTAATTATTTGCCAAGCTGGGTCAGTAATAAAGCGGTCATAACGTTCTTTATGAATCACTTCCGGTGCAGCTAATAAATCTCTAGTACTCGACCAGCGAAATGCACCAGCAAAGCAGCAATCGAGAATTCCCAAGAAATGACGACATGGTAAATCGCTCAAGTACTCCTGCAAATAAGCCATTGGTAGATAGGTTTTGGTATCTCCCAGTTTGGCATCTTGGGGAATTAAATAACCTTCTGGGCCATCATCACCATTAAGGGCAATTCCATGTCCCGCAAAGTAAAATAACAAGCGGTCATCTGCGGTAACGTGTTGTGGAAGAGTTTTTTCGAGAAAATTTTTCAGGTTCTTAAGGGTGGCTACTTCATCTAAGCATACCCATACTTGATAACTATGCTTTTCTCGCAATACTTCAACTAACTTTTTAGCATCATTGGTAGCATTTTTTAGAGAAGAAATACCGTTTGTGTAATTATTAATGCCGATGATAAATGCCAGATTTCTAGAAAACTCAGACATAAAAACAGTTCCTTCATCGGTTAGTTCTTTGACCTGTTTAAAAGTGATGTACTTATGGTTTCACTGCATACTGACTTTTTTTGAATTCAAAATGGAGAATAATAAAAAACACTGATTAGGATTTAAAATTATACTAATTTGAAAAAAGAATGCGACAGAGACATAAGCTAAAACCTTTATGATATCTAGTTTTATTAACTTTGAATTTTGAATTGTTAAGTGTTGGGGCGCACAGTAGTAATGTTGATTTGATTGGTAATCCAGTCATCATACAATTCCTGTTCCTCTAGTGCAGCTCTTAAGTCGCGAGATTGCACGCGCTTCATCAAACGGTTTAGCGTTCCCCGCCCTCTGTTTACTTCTCTTTCGGGGAAAAAAGGCAAGTCTAGTTTATTTTGTCTCAATAAGGTAGCATCAAACTCAGCAGTACTAACAATCAGTTTGAGAATATCTTGGCTCTGAGTTATTCCCTGTTTCCAAAGTTTTTCTGGCACTGTTGGGTAGATATTTTCACCTCTCAATGCCCAAGCTTCTTCTCCTGGTTTGAGCCAAACACCTCCAGTTTCCAAAAGTTGGGGATCGACTGCGTAGCTGTCCGTTAGATCCAGAAGGGCGCAAAAAAGTTCTCGAGTACTAGTATTTTTGAGTTTGACTTTAAAAGCCGGGCTTTTCCACTTTCCATTTTGCTGTTGGTACTGGAACTTAATCTGAGCATCTTTAATCTCTTCCCCTAACTGATAAATGACCATTTGCACTGCCGAGGCTTGAATGCTACTGGTCGCTGGGCTGGAGAGTTCAGCTATATTTGTCCAACGGGCAATATGCTCCAATCGCTCGATCGCTTGTAAAGCATTTTTTTCTGTATAGCCTTGAATTTGAGCAACTAATGGACGGTCATCGGCTGGGCGAGTAATTAAATATTGCCCATTACAAGCAAGTAACTTAAATTCAGCATCTTCAGGCTTTGCAACTTCCTTAAGGAATAATGAGGGCTGTTTTTCTGTCCCTATGGTCAGCAGTGCGGTGCGAGCTAATTTTACTCCTGCTGATTCACCAGCAATTAAAACACCTTTAGGCGGTAGGGGTAAACTGGTGACAACTGCTTTAAAAGTCATCTCTGGTTCTAAATTTTCAATACCACTAATCTGGATTTGACTTAGATGGGGCATAACCGCAATCACTTTAGCTTTAGCGATCGCCGTTGACAATTCCTTCATTCGTTCCGGGGAACTGTCAAAGGAAAATAATGCAAGTTCGGTTGTTTCATCAAAAGAAGGTTGGGGAACTCCATGAACCGCACCTCCATCAATTACCCATTCATAATCTTTGTGATAACTGACACTTAGGTAAGGTTTGCCAGCAGCGATCGCTCCCCCTAAAAACGGTTGTTCTAAATCATCCAGTACTGTTGCTTCCAATTGGGGGGATTGAGCCGCAATTTTAGCGCGAACTAAAGCATTAGTGCGTTTAAATAAATCTCTATAAGTTAAACTGCCATTGGCTTTTTTTAAAGTATCGAGTAAAAAATAAGAAAATGCTCCCCGATGTTGTCCGCTCCCGTTATATTCTTTGGCTGTTTCGCGATCGCGGCAAGCTGCTAAAAAAATATGTTTTGCGCGTGGGAAAGTCCAGCGAGCGGTATTTTTTGCCAGACTGCGCTCAGTTGATAGTTGCTCGGCATCTTTATTGGAAAAGATAAAACTGTTTAAGGGGCGCTTTCTTCTATCAATAGGAGCCAGACGGACTGCTGTATCTGATTCTAAGTCACCACGAGTGCCAGAACTGGAGTGACAACAATCCATAATAATCGTAATCTGAGGTTTTTTCTGGGCTATCTCTGCAATCAGCTTTGCTAATTCTTTATCTGCTAAGTCCCAACTCCCCGGACTGCGGCTGTCGTAACAAACAAGGGTTTCATTCATTCGATCTGGTTCTATAGTCCAAAACTCTTCTGGGGCTTCTTCTTGAGAACCATGTCCTGCGTAGTAGAAAAATACTATATCTTCGCTACAAGCTTGGCACAGGTGTTGACGAAAAGCATTAATAATTGCTTGGCGGGTTGCATCCTGATTCAATAATGTCAGTAGGTGTAACTGATACTCATCATTATCAACTCGCCCTTCTAAGTACTCTTTGATTGCAGTTATATCATTTACACATCCCTGCAATGAAGAAACAGGGCTTGGATATTCATCAATGCCAACTAGTAATGCGTAGATATTCCGATTCATATAGCAATAATACTAATTTTTGACGATACACTGCAAATATACGTTTACTTGCTCAGCTACAACAATAAATGAAGGTTTTCCGAATTATTGTCAAAAATTTTTTGAGATTTAACTGGAGACATCTAGCAATTGTTCGCAGTCAGCCGAAATGACCCCACACCACATTACCAGCACAATATGTGACTGTAACCATAAGTTTGCCGCAGTATGTCACTTAAAGGATAATGTGGTTCTTGTCAGATTTTGGTGATGATGAAAAGACTTTCAGACCACATGGGCCACATCAGTTTTCTAATTCTGCCTTACATGGTGATTCAGTGGTAGCACCTGTTGAGAAAGAGAAAGTCTTAGAAATGTTGGAGGAAGTCAGGACTGTAGAAGATGTTCACAAATTAGCAGGTGATGAAGATGTGCAGGAGTGGGAAAATGCGATCGCTTATTATCTTGGAAATATTCAAGATGAAATTTCGCTACCGCAACTGCAACGTGCTTTAAAAATGCCTTTAGTAGAAGTATGGCTGGGATTATTGTTGGGTGGGTTTACATTGGAACAACGTGGGGATTTTTACGACAGTCATAAGATCTGGGTGAATAAAAAATAATGCTAGTACCAACAAGTAAACCTGTCTGGACTAGCATTATTCAGTTAGTTGGTTCTAAAATGGGGGTTCTTCGTCTAGGTCTTCATTTGTCGAAGTAACGTTATCTTCGAGTAGTTCCTTGGCAAAATCGGGAGTCTCAGGCGAGTGAGAGTTTTTGCTAACTTGGGTAAGTTCGTTAATAGGTTGTGCTGAGATAAAGTTTCTAATTACGAATGTGGCAATCTTTTCTTTGTACTCACCCCTGTTATCTACTACTAAATCAAGATATCCTTCTGCTGTACCATGTACGCCTTCCCCCTGTTCATTGATAACGACAGCAGGTGCGCCCTTGGAACGGAATGGTATCTCGTCAGTAACGACTCCTTCCTTAGAACGGTAGTAGAATTCAGCAATCCCAAAAGCAATCAAGGAACCTTCTTTGTCGTGGGTTGTGTTCACTGACTTAAGATTAATAGTTGCAGTATTATGAATCATGGTCGTTTGATTTGTAGATTGATTAGATGGTTAATCACCTATGATTTATACTGCATAGGCGATTTGTAACTTTCTAGAAATTTGCGTTAGCTACAGCCTGTGTTTCGTTTGGTACAGAAGTAGATGTAGATTCTTCCTTACGGGGTGAACCTAATAATTCAATGGCGTTGATTGTGATTATAGGTTTTTGTCGTATAGTGCCAGAATTTTTATCAGCCCAACGGTCGAATCCAAACTCACCAGTAATTGCAATCTGAGTTCCTTTACAAACGTAATTTCCAATCACTTCTGCTTGATTTCCCCAAGCGACTAAATCAAACCAAAGGGCTTGTTCACTTCTGTAGGGCGGTCTTACTGCAATAGAGATTGAAGCTTTAACTGCTCCCGACTCGAAATATTTCAGATCGGGTTCTTGTCCACATCTGCCAACTAGCATGACTTTGTTGATATAGTTCATAACGCGAGAATTGATATATTTCTTTTATTGCTGCGTCAGCATTAGTTCTTTGAGGATTTCTCATTTTGACGAATTGTTTTATTTAAAGCACACTTTTTGATTCATACTTGTGAGTTATTTTTTATCCCTGTTTCTCATTGCATTGCGGTTTTTACTAAGGAACGTCTAATTATCCTGTGCTATGGTGGGATCGCAATTAGCGTGGTATGTATCTAAAAATTATAAGTAATGACTTATGCTTGAATATCTTCTCCTAAAGCGAGTAAGTATTTGTAAGCTGATACTCTTGGCTTTGATGTGGATACAGTTCGATGAAGACAGCCAAAATCAGCTAACTCCTGACTACTCTTCACCTTTGCAAGTAGAAAATCTTACGTGGTTAGGAGAAACATCTGTTGGAGAAGAGGTTGAGCATTTTTGTGATGTTTCTAATACTGCTAGGATAGGTGTTTGGGGAGAAATTCTAGAACTGAAGTTAGTAGATTTAATTGCTGATTTACCGACTTGTTTGCACGATGCTTCATGGTTTGCTCTACTTGCAATTACTATGATGTTGGTGGATAAGGAATTAGAGGGGATATGCGTACACCCACAAGATGAGTATTTTGCCCGGACTCTTGCGCTTGAAAGTTTGGCAGATTTGGGTGATTCTTACTTAGCCAAAGGTCATCCTTATTTAGATTTTCCTTTATCATTAGAAGACGCTCAATCATTACTACCAGTTAATAGAAAGCAAGAGTTAGAAATCGAGTTAGAGAAATTTATTGTTAATACTTATGAAGACGATTTTGATGATGCAGCACCAGATATTTGTGAGTTTTCATCCATCTACTTGCAAGATATTTTAAAAGAGTTTTTTGTTGAATCTGACTGGCAGGGTGATATTAATCAAGAGGCGGTTGCACAGCTTCAAGAAAAGTATGGTTCACAGTATTCAGAAGGTGCGTTCTCTCCTGAAACTAAGGAACAAGAACGTTGGGGCAAAACGCTTGTTTTTCTCAAACAGTTTATAGCTCTGGATTCTAATTTTATCGAAAGCCAAAGCGATTTATTCCTTGATGAATCTCATGCGGCAGAATTACCTGATTACTTCCGCATCAAGACCCGTTTAGAAGGTTGGCAATACCGAACAGTTGTCTTATCCCGGTTGGTTCATACTTTAGTTCATTTTTTACTGGTAGGACAAAATTATCATCCTAGTCATATACAAGATTTGATGGCTATTCCAGTTTCTTCACGGGCTATATCCAGCCTACAAGCTTGTTTAGGTGTAGCTGCTTACAGAAGTGGTTATTACATGGCTGCTTCAAATATTCCCGAATCAGAAATTGGGCGTAACTGGTTGCTACAAAAAGCTTTCCCTAACCTGCTTGAGTTTTATCAAACAGGTCGTTTGAATGGAAAACAGTAATTAATATTCTGCTGTTGATTAATAAAAACAAATTTATAATTTATGAAAAAATATTTATTTATAGGATTATTCTTACTGGTTGGATGTTCATCTCCAGAAAAAGAAAATAAAGTTTCAGCTATAGAATCGAATCCTTCACCTACGCCTTCATTATCTTCAGCTAATGTTAATAATGCTACGCCGTCGTTAAATTCAGAAGTGTTACCTCATTTATCAAATAAAGAGAAGCTTGGAGAAGTTAGTGCAGAGAACGACTTAATTGACTCGTTTTATTTTGATGGTAATGGTGTGAAAGTGAGTTTGACTGTAGCGGCTGATAAAGCTTGTTTTCTCTACGTGCGGCGCAGTACTCCAGACCGTGTTGGTGAGGTTGAAATTGAGTCACTACGGCGCGAGAAGTTAGGTCTGTGGCGTTCGTATAATACCCAGCGTCTTCTAACTCAACCTGCTGGCAATAAACTAAATGTTTATTTATCAAGTGAGGAACTTTATTCTACTTATGAAAATCCTGCCGTATCACCAGAAATTCTTGTAGCAGCAAAAGAATTGAAGGAGCGTGAAAAATCATTTAAATTACTTTTGCGTCAGGATTTAAAGGCAAGTGATTCAGCAAGACGAATTTATGTCAATCAGTGTCAGAAATTAGGCAATTTTTATTACAAGGAAGAACTTCCTCCTCTCACGGACAAAGAGAGGAAGGAATTTGGGAGGAGTGTTGAAAAAAGTACTAACAATTAGTTATTAAAACAGTGACAATTGCTCCATCTTAGTATTACTTTCAGTTGAAGTTGCTGTAACAGGGTGTTTTTTGTTATTTGAAAACTTCTTACCCCATCCCTCTTTCGCCGCGTGTTTGACTACACGAGAACGAATATCAGCAGCAATGGTTTCATAATCAGAGCGGATTTTGTCATACGAAACTGGAGTTGTACCAATTTTCTCCCACAGGTTTTCGTAGTTAAAATTCTTGAAAGGTCTGTGCCTAATGAGGGCATCATAACTTGCCCAGAGGTAAACATCTGTCCATTGGGATGATAGCGGCGCTTCAAAAGCAATTGGCATCATCAGTGCAACAACTTCGCTGCTAGAGCCAAGTTTACCTACTTCTCCCTTGTCTATCTCTTGTAACTGGACTTCCCCCAGCAAATATACCTACACAGGCTCAAAAGCCTATCATTGCATGGGTTTAAATTGTTGAGCAAAATTTCTGTAGCCATGTAGGTCATTCACGCCTTCAAGCGATCGCCAATTATATTGAATCTACAATGTTCTGCGCGATCACCAAAACGGCTATTGCTTAGACATGGGTACAGTTTTTTAAGTCAACAATTGAAACCTTTAATTGGTATAGTTTTTAGAGATTTTAGTACATTTGTATGGGGGAAGTCCAGTTGTAAAGCTGTATCTAATCTATCAACTGCGATCGCGCGCCAAACCCAAGTGGGAATTGACTGTTGCCAGCCGTTCTGCTGAGTGATAATTGGCCCGGCGATGTATTGAACAATTTCACGACTTGCTCCTGCTAGATCGAGTAGGCTGGCTGTAACAGCTTTATTAATCCCTTGGCTGGTTAGTAACTGAAGTATCTTTCTAGTGCTAGGGTTTAATATTTCGCTGGTTTTTTGGCTTTTACTGTTGCGGATGATTTCTTCGACATCGAATAAACTGTGTTGCTGGTTCATATCTTTATATGTGTAAACAAATACTGCCAGCTAGAAATACTTCTAACTGGCAGTGCTTTTTGATAATGAGTGTGTTTTGTTATGGCAGAAGTAGGCTATCCCAAACATTTCTGGGCGTAACGTGATGCAGCAATTGCTTTCTTGCTTGAGTGAATTTAGCTAGTAGCTTAGTACTTTTTAATTTCTGCCACCAGTTGTATTGCAGGTAAGTAAGCAACCATAACTGCGTTTGGTGATTCCAGCTTGAGATGGAGTTACTCAAACTGAATGCCTTGAGGATATCGTCAGGAGGTACTTCGAGTTGACTTGTGATTTCTGTTGATATTGAAGCTAACATTGTCATGTTGGCGATCGCTTGACCAGGACTGCCCGAACTGATAGCTAGTATTTTTTCTGTTGCCTCAATTTGTTGGTCTTTAAGGACAGAAATAACCTCCTCGTCAGTTAACCTTGGGAAAGGTATGATTTGACACCTACTCTTGATAGTGGGTAATAGCTTTTGAGGATAGGATGATATTAGAATAAACGTTCCAGTTGTAGGTTCTTCCAGCGTCTTGAGAAGTTTGTTAGCGGCAGTAGGGTTGAGCATATCTGCTTCGTGGATAATCACCACCTTTTGCTTGCCCTCAACTGTACTAGTTGAGAGAAATTCAATTACCTGGCGCACCTGTTCTACTCGGATAGCAGGGACACTTTTCTGCTGGGAGGTGTTTTCGGTATAGGTTGGTTTGATTTGTAAGATGTCTAGATGTTTAGATTCTCCTGCAATCGCGGAGCGACTTCCTCTTGAGAGTATTGCATTTGCAAATGCCAGAGCAGTTTTTCCTTTGCCCACTCCCTCAACTTCGCTGCTAAATAGGTATGCGGGAGCAATTTGATTACGTTCGATTGCTTCAGTTAGTAGAAGTTTGGCGGTATGCTGTCCGATGATTTCTGTAAATAAATCGTTTTTCATATCATGCAAATTTCGATAATTCGACTAATTAAATTGTTAGTGCCGCTTTTGAGTTCCGTTTCGAGTTGTAAAAGTAAGGTAAGGCTGTTTTTCAGTTTTTGAACGCCTACAAACTTGATTTCATCTTTGAGGTAATACAATCTTTTAGGGTTCTTCAATTCGGCTATTTCTGCAATCTTCATGTCAGATAATTTAGCTTCTACGCCAGCTTTAGTTATTAGCAAAGTGCGAAAAGTTGACGTAAGAGTTGCTACTATTTTGAGTGGATGTTCATTACTATCTAGTAGTTTATCCACCTGCGCTATTGCCAAGTTTAAATGATTTCTTAACATAGCCATAGTAAGCTTTTGGTAGTCAGTATTGTGATTGCTAACTAATTGTTTTATCTCCTCAAAGGAAATAATTTTTTTACTTGCATAGACAGCAAGTTTAGCAAATTCGCTATCGGCTCGTGCAGTGTTATTACCAATTGCTTCAACTAGATAATCAGTCACATCCGGTGTAAGTTTAACTTGATGGATAGCTGCATACTTCCCTATTAAATTAACTATCCCCTTTTTATCCCAGCAAGGAACGAGAGGAAACTCTTCTTGTTGAGCATATTTTAAGATAGTTTTCACTACTGTTCTGCGGGAATCTGGCTTTTTGTTACTAGTAATTAAAAGAATGTTACTTGCAGGGATTCGAGAAAGTTGATTTTCAAGTCCTTGGTTATTATCCTCATTTGATAAACCTCCAATTAAATGATCGCTGTCTGTATGAACAATTTTATTACCCTCTCCAAAAGGTAACGTCATAACCTCAGTAAAAACCTTGGCAGCAATATTTTTCTCATTTCCAGATAGCTTGATGTAGTTGAAAGCTTTCCATTCAGCATGAACATTTTGAGTCACTAAATGGTTAATTTTTTGATTGAGCGAATAGGTATCTTCGCCGTAGTATAGGTATACTGGCATCACAAATTAGATAAACATCTAATTATCATGCGTTAGTTATAAGCAGTGGGTGAACTACCCCGCCTTGGCTTCGCCTGAAGGCGGGGCTTCTGTACTCACAGGAGAATGCCTTAGTTTAGACTTTCGTCCAAGCTTTGGTCTTACTTCTCCTCCTACAGCAGAGACGGCTGAACCTTCCGCCTTTAGCATTCTGATTCCTTCTGCTCGTATGTTGTGACTAGCGTTTTCATCACGATCATGGTGAGTTTTGCAATTAGGACAATCCCACTCTCTAACATCTAGTGGCATCTCACCTATCTGATAAAAACAAACATGGCAGAGTTTTGAACTAGGGAACCATCTATCAATTTCTACTAGTTTCCCGCCTTTGCGTTCTAGTTTATAAGATAGAAAGTTAGTGAACATCCCCCATCCGCAATCAGATATTGCTTTCGCCAAATTGTGATTACGAACCATACCTTTGATATGAAGATTTTCTAGTATAACAGCTTGGCTATCGCTGACTAACTTGTAACTAAGTTTATGCAAAAAATCTTGCCGTGAGTTACTAACTCGTTCGTACACTTTGGCAACAAGTTTTCTATATTTATTTCTTGATTTGCTTCCTTTTACTTTACGTGCTAGTTTCCGTTGCTTAAGTTTGAGGTTTTTTTCGTGCTTTGCAATATGTTTAGGATTGTCATACTTAGAAACTTTCTTGCCATCACTTACGACAGCAAAGTGTTTCAGACCTAAATCAATTCCGTAGATTTTACCTTCTGAGGTTGATGGTTTATCTCCTTCTATCTCAGTCAATATAGATGCAAGGTACTTGCCGGATGGAGTCTTGCTAACTGTAACAGTCTTAATTTTCCCCTCAATTGGTCGATGTATTTTGGCTTTGATTATCCCTATGTTACCGGGAAGTTTAACGTCACCATCTACAATTTTGACATTCTGAGGGTACTGGACAGACTGTTTTCCATGCTTGGATTTGAATTTAGGGAATCCAGCACTTTTTTCAAAGAAGTTCTTGTATGCAGTAGTTAGGTTGAGCGTAGTAGCTTGTAAAACTTGGCTATAGCAATCAGCTAACCACTTTGTATCTTCTGCTTTTTTGAGTTGTGGTAAAAGTGAATTGAGTGCTACTTGCCCAAGTCCTTTACCCGTTTCTTTGTAAGTCTCAATTGACTTGTTTAGCGCAAAGTTCCACCACCATCTTGCACACCCAAATGTTTGTGCCAATAGTATTTCTTGCTCTTTTGTTGGATATAAACGGACTTGAATAGCTTTGTGCAACACTCAATATCACCTCCTTTATTTGCATATTTTACTATGAAATACACTTTCCAGTAAATAAATAAAACAAAATAATTGATAACTCCTCAACGACCCCACTTCTTAATCAACCTGTGGTTGATATTAGTCGGGGATGGCATCGTTGTTGTCCGGCTATCCATCCCCTCCCTGCCTACCCTTCTCCTTCGGAGACGCTACGCGAACGGGAACGCAAAGCGCGAACGGCTGAGGAAGGGGAATTCCGCCGA
Source organism: Nostoc sp. 106C (assembly GCF_002154725.1). Classification (GTDB taxonomy): domain Bacteria; phylum Cyanobacteriota; class Cyanobacteriia; order Cyanobacteriales; family Nostocaceae; genus Aulosira. The sequence continues at coordinate 62,536 of NZ_MTAW01000121.1, read as the reverse complement.
ATTTGGTTAAAAGAAGAGTTAGTATTAACTCTTTCTGCTTGGTATTTATTATGTGTGACCAGTAAATACTTTACTTAAGTTTGTGCTGGTTGTACGAAATTTTGAATTGAGTCTTTATCAATATGGTTATCTACTGGTTTATTACCCAAGTATTTGCGCCAAGAATCTAACTGCTGAAGATACTCTATCACTGCTCCGAAAAACTTATCTAAACTTACTCAAACTTATTGATTGGCTTAGTGTTTTCTTCCTGCTTCGACCAAGGTAGAAGGCTACTTCTTGTCCACAGGCGTTGAGTTAAGGTTGAGCCAACCTTACTTTATTGGGTGGGGCATTTTCAAGGTTAATGGATGCGTTTTCATCTCGACATTGAATATGCCCACAACTTTTGCAATGAAAAACCCTTTCGGACAAATTCATTGGTTGAATATGATGACATTTACAGCACATTTTAGAACTAGGATACCATCTATCGACTAATTCGACTTTTGTGCCGTAGAAAGACTGCTTATAAGTTAATTGGCGACGAATTTCATAAAAGCAGTTGTTGCTAACAGCAGCAGCTAACTTGCTGTTAGCAATCATCCCTTGGACATTTAAGTCTTCAATACGAATTATGTATGCTTTACGACTTAAATCGGTTGTCATCTTTTGTGTCGTATCTCGCCTAATATTGGCAATCCGAGCGTAGATTTTAGCTGACTTATTATACAACTTGTGAGCGTTCTTGGAGGCTTTGATGTTGAGTTTCTTGTTTCCTAGGACTTTATTACGATTTCGCCACTGCAATTTACTCAGCTTGGTTTTCGCTTTTTTTATGGTAATTGGCATGGCATAAGTTGTGCCGTCAGAACAAACTGCTAAAGTCTTTACTCCCAAATCTACGCCAATCTTTTCTATGGTGTGAATAATTAGTGGGATTTTTTCGGCATCCAGAACGAATGATACAAACCATCTATCCGCAGTTCTTGAAATGGTGAATGTTTGCGAACTACAAATAAAGTCAATTGCCTCCTTTAATCGAAATGTTTTAATTCCTGGTAGGGTAATTTTCTTTCCTCGATTAATCACAACTCTATTGGTAAATGGTAGTGCTGGCTTACCCTTTTCGAGGTAAACTCCAGAGGTTTTATAAACAGTAAATGAGTCTCCTTTCTTTTTGGTTTTCTTGACTGGGAAACCCGTCAATCCCTTGCGCCAGCGACTAAAAGCATTTTTCAAATCTTGAAAAGCTGATTGATACACCGTGGATGGATATTTTCTCATCCATGCGTACTCCGGCTTGTTCATTGTGATTTGAGTAAATACTTTTTTGATGGTATCCAGTCGTTTTGAATCACCAGCTTTTATGCCTTCAAAATCCCAACTGGCTGTGATTAAATCTAGAGCATAGTTGTAAACAAACCTCTTAAATCCTGCTATACCACGCATAAGAGAGCGTTCGTTGTTATTTAGTTTTAACTCTCTTTTTAAAGCGTACATCGCTATACTTGCTTAAACTTGTTTACGCGAGAACTATAGCTATTATTATGCACACGGATCAACACATTCATTCTACAATCTTTTTTACCTGATTTTAGACTTTTAGCTATAGCTAGATAGGATTCATTGTAAATCCGTTGATTACCTAATATTTTATCAGCAATTAGCTTGTTTTATTTTTCCCAATTTTCTATATTTGTAGTATGAATTTGAACACTAGTCTCTGATAAAGGAAGAGTATATTGAAGAAATTTTTTAAGTTTTTTGGTTTTAGTATTTCTCCTTTTTGGTTTAATGATAACTGGGTTGTTTGGTTGTGGAACTTCGTAACATTGGGGGAGTTCTAGAGAGAGTTGACCTGTTAAGTGCCATGATGCACTTCGTTTTTCTGGTGGGGTAATGCGATAAGAAAACTCAGCTGTTTTCCTGGGATCGCCAGACTTTCTTAGTTTAACCCACATGTTGTAGCTGATAATTCCTTGGATGTAAGTTTTTGGGTCTAATATTACTGGGTTTGTGTTTTCCCACCACTCAATTTGAACTATGCGATCGCCATCCAATTCGTAGATAGTTCTAACTCTGGCATTAGAATGAGACGACAGGAATGAGTTTACCCAAGCCCTTTGCTTTTTATTAAGCCTGGGCTTGCGAGAAGAGGATTTATTTTTCATTAGTTACAGACAAGTGAGAATGTATGAAAGACAAGTGAGAATGTATGAATTTGAAAAACCTTTATATTTAGTGCCTTCAAAATTACCTAAAATCTCAACTTTGTTCGTTTAGAAAAGAGATAACTGACGTTTGTTACTTTCTAGTGTTGCAGGAGCAGCTATTTTAAGAATTTCTTCTCGCCTTTTTTCAATAAGGTGAAGATAGTATTGACGTGAGTAATTCTCATCACTGCTGATATTGGTTATGCCACTAATTCCGTAATAGTAAGTGACTACATCTCCAGGTTTCCCTAGTTTGAGGATTTCTTTTTCACCCTCTTTAATTTTGCGTGTGATTGCAAGTTTTTCTTTTGGATATTCCCTTGATAAAATCTGGGATTTGATGTGTACATAATAATCTTCTGCTGCTGATACATTTTGAATTAGCAGGGTTAAATACTCAATAGAAAACTCTTTCTCCAGTTGAGAGCGATCGCGGTTGCGCCAGTTGCCTTTAGTGATAATTTTCCCGTCTGGAAGCCATAAAAGGTAATTTTTGGTTCCCCGTTCGGGGATAAACATAGCGTCGGCGATAAACTCTAGCTTGACAGTTATCCCTTTAGGCAATTGAGATTGAAGTAAACTACGTACCTCTTCTGGGTTGGGATGTGTGAAAAACACTCCATCAGTGTCAACTTCCACAGGAGTACCACCGTGCCGAGTGATAATTTCAATCATTAGCTTGAGTACTTTTCGACTGTAGGCTGTAACTAATGCAGCAGCTTCCATATCATTGAAGGCGAGTTCAGAGGTGCCGAAGAATCCAAACTCAGAGTTAGCTAAAACCTTGACGGATTCTCTTTTTTCCTTAGCAGCAACATCTCCAGCAGATGCAAGTTTTTCCAGCCTAGATTTTTCATTCACCAAATATTGCAGAATACTTAGCCCAATACGTTCTGTATCTTTAATTGAGCAAATAGCCTTATCTAGCATTGCCCAAGGGTGCATTGAGCTAATATCTGCATATCCAACCCTTCTATACAGTCCAGGAATAGAGTAGGTCATCCCTCCTTGGAATTTGTACTTGCGATCGGGTTTTGGTTTATAGCCTGGATAATGATGCTCAAATATTCGCTCCCATTTAGTACCATTACCAGCAAGTGTTAGCTGCTGGAGGTTCATTTTCGGTACAATTAGTGCTTCGTAATAGTATGAGGGTACAAGTCTATTCGCAATTAGCCGGGTGTCTTCGAGGTCGTAGACAAGATACTCTTTTAGGCGTTTCCATCCCTTACTGTTGGGGCCATCTTTCCAACAAGCGAGGATTTCTTCATAGGGAAGAACTAGCCTGGTGTTCTGGCGCAGTCCCATGTCCAATACAGCCTTTTTGAGCGATCTGCCGTTAGTTAGCTTTTTGGCTATGAAATCCCACCTCAGAACACATATATAAATGTCTACGTGTTGGCTATTTCGGATGAACACCTCCTGAATTTTTAGTGGCTCACCCCGTACTTGGGCGGTACGAATAGTCCGAGATTTGGATGCAACTTGAAATGGGTGTTTTATACCGTGCAAGTTGCATCGAGTAATAATAAATGGAATATCAAATGCCATTCCGTTATATGTGAAAATTACATCTGGATTTCTTTTACTGAGATGGTTGATAAATTTGGTCAGTATTTTAGCTTCTGAGATATCCATGAAAATAGTAAAATATCCTCTTGAATCCATACAACCGATAGCATAAATACGGCTTTCAAATGGGTTTATTCCTGCTGTTTCGATATCAACAAATATTTGTGAAAGTTCCTGATACGGCTTGAGTTGTATTTTGGGCTGCCAAGGTTTTATTGGAGTAGTATCTTTCCAATAAATGTTTAGTTTGTCTTCATCGACAACGATTATCCCTCTAGATTTCTTCACAAAATCTCTGTGGTTATAATTCATTAATTAGAGATTTTCCTAATTCATGTTGATATTAATTTTTAACTATCAACTTAACTGCGTATGCTGCTGTGGTAGTAAATGTTAATTTATTTGGTTATTTAATTAAATAAAGAAAGAAATATAGGGTTATAACTACGGTTATAACCCTCCTTAAAGTTAAGCTTGCTGTAATTGTTTTTGTTGCAGCTTTTGGACAGCTTCTACCCAAGCAGGTGCCTTTTTACCATTAATAGGTGTCAGCTTTTGCCAGTGTTCTTGTAACTGCGTTTGTGTTAAGTGGGGTAACTGTTCCTTGCCCCAGTTAATCGCATCTTGGGCAGTTTTCCAATCTTTCCAGGGTTGTGAGTGAGGACTACCCTTTGTGGTTGGCACTATCTCGATAAATGTAGCTTCTAACCAAAGGTGCGCGTCTTCATCCCGCATGAGATTTTGGCGTGCCATTAAAATTGCGATCGCATTTCGGATCTGGTCGATATTCCACAACTGCGAGATACTTACTAATTCCTCCCAGGTGTCCTCTTCTAGCTGTGTAAGATGTCTGCCATTGGGATTAGTTTTGCACACAAGTAAGTCTTTGAGGAAGTTGACAAGACTTGTATGGATAGCAGTTGGCTGTTTACCAGATTCAATCCAATCTTGAAGGATGCCTAAATTGCCCGTAATTTCTCCTTTGATGATATTTTCACAGACGGTGAGTAGATCGTATTCGGGAATAGTGCCTGATAGTTCCCAAACCCAATTAGAGGTAATTTCCTCTTCACCTAGTAAGGTTAACTGATCTAATAGTTTGAGTGAGTCGCGCAGATGTCCCTTGTTTGCTTTAGCTACGGCGGTAACTGCTGATGGCGCAATGTTGATACTTTCTTGGTGAGATATTTGTTCTAGGTAGCTTGCAACTAGCGAGACAGGAACTCTCTTAAAGTCAAACTTTTGGCAACGGGAGACAATGGTTTCTGGAACTTTGTGTAACTCGGTTGTGCAGAAGATAAATACTACATGACGGGGAGGGCTTTCAATGGTTTTGAGGAGTGCTTGCCACGATTGGCTGCTTAGGGCATGACATTCATCAATAATGAATATTTTGAATCTGCTTTCCACTGGTGCAAACTGGATAGTGGATATAAGCTCTCGGATCAGTTCTACTCCACTATTGCTTGCTGCATCCAGTTCGGTTACATCAACAGAAGAAGATGCTGTAATTCCCTTGCATGAATTGCATTCTCCACAGGGCTTGGTTGTCGGCTCATTGCTTGATTGACAGTTGAGGGATTTAGCGATGATGCGGGCGGTACTGGTTTTACCTGTACCTTTGGGGCCGCTAAATAGGTAAGCAGGTGCAATCTTTTGGAGAGCGATCGCATTTATGAGAGTGCGAATGATATGTTCTTGCCCAATAACTTCACTAAGAGTCTGAGGACGGTATTTGAGATGTAGTGGTTGGTACATAGTTTTGATGATTAAAAGTGTTTTATTTACTCCTTACCAACTGCGCTGATAAGGAGTTTAATTTTTTAAGCAGTCGCCACTTCTTTTTTCGTTCGTGACGAGCGTGAGGTTGACTTACCTTTAGTAGTATCTTTTGCTACTAAAGATGGTATTTCTGTTTCAGAATTTTCACTATCATCTGTTGCCTGTGCTACATCTGTTACTTCTTCAGTGCTAGGCTCAGGTTGAGTCCTGGCTTCTGTCTTTGTACTTTGGTTATTTACCTTTTCAAACCCCTGCTTAATTTCTACAGGCATTACCAGATACAGCTGATTGAGCAGTCCTCCCATTGGGCAGATAATGACTGGTTGCGTAGGTTTGTTACACCGAACCACGATTTCATCAGTACTAATGTGCTTTAATCCTTCGATAAGGTAGTCGATATTTAATCCAATACTGATGTTTTCTGAATGATTAGTTGCTGGTTTCATCAGTACCGAGTCAACTGCATCCCCGATATCAGTAGCTTCGGTGTATAGTGTTGCCTGTGTAGCTTCCAATTCCCAGAGAATTTTGACAACCTTTTGCTTGCGTTCAGCTAGATAACTTACTCGCTTCAGTGCGCTCTCAAATCCCTTGCGTTCTAATGTAAATTCATACTCAAATGTTCTGGGAATCAAGCTATTGATTTTGGGATATTCTCCCTCTAAAAGTCGGGAAATGACCTTTGTATTAGGAAGACTAAACTCAATAGTTTTATTTGATAGAAGAATATTGCACACGCTTGTATCGGCACTTTGAGAGAGAATTTTGTTTAACTCGCCAAGTGACTTACCTGGAACAGTAAAGTCAATTGGGTCAGAATATTCGCTATCAAGTGTTCCTGTGACTAATGCTAATTTGTGACCATTTGTACTAGCAGCTTGCCACTTATTAGTATCAATTTTGAAGTTGACACCAGTTAAAACTAATTTTGTTTCATCACCATTGGTGCAATAGAGCGTCCCTTCAAGTGCGGCTTGGAGTTTCTTGGCGCTTAAATTTACTTCTATTGGATTTTCTCCCTTGGGAAGAGTTGGAAACTCGTCAGGTTTTCCGCCAATCAGACGGCATTTACCGCTATTGTGAGTAATTATGCAGGCTTGGTTTTCTACCTCTAAGGTAATTTCTCCTCTGACATTGTTAATAGTGTCAGTTAATAGTTTGGCTGGTAGTGCTACCTGACCTGAAGTTTCTACATTAGCGGTCGTTGTAGTATGAATTGTGAGGTTAAGGTTTGTTCCTGTTGCTGCTACTATCCCATCTTCATTTGCTATCAGTAAGATATTTCCTAAAATTGGGTCAGTGGGCTTAGGACTAATTGCCAGATAAGCGGTTTCTAGAATTTCTGCGAGTTTAGATTGTTCAATGGTTAGTTTCATTTGTTATTTTGCTTTTAGTAGATGATGTTTGAACGGGCACTATTTCTAGCACCCTTTTCGGTTACATGAGATAGTTTTTTTAGTAGGGCAGTTCTTCCATCTCAGTACTGTATGCTGTATAAGTCTGAGCTGCTGTACTAGGAGGAAGTGCTGCTACTGGCATATCAGCTGCACCTACCAAGCGATTATGTTCTGCTACAACAGTTGATGTTTTACCGATGCGGTGAGAGAATTCGGGATTTGCCTGCATTGTTGTTTGGATATCGATTTCTTTGCCTTCTGAGAAGAATTCGAGAAAATCGCTGCCATCGGGGTTTGGTGATTTATAGGAAGTGACAACTGCTACCCAAGATTTATCTCTTTGGTTGACTGCTTCTTTAGGTTCCAGAGATGGCGTAAAAGTGGGTTGAAATACACCAAGGCGATGAAACTCTGCACGTTTTTCAGCAACAGTTGTATCAGTAAATCGGGCGAATGCAACCTCTAGTTCGCGTTGGAACTGTTTATAAGCCTCGCCAAATTTTGATGATGCAACGCCTTTGATTGATAAGACAATTGGTACTGAGTGCAGGTTATGATTATTTTCATCAACAAGTTGCAATAAGTAGAACCTTCTCAATACTGCGGCATCTTTGCCAAGTGCTTGGTACATTTCGTACCCATCAGGTGATTCGTACACTCCTACAATTTTGCCATCATCGCGTTGCTCAATATATCTGGGAGAAACATCAAGAATGTGCATCCTGGGCGATTGCAGCAATACTCCCATTTCTGGCGTGCCACTAGAGAAGGTGTGCTTGTGTGTAGGTTCTTGTCCTTGCCAGTTAATTGCTGCTAAGTATTTATCTTTGATAAACAACCCGACTTTTTCTGCTTCCATGTGATTGATTACTTGGCAGATGCAGATATTACTAATCGGCGCATTGTACTCAGGATTTGCAAATTTAGAAATAGCTAATTTACGCTTTTGTATGTTTGTATTATTCTGAACTGTTTGTTCAGGGGATTCAGACTGGGATACTGTGCTTTCTTCAGTAGCAGAATTAGTAGGCTTTGTTTGACTTTTTGGCATAATTTTAATTAATGAAAATCAATATTTAATGCGTAAAGCAAAAAGTCGTTGTAAAAAATCAAAGTCGTCTGTTATTAAGACGACTTAAAAGATTGATTGTTACTTAGTTATTTAGATAGACTTTTCATCACACTCTCCCCTTAAGTTTGTAAAGCTGTCAATGTAAATATCTTCCTGAATAATTTCAGTTTTAGTATTTATAAGTGTCTGGTATATTTGCTGAAGACTGATGATAATTTGTCTAAGAACAGATGTGTTTTCAGTTGTGAAAGTCAGTGACACAGATGCCATGCTTGAATTATGAATTGCGACTGTTTGTTCTTCAGGAGATCCGTAAGTGGTTATTTGACTGTCTTTACCAGGAATAAATCTATAAGAAGCAATAGTTTCAATTGCCATATTTATCTCCTTGTTCGTTGGGGTTTGATTTCAAGCATTTTGTTACTAAGTTTGGTGATATTATTGACCTTCCAACCAGCAAGCTTGCACTTATTAAGTGCTACTTCTAACTCTTGCTGTGTAAGGATTTTGTATCTCATATATTGTCACCATATAGGGAAAACATACGTGACATATTTAGTTTTATCAATTTGGTAGTATGCCATACGCTTGTAGTACACTATGGTTTAATGAGTTTAATGATTCTGGTGGCTACGTTTGTAGGGTTATTTGAACTCAAAAAGGCATCTTTATCTACCATTTCTACATAGCTATTATTGGCTTGTAGCCAGCCTTTGAAGGTTTTGTACTTACGATTGAAGAAAACTGATTCAGGTATAACTGAAACTAATACGCCACCCGTTACGAGTAACTTCCAAGCCTGGTAGATATGTTGGACAAGTTCACAAAATGGAGGATTCATGATACAGGCATTGTATAAATGACTGGGGTTAAACTCCAGAAAGTTTTTCCCTACGAGATTAAATCCTTTGAGTTCTAGAATTTGTCGTAAATCGTAATTAATCTCAACCACCTCTAGTTGAACATAAGGGTAGGTATTAGTGATATACTCAGCAATATTTCCACTACCAGCACTAGGCTCTAAAATTTGCCAATTTGGTTTAATATCTGCCAGTTGCACAAGCCGTTGACAGACTGGTTTAGGAGTAGGGAAGAAATCTCCATCTTTCATGCCAATGATTTCTAACTCAAGCTTATTGAGTAGTTGCTTGGTAGTATCAATTGCTTCAGGTTTTACTACTTTTTGAATTTCTGTTATTGCGGATATGATTTCGCTTGGTGTATGTAATCCGGCGCGACTTAAAGACTTTACCCAGTCTTGGTAATATTCGCCTGCCAATTTTTCGTGGACTTTCTGAATTGTTTCTCCCATTTGGGAAATTCTGAATAGGGCTTCTACTTGCGATTTGTGAGATATGCCGCGTAGTATTGGTGGGATATTTCCTACTTCCCACATTTGTGCGATCGCAAATAACCAAGACTGGATGATTTCAAGTTCAATTCCTTCTTGGATTATCCCTTGAGCTATAGTTTTACGATGCTTTGTCACCCTTTGATTTCCAATAGCAGGATTTTTCTTTTGGTCGATTATTGGCTGCATGGAAGTAGCTAAGTTACGAAGGAATTCTGCTTTTTCTAAGTTGGGAATATTGAAAATATCTGCTATGGGTGAATTATCATCGTTGTAGGGTAGATTTAGTAGAGATAGTTGCATTGCTTGATTCCTTTAAATCTTTGATGGCGCATTCAAAAATTAGGGAGGTTGGCACATTCCAAGCTTTTACCTCCCATTCAGTAGCTAATCGTTCTGAGTGACGGATAACTGCACTACTACATTTGTTTTTTCTGACAAGCCAAGCTTTAAATTTTTCTGCTTGTTCTTTGGTATCGAACCCGAAATAGCTGGTTTTTCTGCTTCCCAAGGGGTCGGTAATAGTCGCTACCCGACGCGAGAGAATATTCAGCGTCCAACCACTGTTAGGAGTGAGTTCGATTTTCGTGATATTTAATTCTGTTGGATTCATATTTCAACTTCAGGAATTGCTGCTAAATATTCCATAGTTGATATTTCTTTTGCTAGCCATTTATCATGTGCTTCTTGAGGGGTCATTTTGTGGGCTAAAAGTTTTTTCTCCTTATCATCTTCTACAAAAGGAGCGAGTGTTTTTTCTAGCCGAGTTTTGAAATTTAAATGTTTATCTTCAGAATAAGTAAACTGGTAAATAGTATCAGTGTTAACGAACAAATAAACTAGGCTAATTTGCTCCAATGGTATTCCAGTTTGTTCGTATAGGAGAAATAACCTCAATTGAGTTTGCCATTTGCTCTCAAGAATTTCAAATTTAGGAGGTTTTTGAATTGTCCAGTCAAACCCAACTACTTGATTTTCGCCGTAGATAATGAGGTCGCACTCGCTGTTGAGAAGAATATCGTGGTATAAATATTGAAGTTGGGCATTCCATTGTTTGTTGCCAGGAATATTTAGAAAAGGTTTTACCTTATCGACCCAGTTATTAATTTGGGGGTATGCCTTCAATAAAGCTTCGACTGGTAGCCCTAACCCAATTTGTTGCATAATGAGGTGAAACTGACCACCAGCAACTTCAGATTCACTTTTGATAGTTAAATTGCGATAATTTATCGTTGATAAACATTCTGGACTCTGTTCAATAAGTTCAAGTGTCTTGTGATTAAAACGATTCATAAAAATATATCCCAAATTTAGCTTTTGGGATATATTTGCGTCAGCTATTTGTGGTAATTTGTTTGCGGAATATAGTATTTTTTGAGTTGATCGATGCTTGTATATAAACTTCGGGTTGACATTGCTGTAAGGTCAAAATAACTAGCGAACTTTTTTAACCCCCCAGTGAGGGTTAATTCTAGTAAATACTGGGCTGCGATCGCACTCGTCATTTTATTGACGAATAGTGATTGATAATTCCGTGCTTGAATTTCTGCACATGAAAGGTTATTGTCGCTAAGTTCTTCTGGCTGAGGAACCAACAGTTCTGGGTGAACCAGCACTGGGGAGGGAAGATGCAACCAGAATTGAGGTTTGTCTGGGTTATTGGAAGCTTGGACTATATCAAAATTAGAGTGCGTTCCAATTACTACTTGTCCAGAGTAGTTGCTGTTTCCACAATCCAGCCAAAATAGCGATGCTGGCTCATTTGCACTGTTTATTTTAAGAACAGAGTGAATTTTGCTCCTGGCGGCGCTGTTATCTACACAGCCAATAATTACCGTTAGGGTATTCCACCAACTGGCCGTGGGAATCATGTCTTCTTCAAACCAGTCGCAAACGGCTGTAATCTCTATTCCATACTTGGCACTGCATCTTGCAGCCAGTGTTTCTGCCTTTGGTAGCCCAATTTCAGCTTGTTGATAATTTTGGCGGCTGATATTCTTGAGTTCGACAGTATCGCCATCAACGATCGCAAAGTTAATTTCTTTTCTAGTATGCTGGAGTTGCAGAATAATTCGACATAAATCTTCTGCAAGAAACCCGCCTGTTCCTCCTACTCCTACTAAGACGAAGTTGATACGAGTATGATTGCGAGGTAAGACGGGTAAAGCTTGTTGGTAAGTAGTTAATTCAAGCATTTTACCTGTAGCGGCAGTTCAAATATTTGATTGGGGTTGATGTCGAAAAAGTGATTGTATATCCCAATGCGGGTATAAATTGTGGGAATGGTATTCAGTGTGCCAATAATCGCAAACACTCGAAATTTGCCTTTTTCTTCTTGATTGTCTGCACTTGAAGGATAAGCAGCTAGAGTTCCATGACTGTGCATTTCCACTAAGCTATCTGTATAGTTTTTATTGAGTGCGCTTTCTAAAGATAAGACATGAGTAGAAGACGCGGTTTGCAGTGGTGTGTGACACCACCATTGGTTGTTTGTCACTCCCAAGTAGAATAGGATTTCCTGTTGGGGGTTGATACTGGCAGCATTGATAATCTCAGCGATCGCTTGGCAAGGAACTTTTGGGACTTTCAGACGAAAGTAGGGTTCAAGGGGTTGGAGTCCAGCAACTTGAGTTTGAGTTAGTTGCAAGCAAACCTCTAACTCGCGGCGGTGCGATCGCAAGAAAAGCCCATTTGCTGCCAGCCAGTATTCCTGGAGTTTTTGACTGTAAGGAGGAAAGTTATTACTTGTAGCGAGGTGATAACCGATAAAAGGATTCATGGTTAACTAAACAAATGATTAATAATGTCTTCTGGGGTTGTGATTTTCCAGCTATGAACGGGAACAAGGTCACTTGAAGGGTAGGATTTAGCTTTAGATTCGTGTAATTTGATTAGCTGATTGCAGATATTATCGGGATGAGTTTTTGACTTGCCCTGAGATAAGTCCTTGTTAAAAGGTGATTTCCAGAACAGATCCCAAACTTGGCCTATGCTTGCAGCACTGCACATATTGAGAGAATTTCCCCCAAAGCAAATACTAGAGTCGTCCCAAATATTAGGTAGAGGGGGCTTGTACAGTTGTGCGTCTGGTTTAAATACCCTGCCTTTAACTGCCCACAGGTAATATCTACTACCGCATCCAGCAAATAAGAATGCAGGCATAGGGACAGTAATTACTTCAGTTTCCTGTCCCATAATTTGAATTTGATATTTTTGGGGAGAGTAAAACTGAATAATGGCCTCTCCCTCTGGATTTTTACCCCACCAAATTGTGTTGCTAGAAAGCCATCCAGACGCGGCAGTTTTACTTGTGAAGGCTTTCTCTACTGCTTCAGGAGACAAGAATTTATATTTAGACTCTTTGCCTTCGCGTTCGACTAAAATAAACTGTCCTTTGAGGATAATTAACTGCCCTAGTAAATCATCTTGGGGAATATTGGCTAGTAGAATTTGGGAGACATTTTCTAAGTTAATTATTGGTAATATATTTGTATCTACATTCATGCTTTTGATGCTTGGTTCCAAATTTTCACTGCTGCTTTTCGAGCAGAAAGAGATGTTTCTAACAAATGACTAACCTCATTTGATTTCTCCAACATCAAGACGGCTTCTTGCCACTTTTGAGCGAGAAATATGATATTCTCATAAGTCCATTCCAGCCAATCGCTTGTTTCACACGTAATATCTAGCCAAATATTTTCAGTTGAGTAATCTATAATTCGTATGGCTATATCTAAATATTGCAGAGGACTTTTGTAACGACGACACAGCTTTACAAATTTCTCGAAGTAAATTTCTTCTGCTGGAGCAATGTAATCAGGAGTAAAACCAAAATTTAGTTTCCATTGGCTGATATTGTACCCTTGCCCCATTAATGACAATAGAAATTTCTCTGAGTATACCAATTCCTCGAAATCTTCATTCCACCACTCAAGTCTTTGTGGCGAAACTAGAATACTATCACGTTCGGGATTAAACTCGATTTTATCGATATATTCTACTGGGAATAGATTTTCATTCACTAGGTTAATAAATTCAATTTCTCTATCGAGGTAAGCACTAGTTGGATGTGATTGTTTAGTAATAGGTATGGTTGATTCTAACCATTTTTCTGGAAATAATTTTTGATACAGGCTTAAAATATTTACTCGTTCGGAAAGATTTTCTAGATAATTAATTGCTGTTAGACAAGTAATGGGTATTTTGAATGAGTGTATGTTGCCAAGCATAACTAATCAGCCGCTACGAGTTATAGCGGCTATAAATTTGTGATTACAGTACAGGATACTTACTCGTAATAGCAGGTTGCTGTTTAAGGCTTTGAGCAACTTTTTCGCTATAGGTTTCCCAAGATTGACCGAGCTTGATAGCTTTATCTATCTCAGGTTGTAAGGTAATTAAATTTTCGAGGCTAATTTGACTGTTTATCTCTAGAAGCTTTATCTGCCATCCTAACTTTAGTGCAGGATTTATTTCTTGAAAACTGTTTTTCAATTCTCTAAATTGACTTCCTTTAGTACCTGCTTTTTTTACTAAACGAATTGAAACTGTATCATCAGTTGTTTGTCGTTCAATTTCGGCATTAGCATACTCTGGAAAGTAGACGCTAATAGCTGTTTTGAGAGTATTGTCATCCTGGGCGATCGCCTCATCCAGAGGAATTTCTTGTCCTTCAATAATAGCAATGTACTTCATGGTAATTAAAATAGTGACAGTTGCTTGTTAGGTGTAGGTTTTTTATCTTTATCTTCAGGTAGGTTACGCTTTTGTACTTGTTTTGATTGTTTCTGTCGATTCTGCTCTGTAGTCTGCTTTTCCATCCTTTGTTGGCAGATATTTAGCATTTCTAGGAGAGATTTTTCTAAATCCTGTAGCCAGTTATTTATGACAGGCTGAGATGTTATCTCAGTTAAGTTAATTATCTTAATAATCGGAGGTGCATCTTGGATTCCAATTGTGACAATTGCTTTTTCAGAATTTGGTGTTAACTGAATTGTTATTATGACGGTTTTTGTAAAAACTATCCCGCTAGATGAATCTTGACTTATAACTTCAGTATTTACTGATTCATCTAATGTTTCTTCTAAATTGCTATTATCCTGAATATCAGGATTAAAATCTTTACTGCTATAGCTATTTTCAAAGCCAGTTGCATTCTCGTAATGTGATGTTTGATTACTCATGATTAAGAGAGATTAGCTAATCTAAATAAGGTGCGGATAGTGATACCTGTCTTGTTAAAAGACTGCCATTTGTAGGCGCATTCGCCTGGTTTATACTTAGGAGAAAGTTGGCTCCAGGTGTTCCATGCCTTAAATAAAATGGGACTAACGCTATGAAGTGCCATCCCGACTTGAATCCACGAATGGTAATCATCTGCAAACCGAGGGTGGATGACTTCGAGTAGCACAAGTGCGGTTTGAATATTGGTTTCTATTGAGGGAATTAAATGAGCGTACCTGTCTACCCCATATCTGCGGTTATATTTTTCTTTGGGTAGGTTAAACTTTCTTGTTTTCTCCTGTTTGGCAAGCATTTGGGCAATTACCCAATCAGGAGCTATTTCTATTTGGCGTTCAGATGGACTACAGCCGGGAAGCCATTTGTAATTTCTACCTTCTGGGTGAAAGGACGGGGGAAGGATTGAAGCTAGGTTTTTGCCTCGAAATTCCAGGTGTTCGTCCTTCCCAGTTTTGATTTTGCGAGATTTGACATCGCAAGCTTTTGAATTTGGGATGAGGTATAAGCGTTGGCTGCGATATTTCCTCCCAGAGGTAAATGCAATTGTGGGAGGAAGATATTTTTGAGCGCGATCGTGTAACGACTCCATAGGAGTATCGCACAACGATTCTGTAGGAGTATCGCGTGTTTCGGCGGGTGTTAGCTGGTTGAGTTCTTCTGGTTCAGAATGTTCGTTAATCTGAATGATGTGTCGCCAGGATGTTTCCCCATCGCAGTCAATAGCTACTAAGTACCCTTGAGGATGATTGAAACCGCATACCAAAGCTACACCAGTGGGGGTGATAAATCTGTTATTTGTCCAAAATTTTAATCGGCGGCGGACAAGTTCAGTTTGTAGTTCTTTGGGAGAGTAAGTATTTTTTTCCCATTCTTTCCCTAAAGGACGTTTACCAAAGGTAGGAACGATTCGCCATTCTTCGGGTAAGTTGTTAAGCGAAGATACCAAATGACGGATTTGGGCGTGCATGAATTCATGTGGCTAATTATTTCGATAATTCATGCACGAGTGCGTTAGTAACCGTAGTGGTTTGAGATTATGACTGTCATGCTAATTGCTGGCCAGCTTCAACTAGCTTAACAAGTGTATTTTGGTCAAACGCTTTAATACCGGATACAAATTGTTGCCACTGCTGCCATTTCTCTTTTGAATAGGTGTGGTTAGGGTCAAAGTTGCAGACTTGACAGAATTTATGAAAATCAGCATTCCAGTGAAACGTACAAATACCTGTTATGAAATAGTTGATTTGTTGCTCGTCCATGATTAATATTTCAGATGGTAATTATGTTTTAAGCCAACCTCTGGTTAAGTGCATTTTCGACTTGATAAGTCCCAAGAGTACAGTTTGCATTGCAAGGAAAGGTAGGAAATTCAAGATAGTTATTCATCGTTTTTGTTACCTTGCACAGTACCATTATCCCCTCCCTACCCTTCTTGTTTTGATTGTGATAGTAGCTGATAACCTCAAATTCATTATTGCCAGCCTCAAATCTACTTCCTCTATATTGAGAGATAGCTTTGTTCCAATCTGGTTGCCAGAGCATGAGTGTATCTATTGCCATTGCTCTCACAGTTGGATTATCTAATTTCATTAGGATATCTGGTAAGTAATGACATTGTTTGGCAATTACTTCTCGTGCGTAATTTATCAGCCAATACTCTGCTTCTCTTAAAAGAGCTTTTGATTCAAGATTTTGACACACTTCATCGTAAACTTTAGACATTAAATATGCCCTTTGTTCAAAAACCATCCCGTTAGTTCGCAGTTTTAAGTCTGATGGATAATTAATTATAAAATCAGCTAGAGCATCACTGATTTTGGGAAGAGGATATTTATTATATTGTTGGGTTTCAGGATGGGATATTTTCACCTGATACCCTAGATTTACAGCATGATTGATAAGAAAATCAATATTCTTCGACTCGACAAAATCTCCTATTTGAAAATTGGTTTCTATAAGTAAATATGATGGTGCGTGAATAATTTGAAATTTTTTAGGGTTTGGATGTGAATCAGCTAATAGTTCGACGTACATCGCTTATTCTCAAAACTTTCATCAATCTTGTGCGTAAGCGATGTATGTGGTTGAATTACTAAAAAAATAATCCTACCCAAGCTGGATAGGATTATCTTAACTATTGATTAATAGTTCTTGTCTCTGTTGGATTGATTATTTCCTTTAGTAGAGATAACCCAACTGATTTAAACAGCGCTTCGTTATCATCAGGACAGCGTTGAATTGTTGTACAAGAAGAGCAGCCGTATTTACAAGGACAATTATCGACTAGAAACTTTGCCTTAATAAAGGCAGTCTCTAAATACTTGATGAGGGTATCGCACATACCTGTACCATGTTCACAAGTATCGAAGAAATAGCCAACTATCCTAGTATTAGACGGCACTTCTACTAACATGAAATCTATATCTCGACTGTTTGCTCCATGTTCGACAAGTGGTAAACTGAGTATAAGGTGATGAGCGAGAGTATGAACGCAAATTTTGGTTTCATTGCTTTCAAATAGTTGTTTCTCCTCATTGGTAATATATTTCTGTTTATTAAGTATTTCTTTTCTGTGATTTTTGACCAAAACTGAAAAATATTTTCGTGCATCAGCGTTAATTTCAACCCTAACGCAGAATGTATTGTAGTTAAGAGCAAGTGATTCCTCGTACTTATTTTCCTCCAATAGTTCGACAAATTCTCGTTCAATCAGTTGGGTTTTACAAGCAGGGCAAGTTTGTAAGTGTCCAGGTAAATTTAAATTGAAGTTGCGACATCTGTTATTAGTACAAGTCCATTTTTGTTCCAGCCTGTACAAGTTGTAGCCAGAAATTTCTTCTTTGATTTTGGCTGAAACAGGTGTAAATCTAGCAGCCCCTTGGGGAAGATTGATAATTTTGGCTTCCCCGACAATTTTAATTTCCTCGAAATTTAGGCTTCCTTCAGGACGACTAAATAAATTGGTTGCTTCAATTGGCTTGAGAATTGCTTCCCCTTCGGTTAAATTTAGTTCTTGTGATTTATACTGTACGGGGTTGCCATCAAAGTCTTGAGCAAGATATATAGCACCAGGGTAAACTTCTCTTAGTGCAGAAGATGCCGAACTTTCCTCAAACTCTTCTGTGCTATCTTGATTGATATAACTGATGTTTTGGTCAGTGTTGCCTCTAACTTTAATTTTTGAGTGGACATAACCGAGGTTTCGATTAGTTGTCAGTCTTTGATTGTAGCTGAATATCAGTTGATTATCACCGATTAACTGTCGGGCGATCGCATTACCAGAACTACCAAAATGTCGGGCAATTTGAGCTTGTGTCGGTTTACTTTCTTTGCAACAAGCGAGAATATGCTGCTCCAAAGTTGTTTCATAATTGTGGTTAAAGTTGATAATTTCTGGAGGATCAGATAAAAGGCGTTCTGGGTAATTGGCGTAGTAAGAATCCATAATCGACCTTTTCGATGGAATAAACACCAATAGCCCTGCTTCCTGCCTCCCCGCACGTCCTGCCCTCTGGCGAAAGGCAAGAATTGAGCCGGGGTAACTATGTACGATAGTTGCATCAATAGACCCGATATCTAGACCCGCCTCCAAAGCACTTGTAGATATAATGAACTTGACTTTCCCGCTTTGTATATCTGCAATAATTTTGTTACGCTGATTTGCCTTCATGCTCCCATAAAATGCTGAGATGGTTTCTCCCAGGTGGGGCAGTTGCATCTCGATTAAAGCTTTACGTATGGCATTAGTTAAAACCTTAACCAGTTCTCTACTATCGCAGAAACAAATCCCGACGATGCCTTTACTTACGAGCATAGCTGCGACTTGGGCAGTTTGGTAAAATGTATTGTTCCGTGGTTTGAGGCTAATAAAAGTAATCTCCGAGCGTTTTGCCCCACTTTGGTCAATAATAGCAAGGTTACTTTGTTCTTCTCGATTAGATATCTTCTGGGCAATTTCGCTGCTGTTACTAATTGTTGCAGAAGCGAAGATGTACTGTAATTTTGAAATATCATTGCCGACAGATTCTATCATGAGTTGAGTTCGCCGATTAAGTAGTGCAAAATGCGAACCAAATATGCCTTGATAAAAGTGCATTTCGTCACAGACAATGATTGAAAGTTTTCTGATTGTTTCTCTAAATCCCCAGTTTGAATCGAATTGGTAGTTGTTTAGCTCGTGGTTCCATACATCAGGAGTCACGCATAAAATTGAGGGTTGATTGCTGTAAAGTTGTTTGCGCTCTTGGGGAGGAATATCTCCATTAATATTGAGAATTTGGGGGCGAATATTTTCATCTAAGTGGCTAACAAAGGAACGTATTTTCTCTACCTGGTCAAATGCAAGTGCTTTCAAGTTAAAGAATACTAAAGCTGATTTACCCTTTAGACACTCATGAACGATTGGAATGAGAAAAGAGATACTTTTACCACTGCTAGTAGGAGTTTGAAGAATTATATCTTCTCCTTTTTTGTAAGCTTGCCATGCCTCGACTTGATGAGAGTATAGTTGGGTGATTCCTGACTTACTTAGGGCCAGTTTAACTAGAGGGTGAATATCATCTGGGATGGGATAAAGTTTAGCTTCTTGAGCAGGAATTACTTCGCAGCTTTGTAGTTTTCCTGAGCCATCAAGGATAGCAGCTATTTCTTGGTAGAGAATGCTTTTACCTGTTGGTGCTTGGTTTAGAGGTAATAAATTACCGCTATTGACTTCATGCTCCCAGTCAAAAATAATTTGGTTTAAACTACCCTTTTTAAAGTAAAGGTTTTTCTCAATGATGGCGGCGATATGGATAACACCATGTTCTTTGGAATAAACCTGCTTGTTTGCTTCTAACCATTCAGGTTGGGTCATAAAAGATACCTACTCGCTGTTTTAGCAGGTAGGCGTTAGTCCAAAGTAGTGGTTTTGGTTATTGCTATACTATTGATGCTCTGCTTTATATTGTCAGAACGTAAATGCTTTTGGCGTTAATGAAATTTGTGCCTTGGTACTATAACTATCTACAAGCTCTTCTAAGCGTTCAACAATACTGCCTTTAAGGATGGAATAGTTAGCTTGATTGGTGACAATTAGCGATAGCTCAGTTGCCCACTGCTCATAATTAGAACTACCAATAATACCAATAGAAGACTGGATATAGTTAACAAGAATGCTGTCGTTGAAACCAAAGCCACTTTCACCCCAGATGCAAGCAGATTGCAGCAAATACTCGTAGTCTGCGAATACTTGAAACTGAGGGTTCCATCTAGGAGCATTGCTCCGGTAGTGGACGAAACCATTGCTGTCGAATATCTCTTGCTGCCATAAAAGCTGCTGTAAGGAGCAGCAATTGCTAGGCGAAACAAACGGCTTTCCTTGACGAACAACATTACCATTGCGGATGACATCGCGGCGGCGCTGCTGTCTTGCTATGCCATATCGAATATTGGGATGTTGTTTAAAGTACTGCTGCATTGAGCCAACAAATTCAGGAGCAATGCTATTGTCATCGTCCAGGTATGAAACAATGTCACCACCAGCTGCATCTAGTCCCAAGTTACGGGCGTAGCACAAGCCAAAACCACTGTAAGGGTCAGGGTGTTCCATTTCAATGTAGATGATAGGGAAATCAGCTTTTGCCCTAATGCTGGTGATAATATCTCTGGTGTCAGGATTAGCGCCATCATTGATGACGAGCCACTCAAAATTGCGGTCAGTTTGACTTTGAATGCTTGGCAGTGCAGTAGATGCAAGCTGCATAGGTCTATTGTATGTTGCAGTGATGATTGATAATTTCAAAGCTCCATACCTCTATCATTTGATTGCGTTGTTGTTGAATCGATCGCAGCTTGAATTTGTTGCCATCTTGTTACGTCCTCGTTTGTTATACCTCTAGCGGTTTCAATTTGATTACTTGCAAGAGATAGCCGAATTAACGTTAGCTTTTCATTGGGTCTGGCAACTATTAAACTTTGCGTGGTGCTATTGAAGCGGATCTGGTAGTTACTGCCTTCCAAGACAAATAGATTTTCTCTCTCTGTGCGAATGGATTGAGGGTAAGCAGTTGCTTGTTGTGCGAAGAACACTCTAGCTATGGGGGCTATTATAGTAGCACGTTGCATTTGTTCTTGCTGTAATTGCTGGTAGTTCCATTTCCCAAGTTCTACGCCCAAATCCATTTTTACCAAACGTTCTGCTAAAATTGCCATTTCTATCGGGCCAACACCTCCAGGGACGGGCGTAATGTTCTGGGGGATTCTGTAAGCACTGCGATCTACATC
The DNA here is from genome assembly GCF_002154725.1 of Nostoc sp. 106C. Classification (GTDB taxonomy): domain Bacteria; phylum Cyanobacteriota; class Cyanobacteriia; order Cyanobacteriales; family Nostocaceae; genus Aulosira. The sequence goes on along the minus strand of NZ_MTAW01000121.1, from coordinate 41,662 downwards.
GCCAGCAGCACCAGAAGCAGTAGGTGTGAAGCCACCATCGACAACCAAGCGATGAGACGGGAGTACATAAGGAGTGAAAATTCCTTGTCTTCCGGTGACTGATACCACAATGTCAGCTGCTTGAGTTCTACTCAAGTCATCACCGTCTTCCAAACAGAAACAGCTGATTCTACTTGCTTCTAAATATTTGATGACACCATTGCCCACAAAGCCACCTCCGCCGACAACTGCAACATTGGAATCCCTTTGTGCGTAGGATTCAACAATTCTGGCGATTCCTTCAGCAGTAGCACAACTTTCAAAGAAATTGTTACTTTGTCTGCGGACGATATCTATATCTTTTTGTGGTTCTAATAGCCCAATTGAACTTGTAAACTTAGCTGGAATTGGGTATTGAACAATAGCAGCAGTCACCTTACTATTTTCATTAATGGATTGGATAATGTTGTCAAATTGCTCTACTGCAATATTGGGTGACAGCACAATATAATTGGGAGTAATGCCAATAGCGTTGAACGTTGCTACTTTTTGTTCTGCTGAGATTCTGGCTGCTTCATATCTAGCTCTTAGTCCGTTGCTGGCATTTTCTGAAGCCTCAAATCTGATGATTGCTACTTCTTTTTGAGATGCTTGAAAAATGGATTTGTATTTTTGACATTCTTGCTTTACGTGTTCTCGTATTAATTGTCCGTCTATGAGTGTCATTTAATATGGAGTTAAATTTGATCGAGAAAATTGTCTGGTACAAACAATCTTCTGAATTCCTAATTAGAATTCATTGGAACTAGGGCGTTTAGTGATTTCACCAACTTCTTGACCGTCGCAGGAAACCCAGTTGGTGACGTAGCGTTCAGTGTCATAGAAGCCACTAAATTCAATACTGTTACCAGAACACTTATCTTTGAACCATTGTTCGGCTTCTTGTTCTGTATTGAATGTTCTAGCAGTGACTTCTTCTATTGGAAGATTCCAGTTTGTATTGCCATATAAATCGCAAACATAATGTGTCATATCTGTTACTCCTTTAACAATATCTAAAAACCACTATGACAATTTTAAATCAACAACAGCAGGCTGAATTCATTATCCAACAAGCTTGCAAGGAAAATTTTACTGATAGCGAGAAAGCTATTTACGATGACTTTATTCTGGAAGCGGGGGTAAAAAACCCAGCTAAGATGACTGAGGCTACTGCTGATGCTTTGATTAGATACCTTAATGGCTGCGAAGCATCTAACGAGTTTGTTGCTAATGTAGTAAATCGCCTCGCGCAAGTTGCCCCGGCTCATATCATGACCAAGATTCTTCTTAGTGATAATGATGGCGATGGTGTGCCTTTATACGAGGAATTAAAACTTGGAACAAAGGTTACGGAATTTGATACTTCTTTTGAAATAGCGGCTGCAAGGCAAAGGCAATATCAATTTTCTCCAACTCGGAATTGCGATATGGAGTTGTAAGTATAACCTGAACATTATTAGGAATTTTTATTGAAAATATAGATAATACATTTTGAAGTGCGAAATGTGGGTATAAAACAACCTTCCTTACAATAGAAGAATTAAAAACGGGAAATCAAGGAAATAAACCTGACATCAAGCATGATAGTGTCGATAAAAAAAGCTTCAGCTAAACTCTATACAATAAATTATTAGATTAGTCCTTACTGCATCTGCTTCCCCATACCGCTTATGTCAGATCAAAGAGCACCAGAAATCGAGCTGCTCCGTGCGGCGTATGCAGCCTTCAACGCGCGAGACATTGACGCTGCCCTTGCCCTCATGACTCCGGATGTGGTTTGGCCGAGAGCGTTCAAAGGCGGTTTTGTCCGTGGGGCTGAAGAAGTTCGCGCTTACTGGACGGAGCAATGGAGCGAGATCGATCCGCACGTTGAGCCGCAAACCTTTTACTTGGAGGAGGGCGGGCGCATTTTGGTCGATGTGCATCAGGTCGTGCGTGACTTGGCTGGATCTGTTATTGCCGATGAGCACGTGGGTCATCGATTCACCCTTGAACACGGCTTGATTCAAGCTATGGAAGTGGACAGACTTCCATCGTCCACCCCAAAGACCTAACTACGCGCAAAGAGCGAACAGACTAAGGCGGGCGGCCTTCTTCTGTATCCGGGGTGAAGTAAGCGTCTTTACAGAAAGTTACGCGCCTAGATTTGATGAGCCGCTTTTAAACCAAGCGATCGCCACGGAGAAACCTGTACCAATTGAAGCATAACCTTCTGTATATTCAGTATAAAAATGCGCTACTGTTAATCGCAAGCGCATTCTCGATCCTTTACAGCGATCGCAAGACTCCCAGCCCCAATAATCAGGCGATTCCCTGGTAAGGATAACTTTGGAAAATTACGCCAGTATCGTTATCTTCATCCCAAAACCACCAACCTTGAGATAATTCACAAAGAACTCGCATGAGTGCTAATTGTTGATGTGTGATTTCACCACTACCGTAGCTGACGTTACTAGTGCCATCCCATGATTTAAGAATTGATTCTAAATTGTATCCATTGCCCATAATCCAACTGGCGTAGAAGCAGTCTTTGGATATTTCTTCCATGATGGCCAGTAGTTCGAGTGCGGCATCAGGATTGGGTGATTTCATGGCTTCAAGTGCAAGGCGGAGGTTTTCTTCTCTGTCTGCAATAAACTCCGAAAAAGCTGCTCTATTTGATGGTAAATTGTCCTTTTCAAGTGTAATTAATTTTCCATTTACAATCTTGACTGGAGTTAGATTTGAGTAGTCAGTTTGGTCATCTTCACTTGTCTTTGCTTTTATAGCTAAAGGATGCCAATGGATGCGTTCAATTTTATTAGTTTGAGGATTTGTCCATGCCCAGAATAGTTTGTGAGATGCAGCACCCTTAACTGTAAGATAAGTTCTTTTATGTCGAATGGGATAGTCTACACCTTCCTCTTGTTTCGCTTGTAAAAATGCTTCTATTGACGGATATTCTTCATTGGGATAAACCATTATCCGTGGTGCTATCGCATATGTGTAACCTGATATGCTGCTATCACCATTTTTACATGGTATTAGATTCCATTTTTCATTTATTGGATTCTGTATCCAAAACTCAACTGATATTGTCTGTACAAACTGATCTAAAATCTGAATTGCACAAGGATAGTAAAGTGTGAGTTGTTGGTTGCTATTATTCATTATTATTCCATCCATTCGATAGCGGATATGGTTTCCTTTTTGGCGGGAAGTATTTTAACTTCATAGCCATAAAGAATTAATTCGTGCAAAGTTGCTAGTAGTTGCTTGAGTGATATACTGTCCCATTGGCTGCACTCTAATATATGTTTCAATACCTGAGCGGGAGCATTAACCACCCAAAGACTATGAATTCTTTTGTTCCTAAATCCAGCACATAATTGAACAATTGGTTGTAACTCAACTGTTATTTTTGGTATATGAATAATTGCTGAACTTATAGGGATTACTGGTTTATATTCTAAGTTTTTAGATTGTGAAAAATATGGGTCACTGTACCATTGTCCGTCGATTTGGTATGCAATCATTAGGTATGGTAATGCTTTAATCGCATTTATAGTTCCCCATCTAGCAGTTTGTCCTGCATGAAACCAGATATAAGAGCCGTTGTGTATTATCATGTGCAAGTTTTATAATTTTGACTTGAGGCTTTGCTTGTTCAGCTAATTGATAACTTCGTCTGTGGTAGAAAGTTTGGTTACTTAGTCTACTGAACAATGATTTCGTATTTGTATGAATGAATACTTAGTTTCAAATTACAAATATTATTCATTGCAGTAAACTTTATATTCAGGTACAACACTTTAGATATTAGTGATTATTTCCTGAATCACACATCAGCAAGGTAGTCATTGCTGATGTGTGTAACAACTGTGGTAATTAATCTACTATCAATTTGATATGCTTTTTAAAACTAAGTATTTGCTATAAAATAAAAAGTGCGCCATCAATTAAAAAGGCGCACTTTTATTAAAAATAAATTGATGGTTAAACGTGGTTAAGGATAATATTTATTGCGTCTTGAGTGCTGATTTTATATTGTGTAGCAAGTTTATTCATGTTGGCTTCACCATTTGCATGATCTTTGATGATTGCTCGAACAATGTTTGGTGAAACATTAATCTCACTATTGGTAACGACTGGTTTGGGTAAAGTTTGAGAAATAAAGAATTCTTTTCTTCTTAATACATGTATTTGACGATAATGTTCTTTTCTGGGTATCCACAGACAATTTCCGGGGGCAAAGTCACTCTCTTGATCAATACGAGATATAACTGTTCCTTCGGGTGCTAATCCCATATCTTTTAGAAATTGGGTAAAGTTATCACGCCAGGATGCATCAACTTCAATGCCGCACCCGCCATGATATTTGTACTGATGGTGGTTCTTGTTATAGCAGATACGCTTGATGTGTAACCAGGAGTTATACTCGTGGCTTTTGCAGTGACCGTGGATAGTTTTATCGGTCTTGAGGCTGTCCCTTTGCAAACATCCGCAACTTTGTGTAAGCCCTCTTTTTAAGCTATTTTTACTAACATATTTTTGGGTTCCGCATCTGCATAAGGTAAGGAGGAGTAGTTCACCTCTTTTCCCCTTAACTTCTACATCAGATATAACTTTTAGTCTCCCAAAATTTGCCCCAACTGGGATAGATTCTTTTCTTTTCTTACAACCGCAGTTAGTTGAGCGGCCATTGGTGAGAGTGTGACTATAGACAAGTTTTTGAATTCCACAATCACACTTACACAATACTTGCTTTCCTTGTTTTTCTAATACAGTCCAACTACCGAATTTTCCACTTATATTAATTACGCGCTTTGTAGTCTCCATAAATCATTTTGGTGTTATTACTGCTGGGTTAAATATTTACAACAAGCTGTTTTTCTTGCTCCAGTTCCTTCTTTATCCAAGCAAGTTGTGGATCACCAGATTGAGGTTGTGGGCGATTCTTCCCATACTGAACTACCCCATGCCTAAAGACATGAGGTTCCAACTTGCGTAGCAAGTTTCGTTTGCCCTCACTGGCTCCGACTCCTCACGCGCTATTGGATTACTAGACATCAACTCTGACCCATTATTGATAGGTGACTTTGAACTAGTCGCAGTTCTCGCTGATTGATTTGACCCGCTCCGCCAACCGTCTAGCAAGGATTGTTCCATCCCTATCCAACCATTTCTAGCTGATGGGATTGACAGAGTTTCTGTTTTTGGATCAACGTATCTACTCAAATAAGCAGAGAAAATATCTCGTTGCATACGTAATCCACATTCTGAGCAATCATGGACACGTTGAGATAATGATTTTTTATGCCTATTACCACACAAACAAGTTTGAGACAGTGCAGTTGTTCGAGTAGAGAACTTTAGAACTGTACCGCCAGCACTTTCAGCCTTGCGTACTAGTTCTGATTGAAAACTTGATGGTGCTTTAAACCCTATTGACTTACCGTAAATTCGCTGCCAAGCCTTAACATTAACTTTTTCAGTTTTAACTGTTTTACCTAAAGCTAATGTTTGATTTACTAATTGACCGTGCAAAGACTTACGGTGTCCTGCTTGTTTGCGGTCAATTTCACGTTTTTTGTTAGCAGTCTTTTTATATCGTTTTGATGTATGCCAGCGTTTTACACCTTTTTTTACAGTGCCATTGGGATTAAAATTATCAGGATTGTTGGCGCGTCTTTGTCTGTCCATCTTTCGCTGTAATCTTCTAATTTTCTTTTGCTTAGAAGTTAATTCTTCAGCGAATGGTTGCCAAATAGTTTGATTATCTCCAACTATTGCAACAGTTGAAACACCTAAATCAATACCAACAATACCATCACCAATAACATTTTTTGGCTTTTGATAAGCTAATCCTTCACAAACTAACTGAGCGTACCAGTAAGTTTTTTGGTTGATAATACGACGCACTAAGCGAACATATTTAATCCTAGAATTTAAACCATGTAATAATACAGGGTCATTACTATCAATAATTCCCGAAAGTTTTAACCCTAACCATTCAACACTAGAACCAGTCCAGCGAATACCTTGCTTGTTAGTTTTACCTTCTAAAGACGCAAACTGTCCTTTTTGTTTAAACCTAGCTTTCTTAGTCTTTCCATAAATTAATCTTTCTAAAGTTTTAAACGCTCTGGTTGCTATTTTTTGAATAGTTTGAGCGTCAAGATGTGATTTAATCCAAACACTAGCTATAGATGTTGCATTGGCAAAAGATTGTAAATCATAATCGCTAAATCTATAAGCTTCACGTGCTTTTTGAAAAGCTGTAGTACGTTCTTTTTTGTTAGTTTGTGGAAATAGTTTAGCTTGATTATATAGTTCAGAATTACGAACTAATTCTAATCTAGTTAAACCTTCAGACAATACAGCGTTATACAACTGTCTTCCTGCTTCTAATCTGGCAGCAAGTACAGCCATGTCTTTAGAGGTTGTTTTTAATGGAATTTCAGTTATAAAATTAGGTGTTTTTGCTGCCAAAATTTATCACCTCCTAATAATTATTTATTAGTTTTCTGTATTTTATCATTATAGATACGTTGTAGAAAACTATGATACTCCATACCGTTTAAGTAAATATCGAAGCTAGGGTTAAGTTGAAAATCTTGAATCATATTTTTATCCTTCCTGGGGAAAATATAAACCCTTATTATGTTCTGCTAGTCTATTTGTTTCATAATTATCAAGAATCATTTTCTTAAATTCTTCCCTTGTTGCTCGCAAGTCGCGGAATATTTTGTTAGTGGGATAGAAGAATACCGACTGTTGACGGCTGTAAAACCAGACTAGTTGATTGATACGATAGGTGTCATTGCTATCAAGCAGAACATAACTAATTTGTTGGTAAAAATTTTCTAAGGAGAAGGGACGCTTCTTGGCAGTTGTTCGTACATCAATAAGAGTATTTCCAGCGATTATCTGGCAATCAGCACCTCCAAGATATTCACTTAAAGGGTATGAAGCATTGCAGGTGATATTTCCGCTCACTTGATTAGCTACAGTTTGCCAAGTACGGGCTAAAATACCGATAATTTGAGATGTATCTTGAATACTAGGAAGCCATTTTTTGAAATATTCTGGTTCAAGTTGAAGGGTTTTTTCTCTTTGTAGAAAGGGTTGAATAATTTCATGTATGTTACGGCTACGTGCATAGTTTTCTAACGCACCCAGTAGCATACACTTTAGAGCTTCTTCTTCAAGGGAAGTTGAATTGGTAACGCAGTAATCAAAAGCATATTCTATTTTGAGGGCTTTGGCTCCAACCTGAGCAAGACAATTAGTAAACCATGTTTTATCTTCATAGATACTTCCTAGATATTTAGCAAGTGCTTTGGCAATCGCATTTCCTACTAATGGAAAATCTACACCATCAACTGGCCTGATAATTTCTTGATTTTCTAATAGTTGGTTATGGCTAGTAATCATTTTAATAACTGTCTGGTTTAGTCTAGAGTCAAACCATCTCCTGATAGATGAATTTCTATTTTTTAATTCAGATGTTAAGCTCACTTTTTGATTTTTCGCTTGGAATACTACATTGAGTATCTGCGTGAGCTTTACGTAGTAATTTTTCCTTGTATTGTGTTATTTAAAACAATAAACTAATCATTAAAATAAATGAAAAGCTTGTTGAATTTTAAATTTGCAACTAATGTAAATTTGCGGAACTTCTAAACCCAAGTTTTTATATTGCCAATGCAACTTTGCAAACTTGGTGACGGGTAATTTATAGTTCAACTTCTCTTGACTTAGTTTTAGGTGTAGCAGCGACAGTTTGCTTTTGAGGGGAGGGTATGTGTTCAGTAGGGGTATATTGCTGCCGAATTTCTTCTCCTCGCCATACTTGTAAGTCATTCATAATATCTTTAAGCGGAACAAAATCGACGACTGTTTCTCCTTGCTTTTGTGCCTCAGTTGCCTTATAGGTCATAATCTTGAAGTACATCTCTCGCTGGTCAGCAATTGGTAACTTGCCGTTGTTCTCATTTATCCGTTGTAGAATTTCTTCATTGCCTTGATTCATTGCCCCTCCCCAGTCAGGGCCACCATGCTTGACCATATTTGCCCATTCCTCGGCGATGTAAGGGTGAACTGTCACAGGCAAATCGCCAACTGCTTGTATTACTCGTTTTTTGGGTGCATCTGCGTTTGTGGAAGTAGATTGTTCGTTACCAAAGATTTGTTCCAAGTTGAGTTTGCTGGCGTTTTGGGCAATAAACTTAATTTGGTTGATATCGTACTCAGAGATATTCATCTTGCTGACTTCTTTGGTAATGCCGGCTTCGGTTTTAGTTAGGTCAAACCGGACAAGTTCCTGAGTACCTTTTTCTTCGGTAGTTTTAAATAATTGCAAGCTGGCTCGATTTTTTTCGGGGTTGCGCGATCGCTTGATAGTAAATTCACCTACTGTAAGTTCTTCCTTATCAGCCTGGATGAGGACATTATTCAGGGTGTGCAACATCTCATTTTGTTTAAATACTTCCAGCGTTTTAATCGTGCCGGCAGGTGCAAGACTTCCTAAGCTGTTTGCTACATCACGGATATCGGCATTATTGAGGTCAGGTAGCTTGCCATTGTCGCTTAAGTATTCTGCCACAATGAGAAACTCCTGACGTTCAACAGGTAACATCTCTGTAGGCTTTTTCGTGATTTTGGGTTCCTCTTTTTTGTTGAGTTTAAAATCCATCAAAGAGTTCTCCCACCCAAATAGTTCATCACTGCGACGGTGAATGCTAACAGTGTCTCCCTGTTGGCGAATCACAAATGTATCGCTACGGTAAATACGTGAACCATCTTGTTCAAGAGTGCCGTATTTTTTTAACATTGCGATCGCAGTTTCAGCAATGTCTTTATTTTCCCCGTTGTAACGTTCTTCCCGCGCTTGTTTATTATTAATTTGATAAATAGGTACTTCAACCTGACGCGCCCACTGTTGCGCTGCTGACTCTACATCTTGAGAATTAGCTACTTCTTGATAGGTAAATTCAGATGCATATTTTTTTCGATTATTAGTCGCTTGCTCCTCTGGCTCTTGTGCAAAAAACTGATTGGAAGTTACATTTTCATTTACCTCCTCATCAGCTTGATTTTGAGATTGATGGTTACTAGTAACTATCCGTCGAATTTGAATAGTTTCTTCGGACTGTGCGATTTCTTCTTGAAGATTATTAACCACATCATCTTCAAAACTGTTATCTACTTCTATTTCAACATATAAGTTGGTTTCTTGATTTATAGACGAACTGTTTTCACTGTTTTCATCTTGTAGTAACTGTTGTGAAGTATTTGATTCGACTGCTTGAATGTTAGTTTCAGATTGTTCGTTGAGTGTCTGCTCTACTGATTTAGGATAGTTTTTGACTACAGGAGACTGATAATAATTTACATCTGGTGGGGAGTCAAAGCCGGGTGGATTACTAATATCGATATCATCTATAAAACCTACCGCAGTTTCTTCTTCTTTTTCTTCGTAATACAAGTTAACTGGTGTAGTTACAATTTCAAAATTTAATTGTTGATTATCTTCGTTCAGTATTACTGGTAAATTGTCTAATGGTGGAGTTACTTCTGTTACATCTGAGTTTCCATTATCGAATAATAACTCTTTTGTATCTTTATGATTGTTAATAATATCAGCAGATGGAGGTAGTAGCTTAACTAATGGTTCACTTGCCACATCTATTATTTCATCTGGAGTAAGTATTTCAGTGACGAGATTAGTTGTACATTTACCTTCGCTATTTTGTTCGTAGATAACGATTTGTTTTTCTGAACCATCTGACTCTAGATAAGCTGTGATTTTCAGAGCATTATCACTTGTTTGCTGATAATCACTATTTAAATTGAGTACATCTTCTACTAATCTTGCAGCAATTGTTTGTGCTTGATAGTCAGTAAAAGGTTCAGTTTCTATTGTGTATTGACCTTCTAGTAAAAAATCGGGCATTAACACAATATTAGTTTCTTGATTGCTTTTTATACTTTGGCTGGTTAAATCTACCTTTTCCCATTTATATGCACCAGGGGTAGATTCATCAGGTACAAGATTGTAGATATCTTTGCCAACTTCAACTGCAATTTTACTTGCTTCTTGGGCTTCTTTGAGTTTTTCGAGAATTACTTTAGTTATCTTAGTAAGTACATTGATGAGGCTTTTACTTAATTCTCGACTTGTTTGAATTGCAGTATCGGCTGTACCTAAATATGATTCATTAATTTGAGTCTGTCTGGTGTCAAACATATATTAAATGTGGTTAAAATAATCTATAAATTCAAACAGCCAGATTGTGCTTTATAAAAACCAGTTGGTTATTAAACTTAAAGTTTTTAGAAAAAGCTCTTGTACGCATCAACAGGCAAAGGTGCATTGCCCGCTTGTACGGGTGCTTGTGGGATAGGGAACTTCCGATCTACTTCCTTGACTCGTAAATCTAAATCTTCCTGTGTGGGTTTTTTCTGGGTACTTTTCCTAGCAAGCTCTTTGATGAGTTTATCCCAGTTAGTGTCATTTTCTTGTTCTAATCCAATGATATATTTGGGAATTTTGATGTTTTTTAATAGTGGTACTGAACCCTCATTTTTATTACTATAAGCAGGGTTGATAAATAGACATTTCCCAGGTGGTAATTTGAGGAATTGGGCTGGCTCGAATAGCTTGCGAGTCCGTTCTTGTTCGCTGATAGATGTGCTGGCTTTACCCCCTCCAGTTGAGCGAGATTTTTGTTTATATTTAATTTCCTCTTCACCTAAATATGCAGAAAATAATCGTGCTGATTCTTCTTCACCAGGATTAAAAACAAATTTTGTACCGCACGCACCAAGGATAGCTTTAGAGATTTCTTTACCATAAATCTTTTCAAGCTGACCCATATTTTGCCAACCCAGGATACCGCAGAATCCTTCGGAACGAGATTCATTAAGCCATCTAAATAAATCTGGAAGGAAGATACTTGGCAACTCGTCAAGGCACACTACTAATGGGCCGTCTTCCTTACGTTTTTTGGCAATACTACGGGAAACTACCATGTGAAGAATACTGGTCATCAGGGGGCTGACAGCATCGCGGCGTTCGCGGTCTAACCCGAAGATAATCATCTGTTTGCGTTTTACCTCTAGAGGGAGGGTTGTTTTACCGACAAAGCATCCCAATGTACCCCTTGCCATAAACCGGGTGAACATCAATGAAGCACTACCAGCGATACCCGCTACAGTTTTCTCTGAACCAGCCGAGCTAAATAATTGACCAAAAGCTATTCTAATCCAAGGATTTAGTTCGGCTGCCATCAAGCGTTCGACCATCTTCTCGCTAGAAAGTATTGCCGCAGCCGTCATAATATCAGCGCGCTCGCCAAACTCTTTGGTTAGCATTAAAATAGCCTGCGTCAACTGGTCGCCGGCGGGGCCAAAGAAGGCATCCTCAGACGCATTACCTAACAGGCGGAAGTTTTTGTTGATAACTGTAGCTAACTGCCGTGCGGTTTCAGCATCGCTACTGTCACGCAAGAAATCGATTGGGTTACATACCTCTGATTCGGGAAATCCTGGTGCGAAGATATGTACGTCATACCCCTTGGATTTGGCATAACTGGCGATTTTGGCTTGACTGGCATACTTAAAATCGTATAATACGATACCAAAACTTTGGTCAATTGCTGAGTAAATCATCGGGTTGATAGCTGAGAATGATTTACCACTACCAGGTGCGCCAATTACAGCAGTTCCCCGTTGGACATCGGGTACATAAACTGGAACTCCTCCACTCCTCTTGGGTAATTTTTGACCCTTGTATTTGTGTACTCCAATATATAAACTGGCACTATCGCACTTAGGAGCGACGATTTGCTTGAGAGCTTTTTTCTTAGCTTGGGCGGTTTCCTTTGCTCCACCCCAATAGCTAGTAGCAAGCTTGCCTTTTTTACCATTACTAAAAAGCTGTAAAAGCAACAATAAGCCAATTCCCCCTGCCAGTGCCAAACCTTGAGGTGACATGAACTTATCTGTATACTTACTAAAGTCAGTATTGCTATTTTTATGAGCAGCTTTTACTTCTCTAACTGTCTTAGTTTTAGCAGTTGCAAACAGATAATTATTCATATTAATCTGTGTTAATTGCATGAGGAAATCGAAGAAATATGCGGTGAAGTGAAGTTGCATATTTCTCCGTTATTTGTGTAGAGTGTCTTCTCTAAGTCAAAAATTAAAGAGGATAAATTTTTCTATGATTGCCTTTTTACTTGTTAATTTTTAGGTACGGTGAGGGGCGTACCAAGGATAATTGGGTCTATCTCGCGGTAGGTGAAGAAGGGAACTGGGCCAATGAAGTAGGGCGAGCAACCCAAGTCAACCCACCCCCGCTTGCAGATACGGAAGAACATCGCGGTGGTGATACTGCCGTCCGCTTCGTTAATGTCCCAGATGACTTGTTTAAATGATTTCCCAAAGGGGTGACGACCTGTGGGTTCTTTTCCACCGTTGAGACTGCCCAAGATGCCGAATCCGCCTTTAACTTTTTGGTCTTTACCGGACATCCATTGTGCGCCAGTCACAATATCGCTACCCGAAACTTCGATGTGACCACAGGTTTTCTCGCACGGAACATTAAACCCAGCTTGATAGCTACCGCTTATTGACTTCCAGCGTCCGCTTTCAAGGGAACCGAGGGGTAAGTCTACTTTGCCGATAAAGCTAACATCAGGGATGGGAACACTGGGGAACCGATCGAACGGTACATCAGCTAATCCCGGAACCTTACCAATTGTTGTGTTTTGCCAGTTAGTAAAGTCTTTTAGTTGTGCATCCTCAATACCAGGGATGCTGGTGAGTTGATATTTATCAAGTTTGACATACTCACCAAGTTCCACTTCTCCCAGTTGGGGATAATTGTCCAGCACTTCACCAACAGTTTGGTAGCTTACGGTGCTGCCTGTAACTTTGGTTACTAGTTCTTGAATTGGTGGAATGGCTCCGACTTCTGAATCTTCTAAATTAGGAATTGCTTCGGCGAGGTCTTCGAGTGTTTGCCAATCGAGTGTTTCCAAATCTGAAAGTTTGAGATTTTTGAGTTGAATGCCCGTGATGTCGGCGATATCTTTAAGCGTGAAATCTTCAATATTGAACTCAGTTGCTTCAAAATCACCCAGTTCCATGACTTCAGCAAGGCTTTGCCCAGCACTCCAGGTGCGTGTCTCCTTCATACCAGGGTTTTTGATATTAGGGAATTCGACACTGCCAGCACCACCAAATTTCATGTTTCTAAACGTTATACTGCTCCAATCGGGAGTAGGTGCGCCATTGACATATTTAGTTGCAACGGGCTGTGGCTGTTTGGTTTGTTTTGTCTTATCTATCGAAGTGTTCAAATTTGAATACTTCGATGGAACTGTTTGAGCTACCGCTTTTTCGCCGAATAAGAGACTGCCGATATTATAGCTACCTCCATATCGGATTAATCCGTGTAGGGCAAGCCCAGCAATAAGTCCTGCAACCATCAGGTAGCGTAATTTATTAAATTTTTCTATCCGATACTCAAGCCCTCGGTCGGTTTTGTTGTGAGTAGTTTCTTGACTTGCAGCTCTCACTGGTACGATCGCAGTTACTTCTGCTGTAGTATCTAAAATTTGGTTGTTAGTGGCTAGATGTTCGTTATACATCACTATTTATTTAAAACTTGATTTACCTGGATTTGTTGTTGTGAGAGGGTTATTGCGCTGTGGTGGTATTTCTAACAAGCGCTTTCCACCCAGTAGCATGAGTTTTTCAACCAATTGCATTGATACTCCGGTAGTGCTGGCGGCGACGACAAGTTCCTCTCCTTGCGATCGCAACTCAACAAGTTGGTTCAGACGCTTCCAGAGCTTGCTGTCTGTCGTAACCCACTGGTTTTTTAGAGCAACTTGCATCCCTTTGGCGATATGTCTGCTATCAGATAATGCGGTGTAACTGACCTTTGGTTTTACTTCTTCAGGTTTGCTGGGAGTGTCGCCAATAATTTCAATTTGGCTGTACTCTGGTGTGCCACTGCCCGCTACAATCCGGAAGTGATAGCTTTTCCTTGTTGAGCCAGATTCGGTAATCACCGTCATGTGGGCCCCGTAAGGAGCTGGTGGTAAACCGGGGATTTTGACTGTCTCGATGCGGCGAATGTGAATTAGTCCTGCACCCGTGCTGCTTCCAGAACACTTACCCAAGCCCTCAAGACATCCGTCTACATCAAAAACAAACCTAGATGGGTCATCCAACCAGATTTTCTTGATAATTTCTTTGGTGTTGTAGAACGATATTGATACCCCATGTCCGGGCCAGACCTTAACTGTCTGCAATTGAGCATTTTCCCCTGACACCTGGGACGCTGCAACTTGACGGATAGTATTTACTAGTACAAGTTGGTTTGGTGCAAGCACGGAGGTGATGGTGAGGCATCCGCTAAAGGCGATTGCGCGGAGCGCAGTGCCAGAGGCAATCGCCCAAGGCATCCTTAAACTAAAATCGGCTATATTTCTTAGTTTCACAGCTTGATTGACCTATCGACTTTGATTGTGATTTTAGTGTCTTTAGGCACATACCAAACATTGGGACGGCGGTTGATTTCATCAGTAGCACGTTCTGTCCGCTTGCTGACTGTTTCGCCAAGTTTGCCAAAAGCACCTTCAAGGAAAGCAGCTGCCAGGTTGCGGTTATTATTGCGACTGCGGGTTCTTGTCCCACCTAAAGGCAAATCTTCTGTGACTTCTTCATCCGGCTGGTTGATAATTTCCCCTACCTTGGCAAGACCAGCTATTGTCCCTAATGTGGCATCATATTTGGCAATTTCAGATCCCTTGTCGTCGTAAGGTCTGGCGATTAGGGGTGAACCCGTCTCTCCCAAAACTGATATCGTTCCAGGTGATAGAGGATATTCTGTGCCGTCTTTGAGGATGGCCGTGACTTCGGCACGCACACCTGATGTGCTATCAACCGAAATCATGGCGATAGTTACCTGCGTTCCTACGGGAATGGCTATTTCACCAGTATTGCTATAAAGCGGCTCGTCCAACCGGGCGACAAACCGTAATGTATTTGTCTGCTCCTGGGAACGAGCGTTATTACTGGTTTGGGGCATAACGAGCGGAGTTACCAGGGTTGCACTTGCAAACGAACCGACAACTATATACTGCGGTTGTGTTTCTTGGAGTATCTGCGCTTCTTCTGGCAGGTAGTTATTCGCAACTTGTTCGATTTGCTGAGTGGAGTTGTTTTCTTTATTACTAGCAAAACTGGATTCTACGGTCTTTTCTTTGTCAAGTTGTAAGCTAATTTGTGGCTCTTTTACCGAGAAGCTATAAATAACTGGCACGGCTTGATTGTTATCTTTGTCATCAGTATTGCCATACTCAGGAGTACTATCATTTGTGGTTATAGGTTGCCAACGGGGGCGCAGTTCTTCAACTTGATTAGGAGTATTGGTAACTGTTTCGGTATTCTCGCTGCGTCGGCTACGGCGACGACGAGAGCGATCGCTATTTTGTTCTGCTGGGCGTAATGTTTCTTCAGTTTTAGCTGTAACTTCTTGTACTGTTGTGTTTGTAGGTTCACTGACAGTGGTACTGGCTAGCATATACTCAACTCGACCAACCGAACCCAGGTTACGCAGGCGTTCGAGTTCAGCTATTGGGTCTTTGGCGACACTCTGGTTGCTAGCAATTGTTTGTTTGGCAAATTTTGGCAGAGGAGCGCTAGGACGTAGAGGTGGTATTGGCTGTGAAGCCACTACTCTACGTGTTGGTCTAACAGGTTCGGGTGTTTCTTCCCGGTATACACGTCTTCTCGAAGTAGGGGGAGTTTCTTGAGCAACTACCCTTCGTTGTCGAATAGAACGGGTTTTCTCTTGGTTTTTGGCTTGTTGTTCTTCAGTAGTTTCCTTTTTCTCCTCTTTGTCTTCCGTGTTAGCTTTACCATTTAGGGCATCAAGTTCTTCCTGTTGCTTGGCGAGAGCAAGCTTGGCATAAACATCGCCTTCTTTTTTCTCAGATGCGGCAACCGTGGGAGTTGGGGTAGTAGTTAATTCTGGTTTTTTGGCATTTTTACCACTCCCATTCATCATGCCGTTGAGGACAACAAATATAACTAGAAACCCAGCACCAAATGCACCACCAATAATTCCTAACCTTGACCAGGGAGATGTAACAAAGTCGTGTTTAGTTTGGATTAACGCGGGGTCTTCTACTTCCGTTTCATCTTCTTCAACCACCTCAAATTGTGAATTTTCAACTTCATCTTCTTCTGTCCTATCGATTGGTAAAAGACTATTTACGGAAGATATATGTTTATTGGAAGCCTCGTTTTCTAGCTGTAACATAGTTCTATACTTGATTAATGATTTTTATTTCTTGCCGAGGTTATAATCAACGATTTGAGTAATTTCTAAACCTGGTTCTCGTATTAAATAAATTTTCTTATCGAGTTCATTTGGCTTATTTGGTAACTTGGGAGTATCGACAGCCTCGACAGTAATTGTTTTGTTAAAGGCGATTCCTTTGCCTTGGTTTTCGTTCCTATTAAAGCTGACGAGCGTTGCGATATAATCGACTTCCCACTGCCCATCCTTAATTTTTCTGGGTTCAGAGATATGGCGAGTTACAAGTGAAACTTGAATTTCACCGTTAAATACACCACTTGGAACGATTTCTGCTAATTTCTTGAGAAAATTCGCCCTAAAATCTTGATTTTCAGATAGTGCAAATGCAGCTTCCCAGGCTCTAGTAGGAATTTTTTTTCTACTATTTTTTGTTGTTTGAATATCTATTCCCCTATCAGGTTTAGTAACATTTTCGCCATTCTCTGTTGCTTCGATTATTCCGTTCCAGCCGAACATTTTAATCATGCTATCTGAGATAAAGCGTTTGATAGTTTCGGCTTCGCGTTCGTTGGGAGCAGCAAATTTACCAGGTGAAATAGACCCATCTTGGAGTTGAACAATCGTCATGCCTTTGACATGATGATTTGTGCTAGCACTCATGCCAATATTTATTATTTGCAATAGGGTAGATAAGATAGTTCCTCCTGCTGTTACGGCGATCGCCATTGCAATAGGTGTGGAGGTAGATTGCCCATAACTGAGGAGCCGAGCTGGTTGAGATTTAGACTTAGGTTTAAGCATAATTATTTGTTAATTACTTTTTAACTTTGATTTTGGAACTAACAAATTTGGTGGCATTGACAGCAACCGTAGCAGTTGTACTTGCTCCACCTGTAGCGATTCCTGCTGCAATTTCAGAGCCAAATGCTACTGTTTTACCTAATCCTGTCCAAACAGCTATTCCACCACCTGCGGCTAATGCAGATGCAAGGATAGGAGAAACTAACCCAACAAAAAGCAGAAATATCATCGGTTGATTTTGTTCGGAATTAGCGATAAGTTGTCCGCACAAACCAATAATCATGTTGAAGCAGAGTTTCGCCATTCCAACGGTGAAATAACCAGTTAGCCAAGCGAAAATAGGTTTTGCGCCAAAGGGGAGTAGCGAACCGCCTATTGCCAACGGGCCAAGTAGGGCAGTTAAAAGCATCGTGAATTCTATACCCCATTGGTAAGCGTTATTGAGGGCGAGGAGGATGACTGCGACAAATCCGGTAATCATTGAACCGATTGTACTGGTGATAGTATTGCCAATCTTTTCGGCGATTTGACCAGGGGAGAGATTTTCGAGCGCGTCTTTAGCATCAGATAAAGCCTGAAGTGGGTTAAATTCCCAACTACCGCTATCGGGGGCTTCTCCTTTAAATAGATCGGGTGCTGAGGTTTTAAGTTCTGCTTCTGCTTGTTGCAAGCAGGTGATTGAATCTTGCGTGTTACCAGGGATGGAACGGCATCTTTCCATTGCCGCCCCTACTTGCTGTTGGAGGGCAATATTGCCGACTGCGCGGTTGAATGCTACTTCTAGGTTGGCTCCGGCAGCAGTAAATTCTAGGATGTCATTATTAACAGTATTAATGTATCCCCGGATGGCGAGTGTTCCACTTCTGAGTAAAGTGCCATTGTTAGCTAGTAGCCCGATAACCAGAATGGGCCATATCAAACTGGAGAGGGCTTTCATATCTTCTTGATTTATCCAGTTTTTGCCTAACTCAACCATAAAAAGGGTGAGTGTGGCGATCGCAAAAAACTGACCAACTTTGCACATCGAGCCGTACAAGTTACCGTTGAGGGTTTCCTGCCAAAGTTCATTAAAACCTTCTGCTACTAGTTGCGCTCCAGCTGACGCATTTTCTAAAATGTCTTGCCCGAAGAATGGGTCGGTTGCAATTACAAGATGTTCTAACATGGTCTGTATTATGTACCTGATGGAGAATTGGTCATCTCTGCAATTGAGATGACCAACTAATTAGGGTGAATTATTCCCCTGCGGTAGTTTTGAGACTGCTAAACCCACTGATTTCGATATACTGGGCGCTAATACCGTCCATCATCAGGTTTTGACGACGGCGATCGCTTGCCCCCTGTTCGGCAAGTTGAGATAGCATTAGGTTAGTTTGTTGGGCATCGTGCCGTGTTTGCAGTCCATCAATGCGAGATTGACCCAACATTGAGACAATTTGCGAGTTTTGGGCAGCAATGACCTTGAGGATGTTTTGTGAAGCATCCATTGGTTGTGCAGATTCTGCGAGTTCTTTGGCCTCAGCTACAGTTTGTTCAGTTGCTTCTATTTCATTTTTGGTACGTTCCTGACCAACTTCCCCTAAGACGCTGGCGATTGTGGCGCGGGTGGTTTCTCTCTCCAGTTCGTTAGCTGCACTGACCGCAGCTTCAACTGTGTTGCTTTCATTCCAGTTACCCTTACTCTTAAGTTGCTCTTTGAGCTTTTCGGCTGAGTTTACTGGGTCTGGCATATCCATACTGCCAGTCTGAATAGCAGTTTTAGCTTCGCCTTTCATCCCACCCCATTTATTAGTTCCTGAAGTGAGTTCCTTTTTGGTTTCCTCAAAATAGTTATTGAATTTCCCTAAAACCTTGAAGAAGTCGTCAATTGAAAAGGCATAACTGGGTGCTGTACCGAGTAAAGTAACCAGACCAATTATTGACCCGATTATTACTCCTTTCTTAGTAAACTTGAATTTTGGTTTCATACTTTTCGTGGATAAAATAATCAATGTGGCAATCAAAGTTAAGCCACTTGTTTATGAGGTATTAATTATTCCTGTTATAAATCCAGATTATTCTTAGCTTTTCTTCTATAATTTATGCTGACTTTAATTGCTGATTGTTATTGTTATCCAGTAATTGTTGTGCTTCTTGGCTTAACTCATCTCCTCGAAGCATCTGTATGTAACTTTCTGAAAATTTCACCATACCCAGCATTGGATTATCGGCATATTTATTGAGAAATAGAGTGCGTAATTCTTGCTCATTCGGATTATTTGCTACTGCTGCAAGTAAGCAATAAGCAGGATAATACCTACAGAACGTAAGTTTGCCATTATCGTCAAGTAACCACTGTGAATAAATACTTTCGCGTTTTGGGAAGAATGCTTCGGTACTATTACGCGAGATAATTTCATAAGGATATTTAAACCTGTTCACAAATGGGTCAACTGCCGATGTTTGAATCCGACCGATCAGGCGGGTTGTGATGTTAGCAAATATCTTGGAAGCAGACTTACTTTGGAAGATACTTTCTGGTTCTTGGGCAGATAAAATTACACGTATACCTGCTTTTGCACCGTTAGCGCAGAGCCTACCAATTAGCTCGGCTATGCTCTCAAAATTGAATAAAATTGGTGCTTCGTCTAAGAAAAATATTGATACTTTAGATGATAAAGCTCTACGTAAGGCTGCGGAATAGGCACTCAGGGCAAGGACTGCGGCATCGGCTTCACTCCCAAGCGATCGCAATGCGAATACAAGCAATCGAGCATCAGTTTTAAAGCTAGATGGATTGGCGATTGATTGCCCAACTCGTGAATTTAGCCAAAACTTTAATCGCAATCTGATTTGGTCAAGGGCATCGAGGATTTCTTTACTATTATTGGTAATGGAATCGAGTTTGATAAATCCAGGCGAACAATAATTATAAAAATCTTTAAGTGTGGGAATATCTGCCCATTCAGGTGTTCCCAATCCATTTTCTAATGCTAGCTTGTACCGAAGTTTGATATCTTCATCGTTGTAAAAAGTTTCAATTGTGATTGTAATGATACTTTCAATATTTGATACCGTTGTCGGACTTACCCCTACAGGATTTGTCCCTAGTACCATTATCATTAATGTTGATTTCAAGAATTCCTTGAAATCGGTCATTCTTTCTTTAATAACTTCAGGATCATATCCCCTTAAATCTGGTAATTCAAATAGATTGTTCGACTCTTTACTAATATCGAAATACGCCCCTTCTTCTCCCATAAATTTGGTGTAGTCAGTAAACGTGCTAGTACCATCGGGTTTGGGATAATCAAGCGCAATTACAGGAATATTTTGAGCCAAGGCAGGTGTTAATAGACCTGCTACTAAGACAGATTTACCCGCACGGGTAGTACCAAAAATGGCGAGATTTTTGTGCTGCTTGTACAAGTCAAGATGTACTGGAGTTCCTCCTTCTTCAGCAATTAGCTCAAACCCGGATTTATCTCCCGTAGCTGTTCTGACTATTGGCATGAGTCCGGGAACTTCTGATGAGAAATATGGGAGGCGACGGTTAAAGGGTCTTGTAAGTAAGTTTTCCCAAACAACAGGTACACATTGTAACCATGTTTTCCAAGTATACTCGATTTCTCTCTCAACTACAGCAGGTCGTAAGAAACAGCTAGAAAGGTATTGACAAGCTTCATCAAGTTTTTGACGGCTGTGACGATGGACACAAAAAACAACAGCAGTATGGATGGGGAGACTGCCTCTGAGGATAGTTTCTTGTGCCTTAACTGCCTCCTCGATGTTCATATTGGCTTTTACGTCAATTGACCCCTTCTCTGAAGACATCGCGCTGGAGGTAATTGACTGTTTGGTAATTCGTTGAAGTGCAGTTTTGGCAAGTCCCTGGTTGGCTTTAGATAGCTGGCAAATAATCTCGGTGTTGGAGATTTTTTCTTTGGATATTACCTCCCAGAGGTATCGAAGCTGGGCGTATTCGTCTACCCAGCCTTGGGGCTTTTCGCTAAACTGAAGAACGCCGATATACTTGTCTTGCAGTCTTACCCAGCTGCGATCGAGAAACGGGACAGATTTTTCATTCTCCAGCATCAGGTGGCGAATGTGGAAATCGCTAGTTTGAACTTCTCGAAGTCCCTCTTCATCTAATATGAGGGGATTGGGAACTTTGGGTGCATCGCTACGGTTAAATTGGCTCCAAAGAATTGACCATAATTCCTCACTTGTGACTGCTCGTACTGAAAGCCCCATCGAGTTTGTCAAAAGTTGTTCCCACCGTTGAAACCCAGAGGTAAAACTATCCCGTAAAATTGTTTCGATTCGTTCTTGCCGAACACTGTGAATTTGTCCAGTAAATTGGAACCAGGCATTTTGCAATTGTTTGATAGTTTTTTCAATTGCATCATTTGAGCGACTGTCTTCAGAAGCCAAGACACTATAGGTACACCAGAAACGTAAAAACTTATTTTTACGAGTTCCTGCTTTAGTGAGTTCTCTTGCTCGCAGACGTTCCGATCGCACTAATAAAGTTAGTTGCTCTAGGTTGCATTTATCCTCTATCTTTTTTAGTTCCTGCTGTCGAAGAAAATCATCAGTGAACGAACCAAGATGAATTGTCAAGGTTTCGCGTTCGGGAAGTTCTTTGAGTCCACCCTCAATATTTTCAAAAATTGGGATAATCTGTTCTTCTGGTAAAGACGGGTGGACTCCTTGTACGTCGAAGCAGAACTTGATTTGAATATCTTCTTTTTTCTGGAGAATGAGTGCGCCGATATCTCTACGACCAGCAAGCGAGATACTTGCAATCCCGGCTAAATGAGTAATATCCTCAAACGGTGTCAGGTTTTTGACAACACCTAATTGTTCGGTATCGAGGGATTTTTTACCAATTTTGTCCTTTGTTTTCGTGGAGACGGTCGAACTCATAGCCTGTATTTTCGTTCGGTGATATTTTTTACTAAAGCTAGCTTTATCTGCGTTTTTTCAGCTGGTGCTTTTTCTGGGATTGAGGTTGTAAAGGATTAACGAGAGAAACAAAAGGTTTGTAACCACGGGTGATGCGGGGCGTGCCGACAAACTTACCGAAGAAGGCTTTGTTGGAACTTACCGTCCACCAAGTTGCCCATCCCCAAGCGGTTACAATTCCGGTTGCCAGCCAGGAAGCTTGCATAAAACCCTTAACTACCATGTAGGAGATGAGAGCGATCGCACTCCAGGGAACAATTTGGTCGGCGGGGAATGGCCCAAGGCGCGGCTGTTCTCCTAATACGCGGTTGACAGTACGAAATTCCCGTTCTCTGGCCATTATTACGAAAGACAAAAGTCAGTTTTTGAAATTTTGATGAGTGGCACTTGTGGAATTGTGCCACTCGTGGTGGCTTTTTTGACGAGTGACGTATCAGCCTGTTACCAGTCCTGCAAGCAAGTCTCCGACTACAACTGTGAGGGCAACGATAATTGGTGTACGGGCGATCGTTTGCCAATCTTCGTCGTTTCTGGCTGCTTGAACGACCCTAATCAGACCAATACCCAGGTAAATTAGGAACAAACCGCGCAGTACCGCAAATACGTACCTAATAATATCTTCATTGACACCAGTAAAGTATTCTGTGAAGAAGTCCTCTGCGTTTTGCATGAACTGGGCATTTGCAGGTGCAGTGGCAATGTCCAACATAAATACTACACCTACCAAGCAAAACAGAACAGTATAAATATTGATGCCATACTTGCGCTGCCACTTCTCAAAGTTGGAAAGTAGTAAGTTTGCTTCCTTGGGTAGTAACGCTACGATGCCAGTTCCAAACGCGAGAGATGCCATCACCATGTGGTGGAGTGAGATATCTGCAATCATCAAGCCAGTACCAACTGCCATCAGTCCGGCAATGCTGGCGTTTTCTTTCCAGTTGCGCTTTTTGCGACGGGTGGAAACGGGGTATCCGTATTCTTCGTTGGAAGGAATGCGATCGCTACCAAAATCAGATTCGTAGTCTGTTCTCATAAAAAGATTATTTCAGAAATTAGTGGATGAAACTTTGTAGGGGTAATTAAGGCTGAATTACTGCTTTTTACCAAAGTTTTGATTGGAGTAAATATCTGCTCCAACTTCTCACTTGTGAAATTATTTTATGAGATTAATAACCTTGAAATCATCTAAAAATTTTCTATTTTTAGACACTATGTTTTTCAGTAAATCATTCAATAAAAAATCAGACAAATTTGCTTGACAAGTTCCAATAATTAAATCAGTGGTTGATTTCATAATGTTTGACCCCCGATATAGCCTATATCGGGGGTCAAACATTGATATATGACGTAGCGTAATTACGGTTGTTTACCGCTAGGTTGTTGTGATGGCTCAACTCTCCGTCAACTAATTCTGCGTTTTATTTGTGTTGAAATCGAGTAGGAGTTTCTTGCCTACTTTGAGATTGAGGGTTTTGGTACTGTTAGCAGGTAATTCAATAACCTGGTTAACAGGATAAATTGAATCATATTTAGGACAGGTTTTGGTTTTGCAAGGGGGAGCTGCTTCTACGATTGATTTGATAACTCCATCTTGGAGAAATATCATATCTAAAGGAATATACGTATCTTTCATCCAAAGTTTAACTTTTTCAGGTTTGTTGAGGACAAATAACATTCCGTGATTTTCAGGGATCGAATTACGAAATTTTAGTCCGTGGGCATATTCTTTTCTATCGTCTGCTAATTCGAGTTGAACTGTTTGATTGTTACTGGTAAAGGTTGCACCAATAGGTAAATACTGGGGCTGGCGAGTCCAAAAGTATAGCGGTAGGGGTGAGAGGGCAGCAGTAAAACCAGCAATTGGCCCAACAAATTTGATAAATTTGATGAATTTGAAAAATAGGCTTTTTTCTGGATTTTGTGATTGTTTAGTTTGAATGTTGGTTTGAGCAGTTTGTCTTGTAACTTCCATAGTTTTAGCTAAATAAAGTAGTAAAGTGTTTAGAAATGGCAAACATTATGAACTGTTGAAATGTTTTGGTTACATTTGCTTTCGTCCAAACATGATGAAACTTTGAATTGATTTATGATGTGTGCTAGCTGAAAATATCAATGTTGCCAACAGCAAACTTGCTTTCGTCTAGGGGACTACTAGGTAAAGCTTGTTGGTCAGCTTTGTTACGCATCGATTCGACTCGATCGGCTTCGCGGATAGCAAGCGGGTTAATCTGACGGCGTTCTTCTAGTAATGCCTCGATTGTTAGTTCAAGTGTGGGGAGTTGGCTTTCTGAGTAGGTATCTTCTGTTATGGTTTCGCAGAATATCGTACTAGCGGCGCGTTCTACAATTGTCTGGATTTCTGCACCTACACAGCGATTGGTGGCTTTAAGAATTCTGCGCCACTGTTCTTCACTCCAGGGGTCGCCGCCATTGCGAAAGCGTTTGTCAAACCGGGCAGCGTGCAGTTTGAAGATACTATATCTTTCCCCATTATTGGGCAAGTCTACTTTAAATAAATAGTCAAACCGTCCAGCACGGGTGAGTTCGGGTGGTAGCCATTCCATGCGGTTAACTGACGCGATGACTAGTACATCTGACGTGCGCTCTTGCATCCACGTTAATAGCTGACCAGCCAGCCGTTTGGCGAGGTCATCATCCCCAGCGAAGCCTTTATCAAAGTCGTCGAAATACAAAATTACTTGATTGAGCCTATCTGCCAGTCGCAACAAGCGTTTGAGTTTCATTTCTGCTTGGTTGCCAAAACTTCTAAAGTTGCCCCAATCGACCATAATGAGGGGAATACCCATGTTTTGGGAACAGGCTTTTGCTGAGTGTGATTTTCCCGTCCCCGGTGGCCCCACAAGCATAATCCCCTTGGGTACGCGCAGATTGTATTGTTTGGCACGCGGGGTAAGCAATCGCTTGAACTTTTTGAATGACTGCTGCATGAGTTCTAACCCACCAAGTTGGACTTTTGGTGGAGGTAAGAATTCGATGTCATACAAGCGGTTGAGCAATTGAATTTTTTTTGCTAGTAGAAGCTTTGCTATCTCACTGGAATTTCCTAAGTCATGATTTTTTCTAATATCGGTTAGGCAAGAAATAATATCAGAAATATACAGACCAACACTAGCGTTAGCAATTTCTAAATAGTCTTGTTCATTATAAATTAAAGGAAATAAATTACTGCTGATTAAATTATCAATAATTTCTTGTGTATCTGGTAATTCTTGACTCCAAAGGGGTATTTCTGCTGCTATTTCGCTGGCTAACTCGGCATTGGCTCCTAGTAATATGGTAGTCTTATCACTTTTATTTGTATGTAATTTTAGATTAACTAGCGACGACTTAATCCATTCTGATAGAAGAACATATTCAGTGTCTTTAGTTATGTTTTCTTTTAACCAAGGAAAAATATTCTCAACGATTAGTACTCCAGTGCCAGAATAAACCCTCCAAAAATTGAGTACTTGAAAATAATCTTCTGTATTTTGTTTGATGGAAGGTTTATAGTCGTGAAACTCTTGAAAAATAAGATTATTTTCGGTGCTGACGACTAATTCTTTAATACTGTCCTCGCTTAAATTCCATATATAGACTTTTTTACCTACTTGCTGACAGGAAGTAGTAATACGAATGAGGAAGCGGTGGCGTTCTTGGAGGGGGGATTCACAGGCAATGATTGGATAATTGTCCGCAAGCAGGTCTTCTAGATACTCAAAGCTAGACTTCATCTTAGTTGCTTGTAGCGTAATCAGAAGCAATCTTATCTAGAAGAGATGCTGTACGATAACTGATAATTTTCTAATTTCTAAATCCAAAAAATTAGAAAAAAGTTGGTTTCTTTTCAGTATTTTGTTGATTGTGTAATGGTGTTGTGAATTTAGATAATTCCCAAGAGTTCTGATTTTCCAAGTGTTTTGATTTTTAGTTATGGCAAAGACACCGGAATATCCAATCGTTGTTATTCCAGAGTTAGTTAAAGACAAAAAACAGTTTACTCCTATAGTTTTTCCGTCTGGACAGGGAGATGCACCAATTGGGGCAAGTGAGGAGCTGTTTGAAAATGTTCTCAAACATTATTTTGGTGAAATTGTTTCTTCCCAGCAGGTGATGTTTCCACCAGGGCATCGACTACCATTTACGGCTGATTTTCTGTTGATTGAACCAAATACTGGTTTACACATAGACTTGGAGGTTGATGAGCCTATCTCATTTGCAACTGGGAAGCCCACTCACTGTATCGGCGATGATGACTATAGAAACAAGTGTTTTGTCGATGCAAACTGGCTGGTTATCCGCTTTGCAGAAGAACAAGTCTCATCTCAACCAGAACGCTGCGCTCGATTTATTGCTGGTGCGATCGCCCAACTGACAGATAATAATACTTATCGCCAGAAGCTACTTCATGTAGAGAAAGTTACTCCCATACGTCAGTGGTCTGCACGTCAAGCTTCCAGATTAAAGAAAAGTGATTACCGCCAAGGCTATCTTGCCCAAAGGAAGAACTAAGGATGTGAAAAAATCACAGGATCAGGTTTTCTCGGGTAGGGAGATGTAATAATACTACAGTTTTATACAAAAGCTTAATTTATCTTACAAATCTTGCTTGGTAGCCAGTAATAATTTGCATATCATCAAGTTAGAGTTAAAATCATCACAAAATTCAAAATAAAGGAGTAACTAAATGTCAGTTCTATGTGACAAAGATATTACAGAACTATGTAAAAAAAATCCTCCACTTATTGATAAATATTACGATTGGGAGTGGCAACTTCAACCCGCAGGATTTGATTTATCAGTTAATAGAATATTTATACTTGATAGCCCAGGGACAATTTACAACGGACGCAAGACAAACTTATTACCTAAAAGACATGAGTTGACTTGTAACGATGAAGGTCTTTTTGAGCTAGCTAAAGGTCACTATGTAGTGCAGTTTTGCGAAGAATTATGTTTACCAAATAATGTTATGGCATTAGGAAAACCCCGCTCAACACTTCTTAGGTATGGAGGCACACTTGCAACAGGTATATGGGACCCAGGCTTTCATGGATTTTCCCAATGTGGATTAATAATTTACAACGAAAAAGGCATTAACATTAGCAAAGGTGCTTCACTACTTCATATGACTTTTCTATTGTTATCTGGAGAGTCATCAGGCTTTCAGTACAACAATATACATAAGGCTGTTGTTAATGATAAGTAAAAGGAAACTAGTTGTTTAATACGCTTTTGTACACTTTAGGCTTCAAATGGTAATAGTTTCAAGCAAATAATCTTATCAAACGACAAC
Source organism: Nostoc sp. 106C (assembly GCF_002154725.1). GTDB lineage: Bacteria > Cyanobacteriota > Cyanobacteriia > Cyanobacteriales > Nostocaceae > Aulosira. The sequence continues at coordinate 14,273 of NZ_MTAW01000121.1, read as the reverse complement.
TTTACTTAATGGCAAAACAATAAAACAAAGTCTACTATATAACTTAACTTCACACTATGATAGACTTACTTCTGGTTAACGTGCCTATTGATTTAGGTAAAAAACCTTATGACCTTGCATTTCCTTTTTTAAAGCGACTTAATTTTGGAATTCTTGCCATCGCTTCTTATATGAAAGAACGGGAATTTCAAGTAGAAATATTTGATCCACAAGCTTATTCTGAAGAAAATTATTCAGAAGAGGATTGCATAAACAAACTTTTGCAAGAAATAGAATATTGCTCACCACTTGTAGTGGGTCTTTCCTGTATAAGTGGTTTTAGTTATCTTTCATGTAAAAAAATAGCATATTTAATTCGCCAAGTTTTTCCATCCATTTTGATTTTAGTTGGGGGTAAAGACCATGTTGGACAAATAGCAGATACAGTTCTCTCTGAATGTGCTGCTATAGATATCGTGGTTAGAGGAGAGGGAGAGGAGGTACTTTGCCAACTTATTAATAGTGTCAAAAATAAGAACTCTTTAGAAAAAGTTCCCAATATAGTTTATCGTGATGTTACCGGAAAGATTAATTCAACACTTTTCGATTTAGCATTAAATCCTCAAGAAATTACTCGATTAAACTATAGCTTATATCCTAATTTTCACAGTTTTCCGCCCAGTTTAGAAATTAGTAGAGGATGTCCATTTGGGTGTGCTTTTTGTGTATCAGCAAAAACTGGAGTTAGAAAGAAAGATGTATCAACCATTATAGAAGAAGCAGAATACATAACTCAGATATATGGTGATAATGAAATTTGTCTTTACTTAGAAACTCCTATGTTTTTGATGCAAGATAAGGAAATATCTCAACTTGCTTGTATGAAAAAAGAAAAAGGACTAAATTTTACTTGGAGAACTGAAACACGAGTAGACTATTTAAGTCCTGTTCGCTTGCAAAAACTTGCAGAGGCAGGATTACGAGTTTTAGACCTTGGATTTGAAAGCGCCTCTCCAGATATACTTACACGAATGGGGAAGACCCAAAACACCAAAAAGTATTTAGAACAAGCATCAGAAATTTTGCGCTCGGCATATGACCTTGAAATAATCGTCAAAATGAATATTCTCTTTTATATAGGAGAAACGGTAGAAACAATAGGAGAAACAATTTCTTTTTTAGAACAAAATTTACCTTACACTACAAGTGTATCAGCATACCCTCTTTTGCTATATCCAGGTTCATCACTTGAAACTGGAATAGAAGAACATATTAAGGAATATGGTGGTTCGCTTGTCAAAGATAGTACTTGGGAAGAAAGGCATTTGTGGCCTGTAAATCCAAGTACTGTATTTACTTATGACACTCTACAAGAACTTGGTACTTTATTCACGAAATCATTTCAAACTATGGAAATATTTTATAAACAGAAAAAGTATGGATATTTTTCACCAAGTATCTCATACCTTGAATTTGTACAACGTTCTGAGAAGTTTGGTATTGAAAAACTACCTTTTTCAAAAGGTCAAGAAGAATTAAATAATAATAGGCAAAAATTATGGTCTAAGCTGATATCTTTAAAAGCAGTTTAATATACTAATATTAATAATCAATATCCCTTGAAAAGCACTTATTAATAATTTATTTTCTAATTAAGATAATGAAACAACAAAGAAATTTATTCATAACTATTAGTGGTAATATTGGTTCTGGCAAAACAACACTTTGTCAAAAACTTCATGAAGAATATGGCTGTAATTTATTGAATGAAGAAATTATTAATTATTTATATATTGAAGACTTTTATGCAGATATGAAGCGCTGGAGCTTTCATAATCAGATCCAATTTATTATTCATAAGTTTCAACAACAAGCATCTATGAAAAATATATCAAATCTAGTTTGCCAAGATATTAGCGCTTATGAATGTTATGAAATATTCAGCCGAAAGCTTTTTGAAGATAACTTAATAAACTACCGAGATTTTCAATGCTTGACTGATTTATATAATTTACTTACAGCTACCTTACCCTTACCCGACTTGGTTATACATTTGAGAACATCTATTGAGATTTTGCAAGAAAGGATTATCAACCGAGGGAGACAATTTGAGCGAAATATAACCTTGTCTTACTTAAATGATTTGGAAAGTCGATATGCAACTTGGATTCAAACTATCACTTTTTGCCCAGTTATAACTATTGATACTGGTTCAATAGATACTATTTCTGCATCAAAAAAAATTTATCAAGCTGCTATAGATCTTTTATAAAAAGAGAATTATATAAATGTAAATAAGCTATTACGCATTTAAATTATATATTTCGTGCTCAGGTTGTCAAAAATTCTCTTTCAAAAGCTAGTTTGAACTTTAAAAGAGGAGTCTTGACTCTTGACAACCCACAAGCGAAAATATTTAATCTAGGCGCGCATCAGCTTACTTTATTTAGTTACCAATACCTTTTTTAAAACAAAAACTGTAAGGTAAAAGTTCACAAATTAGCATCTCTACTACCACACCTTCATGACCTTGAAACAAAACAACAGCTTCTTCTCCAAATTCTAATATAACTTGTCGGCAGGCACCACATGGTGAACAAAAGATTTTGCGATCAGTAACAACTGCAATTGCATTAATAGTGAAATTATCGCTTCCCTCTTGAGCAATAGCAGCAGAGACAGCTACACGTTCAGCGCATATTGTAAGGCTGTACGATGCATTTTCAATATTACAACCAGTAAATATATTACCTTTTCTTGTTAGTATTGCTGCACCAATACGGAAATTAGAATAAGGTACATAAGCTTGTTTTCTTGCTTCTTGAGCTGCTTGTAAAAGTAGATTTCGTTCTTCATTAGATAGTCGATCACATTTCATACTTATGTCCTAAGACTACATTATTATCGATTAAAATTATCAAATTATTTTTTATTTTATTCTTGGAAGGCTAGATAGATGGTGTATGACCCCGTATATATGTTTTTTATAATATCTATTTTATCTGTTCGTTTTAAACTAGCAAAAATATTTTCTGCCTCAGATAATAATAAGTATCCCTGTGTTAGATACGACAATTTAATATGACAAACGGCTAATACAATTAAACATTCTGCTTGCCAATATTTGGATTTACAAGTATTTTGAGCTAGATTTAGTAAAGTTTGTATTTGTTTTATCATTTCAGGAGTAGCTAATTCGCTAATAAGACTTATTTTTTGTAAAGCAAGTTGGGATTTTAAAATTCCTAAAACGTAGTTATAGTCTGAAAAAATCTTCTCAGATTTACGAAATAAAATCTCAGATTCTTGCAGTGAATGTGAGAATACATAAAGTTCAGCTAGTTTATAGTAACTAAGTGCTTCACCTACAGGAACTAACATTTCATGATATAGTTTTATTGCTTTACTATATGCCGCCTCAGACAGATTCAAATAGTCTGATTCAGAGTCTTTTTTATCTTTTTCAATCGAATTAATAAATATTAGTTTCGATATATCACCCATCCCTTGCTGAATTTTAGCTTCTGTGACTTTGTTTATAAAAGGTGGGACAGAAGTGTAGTAAAGTTCATGCGCTTTAAATATTACTGTTTGTGCTTGATTGTATTCTCTCTTTTTTATATAAATGTCGCACATACCTTTCAAACAGTCTATTTGTCCTTTAATATTAAGGTGTTCCCCTGTCAATCTTTCATAAATTTCCAACGATTTAGTATATAAACCTAAGGCATTTTGCCATTGACTTGTTGCAAAATTTACATTAGCTAGTCCCCATAAACATTCTGCTTGCTCCCTAGGAAATTCATAATGCTTTTGAAATATTTGTAGAGCCTCTTCAAATGAAGATTTTGCTTGAGAGTACTGCAAAACAGTTTTTTGAGCATTTGCTAGACCCAGCAATACTTTTGCTTTTTGAATTTCGTCGTTAACACAATCTAACGCCTTAGCATATGGAGTAATAGCATCAAGACTTTGAAGTCTAAATACATTGCCCTGATAGGCATATATTTGATATGGGATACTTAGTTGATTCTTTTCTGCTTTGGAAATTAAATATTCTAATATTTCAGTGGCTTCCTTTAGTAATCCTTTTTGAGTATAATAAAGTTCGGATTTCATAATGGCTAGCATAGTATTATTAAAATAAATATTAGTCTCATCATTTAGAACAGTTAATATAGCAAAAGTTAAATTATTATGTTGTTGAATAATAAATTTACTAGTATTTTGATGATTTTTTAATTCTTGATTGTTTAAAAAATAATTAATGATAGAGGTTGCTATTTTTAGTTTCTCTTCTTCATTTGCAAATTGTCGAATAACTTCTCGAACTGGTATGAGTACTCTTAGTTCTTCTGATACTTCTGAAAGTAGATTCCAGCTACGAAGTTCCCTAATTATCTGACGTATACTTTCTTCAGTAGATTCCGGTAGCATCTCTTTTGTAGGATGTACTGGTAATAAACATATATATCTAAAGAACTTCTGTTCTTCCTTAGTTAATTTCTCGTAAGTTAATTTAGTAGAAATTTCATAATTGGTAGTTTTATCTCCTTCTGTAATTTTTGCATTACGTAGTGCTAATGACTTTTCAGTATTAAAATCTTCAAGATACTCTGCTAGCGAAAATCTCGGAAACCAAGAAGATATTAAATGTACTATTAGAGGAATTCCATCACAAAAAGATACTATCTTATCTATTATTTCATTATCTATTACTTCCAAGTTGATTTTTCGTTTTATAAGTTTAATAAATAAATCTTTATTTTGTTGTTTGGTTAATGGTTTTATTTCAAATAACTTCTCCTCAGAAATATTTGTATATTCCCTTCCAGTACAAATAATTGATACAGTAGTCCATTTTAAGATTTCAGTAAAAAAATCATTTAATCTACTAGCATCATTACTAACTATATCTTCGATATTGTCATAAATTATCAGAATTATTTTATTTTGGAGTTGACCAATTAACTCATCTCTAGTGGAAATATTTTTTAACTTTAATACTAAAATAGTTTTTAATACTAAGCTTTCAACTGTTTTAGTTTCTTGTAATTCTATGAAAGCTATGCCATCTTTAAAATAGTTTGCTTTTTTTAATTTTTGGGCTACACAACATGCAACGGCAGTTTTACCAATACCACCAATACCGCTGTATAGAGTTAATAATCGGTATTCACGATTTAAAGCGTGTTGTACAATAGCTTCTAGTATTTCCTCTTGTCCAACAAAAATATCTTGGCTAGGTACAACAAACACTGGTTCATAAGTTGATAGAGCTTTCTCAGCTTGATTTTCTCTTTCTGCAATATTTACGATGTCTTTAGCTTTGATAGAGACAGGGGAAGCAAAGAGTTGTCCACCTTCATTATCCTGCCAGCGGAGGTAGAGGACTAATCGATACCATTGGTTGTCAGTAGTTCCCATAACTTCACGAGCGTGACTAACTACTGTTACCAAAGTGTTTTTCTGACTTAAAGAGCGATAAAAATGTTCTGCAAAAGCAACGGCACTATCTACTCGTATAGTGTACTGCATTGCAACTACTGCGGGCACTTGATGATTAATCAAGTTTTGTGCAACACCATTGAAAACTGAATCTCCTCCTAATGCCATTGCTGCTTTACAAGCACTCAATACTGCCAAAGCGACTCCGGCTTGCTGATTTGGATTATCTCCAAAACTAGTTTTTTGTAGCAGCGTACCTATTTCTTGTGCACTTACGTAATCCGCTTCCTCTTGTTCATTCTCAAATACCAAATATCCTTGAGGATTACTTGGTAAAGTAGCACCACAGTTTTTACATTTTTCTGCTTTTAAATTTCTGTGTATAGTTCGGCACGATTGATTATCACAACGTTTGCCAAAAAAACCGTGTCCATCAAAGTGAAAAACGTGAGGAGTTTTATCTCCTCGATTTTCAGTTAAATATGCTCTAAAACAATTCAAAGTAGGAGGTTCTAGTATAGTTAAACTAATGTCACCAGTTTCTTGAGCTTTTGCTAAACCTTTTAAAATCGCCTGCTGTTCTTTTTTAGAAAGCGGAAGCAGCCCGTTCTCTTCGTCAAATGCAGTTGATGAAACTAATAAAATATTTATCTTGTTGGTAAGTGGTAGGCTTGGTGGTTTCGTGGAATGAGCAATATAACGAGAAAATGTAACTCGATGGTGTGCCAGAAACTTTTGACTATCATGTACAAGTTCCCAAGGATAGTCAGGTAAGCGGCTATATTGAGTTACATTTGCGTTGAACTCAAGTTGGATATGTAATTGAGTGTTGCTTGCCTCTGCTAGTGCAATCATCTTTTGTAGAACTTCTCTGACTTCTCCTGCAGGAAAAAGAGATTTATAAAAATGCTGCCCAATTTTTTTCAGACGAGTGGCTGGCGGGTTAAAGTTACTTTTATCCTTTGTAAGAATGCCAACTTTTACCATCCAGTCTTGTTCTCCCTCATTTTGAAAGTCTGACGGACGGAATTCATTTACCTCTAGCATCTTAATTAAGGTGGTTCGCCATTTATCCCGATTTTCAAAGAAGGGTAGTCTGGAATTAGCTTCTGCCTGACCTGCACTAGACCGTGCAATCACCTTAAAACGGGCTTCATTAATGGGAGTGAGATATAAATTTAATAGTTTCATACAGGTCAGTTATCGATTATCTCAAAAATTACATAACACCTTCATCTGCATTACCATCGTCTCCTTTGAAGAGGGCATCAAGGCTCTTTTTAACTGTGCCTGGAACACGGTCTGAGTGAAGGGTTTTATAAAAATCGAGAAGCGCTTTTTTATCAAACATGGGGGAAAGAGTAACTTTTATCTTTTGCACGTCACTGCGGCTGCTTCCACCGCCCACTTCAAGAACGTAAATTTTTATTTTCCCCTTTGCTTCTTTCTGAACTGCTACTTGTAGTTCTAGTTCAACAGAGTCTACACTCAAAAACGGAACACTAGTCTCCTTATCAGCAGGATTTGAAAGTAGCTCCTGTTTGACTTGCTGAATCAACTCTGCCAGCCCAATACCATTCTCTTCTGCCATACGAAAATTATTCCTCAATAAATTGACTAAAAAGGCGGCACAAAAACTGCATGAGCTTTTATTTCCGAAAAAGCACAGAGTCAACACGCTAGTGGGTTGCCTTGTGCCTTCTGCTTTTTGCTTTCTGAACTTATAATGCCCAAGTTGAAGGTTTAATTATCTTCTGAACCAGCTATTGTGGCTGATAATCCTCTCCCCTGGCAGAAGAAACAGTCCCAGTTGACTCCAGGAAGGGTTGCTCAAGCGATGAGTGGAGTTTTCGCCACGATTGGTACACCTGCTATTGCACCCAAACCTCGTGGAAAGTCTCCAGGCTAGCCTACTGGAGAATCACGTGTGTGTAGAATTCGTTATCCAACAGTTAAAAAAAGTACTGCAAAGCGCAAGAAAAACTAGAGCATTCACCTTGATCTCTTAGTTTTTATATTTTTAGCTTTGCTTCTTGTCTAGAATTTGGATGATTGAAAATTAGGGGTGATGCGTCTTTACTAGAATTTTTTATTCGCAAACAAATACAATATTTGTCCATTTTATATAAACCGATAATAAAATTAATTACTACCAGTTTATATTTTTATTATGCTGACTGTTTAATCTGGTTTAGGGCTATTAACATTTCTTCTCGATTGAGATGTCGTTTCTTGCCTGTTTTAGATACTTGAATAGCGTAACTCCATTTTATTCCAGCTTGTGAGCATCTTTTCCTTAACTGTTGAACAGTGATATGTTTGTTTGTAGATCCTTGATTTTTGTTAGATATCCGAAGTTTGGATTGATCGGTTAAGTTTTCAATTTTACTTACAGTGGGTTTTATGGATGTAGTGCAGTTGCAGTGTTTTTCAAAAGCGATAGATATCTCCAGCAAGAATTGGAAAATGAATAGAGTAGAAAATCCGTAAATAAGAATGTAGAGAAGCCCTGTTAGCATATACTGTGCTAATTCCATTGTTTTAACTCCTGTTGATATAATTAGTAACTGGCTATTTAATGAAGCGGTATGCCAGCTTGCTATTTATCTCAAAGCGTTAGCTTGTGTAAATTTACTCTGAAGAAAAGGCTCGATAATAAATTAATGGCGTAACAGTGATGAAATATCTTGGGCTTGGTTTGCTTAGATAAAGATGTCACCCTACATATATTTAACAACTGTTCTAATATTATCAACTAACTGTAGTATCATATTCCAAATAGCTTTCCAGCCAAGTATTATTCCCCAAAATCCGCTAACGAATAGACCAAGTACTGATTTAAGGAAGATAACTCCCCTATAATTTATTTCGACATTTGATTCGGCTCTGGCATAGATAAAACCATCCCCACTTTGATTTTTCAAATTCCTCACTTTTTGTTCTTCTTCTCTAATCCTTCTTTCTTCTTGCACTTTCCAGCCCCAAGGGACAAATCCCAAAATAATCGAAATGGGAAGGTAGAATGGCCAGTTATATATGTAGCCCAGGGAAGCATAGATGATGAAAAAGGTTAGCCCCAAACCAGTACGCCAAACCAAACACCAAATAATAAACAAACTGTTGATAATAGCGTTACGGATAACTATACTTCGATTTTGATGATGTGACATTTGAAGATGTTTCCCGATAGCTAATATTTAATTTTTATTTATGGTGATTGCATACCTGAAGATTAAACTTAAGGCTAATTTGAATTATCATCTTGATAGTTGGAAATTAGAAAATACATAATCAATTGCAATTACCTACTGAACCACATCACAGAAGGTTAAATATACTAACCTATCGTAACGATGTTTGTACCTAGTCCGGCACATAATTACCGCTGCTAAAATTGATATTTACTGTTTTACCGATTATATCTTCATTGGCTTTAAATCTAAGCAAAGTTTTGATGATTTTTTTAAGAAGTTTAAAATTGAGGTATAGTTTAAAAAAATAAAAATGATTAAGATTTGACTCTTAACCATTTGATGATATATTTGTAAAATGATGGGATATACCTGTGTTTGATTTACATGGTTGAGGCGTATGCCATTAGTTGTGGTTTTTCTTGTTGCGCCCCTTAGTAGCTGATTGCACCTTAAACCGTACCTGTTTCCCAATAGTTATCTCAGCAATATCGCTAATATCTTGACCAGATTTATAGGCTTCAAGAATTGCCTTATTATTAGCTTGGTACTTAATAACTCTAAATTCATCAGGAAAATCTCGATCGTCTACCTCTACTAGTAAGTTAGCGACTTTGGGTGGGTTATCCCTGATTTCAATTACCCTTTCCTTACCAATATTTTTGTCACTGATTAATCCAATATCGTGTAGATGGATCAGGGTACGCTTGATTTGTTCAAGTTGAGTTTTACGACGTGAAATTACCCGGTCGTGGAGTTCGGCTACTCGCACTTTTCTTTCTTCCCAGGTTTCAAGGTCAAGATTTAACTGGTCAACTACCCAGGCGATCGCATCGATTTTGGTTTCGATACCATCTTGAACACCCATCAGTTCTTGTACGAGTTGTTCTACTTTACCTTCTTCGCCTAACTCGCTTGCTTCCTCTATCTGTGACCAAAGTTTAGCAGCATCTAAGCTTAACTCTTTGAGCGTGAGTTGATTGATTTCGCGTTCAATTGCTTGAGTCATGATTTACTTTTTGATATAAAAAACCAGTAGCAGCTACCTGCTACTAGTTGTTGACTAGGAAGAGTTGATGCTTGAAAGTAGATTAAATTTAGTATCCGTACTGCAAGTGATAGTAGTCTGACTTTTCTTGTGCCAATTCTGCTTCGTAGTCGTAGTAATCTGCCTCATCTAAAAACAGGCTAACTCGTTGAGCCTGCAATGTGGATTTTGGAGATTTTTGTGCCTTTTTTGGGTTAGGATTTATAACAGTTTTCATCTCTATACAACTTCAATTCATCTAATGAAGTTGCACGTTAGTGCTTGTTATAGTTCTGATGATTAAGGGGGAAAATTAATTTTCCCCTTCTTATAATTATTGGTGATTTCTCTAAATTAAATTCTACAACGTAGAAAATGGTCAAGGTAGAATGGGCGATTACTCCTGTTGAGGATGATTTTGAACTTTGGTATCGTCAGGCTATCGAGAGAGGTTTCTGTCAGAATGTTCCAAAAAATATTTACCAGTACAGCAAGGAGAAATTTTGGTTAGAGTCAGCAATGATAAATTTTTATCAGGTTATGAACTACTTTCATGGCGACTAGCTAAAGATTCATCAATATCTTGACATAGGTCAACTCTTTTATACCCTCGCTTTTCTCTTCGCTCTTGGAGCTTGTAGTAAATTAGTAACGCGGCTTGATAATCAGGACAATCTAAATCTTTTGACTTGCCAAATCCTCTATATATAGCACTGCCCCAAGTTTTAGTGATCGTCCATTCTCCAAATAGGTTTTGGCAAAGGGTTAAGGTGTAGAATCGCGTATCTCTTTGCCACTTCGATTGAAGCCATTTGTCAAGTTGGTAGGCAATTTTTACAGTCATCTCAACCACGTTTTTGCTGCTGGGAGCAAGAATCTGTCAACACAATAATTTTAATAATTAGGCTCGGCTTGCGCGTTACTGAAGTACCTATTACTCTTGCGGTTGCTCCTTTGATGAATTTGATTTATTGGATGCAATATTTTTGTTATTATATTAAGTATTTAAGCAGAAAGCTTTTCGGAAAAATTCACCTGCGACATAACTTGTGCGCGTATTGAATTAGCAGATGTCTCTGCAATTTCTGCTCTATCAGAATCAGTAAGCAGTACTGCAAGTAGCGATTTGAGAACTTCGCGGTTAGATATAAACTCTTCACCGTATAAATCATCTTGCAGCAGGGTGGCTTCTAAGTAAGGTAATAGCTCAGGTGCAGGAGATAGCAACCGTTCTTTAATGCATCTTCTTGCAGTCTCCGTTGCCGCTTTTGTACCTACACCTAAATCCCATGTTTCAATTATTAGCCTGATTTCACGGTTAAGTGATACACGCAGCGTTGATAGGCGACCAAATAAAGGAAGGTTAAGCAGTAAAGGTGGTAGTGCATTACCCCAATCCAAACCAGCACCAATAGTGCAATTGGCTTCATCTTCGATACGAACAGCCTCATCGAGCCATCCTTCACCAAAAAGTAAATCTATAGCTTCTTGGGTTGTTACTGGCTCATTCACCTGAGAATTATTATTTTGCTGTTGATGATTCATAAATTTTCACCTGATATTCGTCTCAATACACCATACTCAAAGTAAACCAAATTATCGTATTCTTCTTCAGTCCCGCAGTTAAACATATTTTGTTTTTCTTGACATACTCCCTACCATTGAATGGTGGAGATTCTAGGCTCAAACAGCAAATGCAGTTTCAAACTGACTTACATCGCCTAACCCAATGGTTGATGCCCCAACCATTTGAATATTGAGTGCGGCGTTTTCATCCCTTCCGTTCACTGACTGACAACCCGAACAACGCCATTCTCTGATAGACAAATCAAGAGTTTTTAAAACCTGTCCACAGTGCGAACAGGTCTTACTACTGGGATACCATTGGTCGATGAAAACAACCCTCTTTTTCTTCTTTTTTGCAACCCATTCTAGAATTTGTAGAAACTCACCAAATGCCAAGTCTGATATTTTTCTACCCCAAAGACGTTGCATTCCTTTGAGGTTGAGTGTTTCAAAACATAGCACATCAAACTTATCAGTCAAATGATGCGCCAATTTCCAAAACCAATCACGCCGACGATGAGAAATATCTTCGTATCTGCGGACTAAATTCTTTCTGGCTTTTTCACGATTGATTGAGCCTTTCAATTTTTTGGAATGCTTTCTGCTGGCTACTTTTATGGCGTTTAGGGACTGCTTAAAAAATTGAGGTGACTCAATTAAAGTACCATCTGAGCAAGTGAGGAATGTCTTGAGTCCAAAATCAAACCCCGCTATTTTACCAGTCGTGGACTTGGTTTGTGACTCAGCACAATTATCAACTACCACAACCATAAACAATTCACCCAACGGTGTACGTTTTATGGTTAATGTTTTGACTGTTCCTTCTATCTCTCTAGACTGCCAAAACTGATATACTCGATTCCCAATTTTTACCCTATTACCTCCCAAAAACTTATAACCAGCTTGTTTTAAGCTGAATGATTTGTATTTTTTAACTTTCTTAAATCCTGGTGCTTTAACTCCTTTCTTGTTATATTTAAAAAACAATTGGTAAGCTTTCTCGATGCGTTGACAAATATCTTGTACTGCTTGAGAACCTACGGTTTGCCAAAATGGGTTACGCTTTCTTAATTTTGCAATGTGCGACTGAAGTTTTGCACAACTCAAATGCTTACTCCACATTCTGTAGTAGCGTTTATGTAGAGCAATGCAATGATTGTAGATTACCCCAGCAGCATTTATTATGCGTTTGAGGTGTCTATTTCTTTTGTGTTGATATAGCTTAAACTTCAGTGTTTTCATATTAATATCTTACCAAAAATATGAAGCTAAAAACTCAAATTATTTCTAAATTAAGCAAAGTTGCCCTTGAAGGGCTAGGCTTTAAACCCATGTTTTTGGTAACCCAACTCTACCTTCATACCCAAGCTCAACACTTCTAATTCTGGCGAAATTTAAAAGTGCTTGACCAACACCTTTGAATTGAGGCGGACGCTGAATTTCAATTCGGTTAGTGGGGGCAGTTGCAATACCATCAACATAAACTAGTCTCTTACCAATATTCAACCGGGAACCGTGCATTTGTGTTTCTATTATCATTAATCCTTGAGTTTTGTTTTCGCACTCAACTGCATAACCTTCAAGATTTGCTTGATTGGCAATATATCTTAATTTAAATATCCAGTCCCAGTATTTATCTTCTTGAGTAAATAACCTTAACTTTTCGTTGAACTAAGCCGTCCCGTCACCGTGACGGCTCGTCTACAAAACCGTGCTTGACAGTTTACCATCACACGGCTCCTCAATAGCTTGGTGTTTGTCATACATACCTCTCAACTTTTTGGAGTTTCCCTAGAAAGGATTATCAACTAGGTAGTCCTCATCAATCACTTCAGGTTGAATCTGCAATTTATCTTTTGCAGTTTTAACATCGTGGCAATGTCTGTGGAGTAATTGCCAGTTGTCATATCCATTTTTGCCTCCTTGTGAAGAAGGAATTATGTGGTCGATTTCTAACAAATCTCCATCTTTAAAATATAGTTCGCAGTAGGAACATTTTCCTTTCTGCACCCTTAAGAGTTTTGAGATTCTTGTTGGGGCTTCTGGGTGTTTACCCATTCTTGAACTCCAATAAATCCAGTCTCCATCATACGGACTTCTATTTCCTTGCACTTTGATGTGTTTGGTACTCTTAGTGTCCGTGTGTCGGATTAACTTGGGACTATATTCTGGAGGCTGGAAAACCCAGTTATTATTTCCAATGGTGTGCCAGTATTTCTTACGTATCCATTTAAATGGTTTATCAGGGTGTCGGCGTTTTACCCAACTTTTAAGTTGACTGAAGATGATTGCATCAACTTTACTGAATGTTCTGTTACTACATACACTAGTGTAATAGTTTGCCCATCCCCGGATAACTGGGTTGAGGTTGCTTATAAGGACAGCTTGTTTAGATGCTTGATGTCTATCCATTAGCTTTCCTAGTTTAACCGTGTGTGCTTGTAGTTTTTCTTGACTCGGTTTGATTATGGTTTTATAACCTAGTAACTTTCCATTGGTACTTTTACCACTGTGGCATTTTCCTGCTGGAAATTGTCTAATGGTAAAGCCGAGAAAGTCGAAACCCACATTACCAAGGTATTCGTTTAGTGTATGGGATATCCGTGTTTTACTTGGTTTTAATTCCAGTCCTAAACCTTTCAACCATTCGCTAATTATTTGCTGGCATTGTTGGATAACGGTCAGGTCTTCATGCAGAATTACAAAGTCATCTGCATATCGTATTAATTCGGGTGAGGGTATTACTATCCTCTTGCCGTTGATTGTAGGTTGCCTTTTTGGAAAGGCTTGTTTAATACGGTTTTCCATCCCATTAAGGGCTATATTGGCAAGGAGTGGAGATATCACCCCTCCTTGTGGTGTACCCTCAAATGTTCTACTGTATGATTTCTCATTCAATGAATATAGGGAAAAATCAATCACTCCCGACCTTAGCCATGCGCGGATTTGGCGACGAATGGTAGGGGATGTATGTAGTTTTTCCAGCAATGTTTTGTGGTTGATTTTGTCGAAAGTGGGTAGCCAGCTAGCGAGGTTTCCACTGTTTGGTTCCTTTTCTAACT
>NZ_MTAW01000144.1 GCF_002154725.1 Nostoc sp. 106C | reverse complement strand
GGGATTTTATTCTTGACGCTTTATTTGTATCAGGCTTTTCGTGAATTGGTATTAGATCACAATACGGTTCAGTTAAGGTGATAAGAGTTCTCATCTGTCGGACAAAACCAAGATTTGGGGGAGAATCCCCCAAACCCCCGATTGGGGGACGGTTGCGTCCCCCAAGCCCCCTCCAAAATAATTGTTCGGTTTTTTGTTTAGTAATTATTTGTGATACCATTTCACTTGAAAAATGATACATATCGGCTAGCAGAGGGAGCAGAGCAAGTAATTTGTATCAATAATTTCGTGAATTGGTATGAGCTTTGTTGTCAATGAATTTTCTTAACTGAACTGTATTGCGTTATATCATGTTCGGCTGATCAGTTATAAAATGTCATTGCGAGTGCAAAGAAGTGGAATGAAGCAATCGCAGAGACTTTGTGATTGCTTCGCTCGCAATGACAATTATTTATCCGAACATGATATTAGTGTGCAGCCTCACATAGAATTGGTATTAGCAGACGAAATTGGCATCATCAAAGTAGTAACGCCCTTGAGCTTGAAATATGCGTTCTAGGAGTTCGGGAATACTATGAGCAATAATTACGGGATCTTGAAGCGGCTCGCGATCTAAACTCGGCTTACCCCCCACAAAAATCAAACATTCGTTTTTGTGAGGTTTATAAACGTAGGCAATACAACGCCCATCTTCAAGATCGATGAGGTGAGTTGCATCATCGCGGAAAGAAATGGGGTTAGAGATTGTGTAGTCTTTTTTATCAATATACTTTGGAATCTGCCAAGAATGACCGCTATTAGCGTAAAGTGTGGCTCCATCAAAACGCTCTAGTATTTGAATGTGTTCTTTGGGAACTACATTTGTTGAACTGAAATACAATTCCGACCTATTAACTGGCGGTTGTGTGAGATGCTGTTGTTGAATATTATCTAGCAACTGTGCAAAGCGATCGCTGCGCTCGCGCAATATCCAACCAATTTCGGGTTGTAAAGTTTGCTGCTCGGAATCTTGATGCACACCAATAAAACCAGCAAGTAGTTCTAAAGAATACTCTTTTTCATCTGGCGTTATCAGCTCAAATGGAGCTTGCGAAATTCCCAAAGGTAACCTTTCAGCAGAAATGCCACGAATAACTTGCTCAAACCATGCTTCGGATGATGACGCATTCGGAAGTTCACAGCGATCAATTTCTAGAATCCAATTTCGTACCGAAGCAGCTTTAGTCAATGAAGATAAATCCCTCAAATAAGGGAACAAATCAGTTAACCAACCAGTAATTAACTCAGCACCATAAACAGGTTCAGGTTTGTAGATGCAGCGCCAAAACTCTAGAGATGGTTTACCTGAGGCTGTTTCCACAAACTCTCGACAAATCGGCAATAAGCGAGCAGTCCACCATTCTAAGTCATACTTAGCCATCATTTGCACGCGATCGCAGATACTTTGCCAATCTTCGACAGTACCCAACAGTGTAATCTCCGGAATACCACACACGCAGGACACCGCGTAGTCAAAATACTGTTGGAAAGCATTCATCATCACCACATGACTGGCTGTCTGGGTGATGGGTGTTGTAGTACTGAAGTTACACTCTAGCAATCGATATAGATCGGCTCCTACACGATCGCGGATCTGCAATGCCCATTTTTGCACTGTCTCACTCCAGTGCTGGGGTTCGCTATTAATTTGTTGAGTTCCAACTATGAGTTTTTCTTTCCCTTGGTGACGAACCAAGCGCGATCGCAAAGTTTCTGCATGATTGTTGATATGTTGAGCAAATCCTTGCGCTAATGTGATCCAAATGATGTCAGGTGTTAACAATAACGGACGATGTTCGCTAAAAGCAGCATGAACAGCAAGCGCTAGCGGATGAATACCTTGGTCTGGAATTACCTCAAATGTATCATCGTGGCTGAATGCTAGGAGTGGTTTACCTAACTGCTTCTCTAACTGAAATTTGGCATTTTTAGTAGGTAATCGCTCCTGAGCACTTTTAACATCGTCTACACCAAAGCGAATTTTACCCGCAGTTTGTTCTAAGATAGGTGCCAGTACTGACATAAGCTAGCTCTACTTATATTTTTATATACAGAAATTGTTACACTTTTAAAGTAGGGTGGGCACTCCCTACCAAGGATTTTGATGGGCGATGCCTACCCTAGGTATTTGTCAGTACTGGCGTATTGAATACAAAATCCCTAAATAAATGAGTAGTCATGCCAGTCGCAGATAGAATGATAGCCAATTTTCTGGTAGATGTAATTAGAGGTGGGATTTGCCAAATCTGTAAACAAAAAACAGCGATCGCATCCATAATCTAAAAGTTTTTGACTCAAAGCTGCAACACAGGCAGTGGCATATCCTTTACCACGATACTCTGGTGGTGTATAGACTGGGCCAATCCGCGCTGCCGCAGGTAAAGATTTACTACCACTAGCCCATGAAACAGGGATACCATCCGACCATAAATGAATACTCTGCCGCTTCAGTCCAGTGTTGACTGCTTGTTCTACATCTTGAGAAATCACCTCGCCAACTTCAGCGATAAAATTTGTAAACCACTCTGTTAATAAAGAGCGATCGCTTTCGGTAGCAAGCCTGAGATTACCACTGACAGTCGCAACAGGTTCTACTTGGGTTAACTGGTGAATTCTCATTGCCATAACCCGTCGATAAGACTGTCCAATCAACGTTTGCCATATCTGCAAAAACGTTTCTACCTCTGCAACCAGTCCACTTACACCAGGGAGTTGCTGTGAATCGTCTTGTAAATCTTGAGCAATCAGCGCTATTGCATTCAAATCCTCTGCTTTCGACAGCACCAGCTTGTTTGGAGGAGTGCGGATAGCCGCAGCCAAAATCTTGCCTTTTGTATGCGCGATCGCTAAGTAAGGAGAATCGGGATAACGATCTGGGTAATGCAACAAGGTATGTGAGATGCCAAGCAACAAATTATGCTCTGCTTCATACTGGAGTAAGTAATCTTGAGCGTTATGCCAAAATTCTTGAATATTATTAAATCGGCGTAATTGCATGATTTATTTCCTCACGGCGGCGGCTTCAAACAACTTTAAATTTTTGAATGACCGTCGGTTGCCCAGTCAAGCTAGCGAGAATGAAGGTTGCATCCCAAGCTGCAAGGTTATTGTTTCGGGAGTTGGTGAAATGCCAGAAAGATTAAAGCCTGGTTACTATGACTGTCCTGTTTGCAATCAGCGAACTTTCCATTACTGGGCGTTGCCTATATCAATGCACGAGTTTGAAACCATGCAAGATAATCAACCATTACCAGATGAGGTATTTACTTGTGCCAGGTGTGCATCTGGATTGAGTGACGATGAGTGGGAACGACTCAACGCTGAGGAATATTACTAGAGTGAATATCCGGCTATCAGACTCAATGATTATGCGAATTTAGCAAATTTCTAGCATTGAATAAAGTAGCCGCTGAGTTTGGTTCTGAAGAAAAAATTACCCAGTTTAATCAAAATATCTGATTAACATTACTCAAAACAGGGATATCGTTAGTTTATCTGCTTTAGATATTTCAGAGTAATGGATTAAAATTGACCTTTGAGGAAATTACATTTGCCGATCAATTTTTGGAAAGCAAAGACATTTCACGTTTATTTATGTACTAGACACCTCTTTGCGCGGCGTCAGGAAGGCAAGGACAATTGCCACCAATAGCAATGCTGGAACATCACCGAAGAGATGTCCACGCTCAACAGGATCAATTACTGCGTGTACCGCCATAATTAACCCGTGGACTAAACTTGACCAAACAGTGAACCAGATTAAACTGAGGTTAGCTTCTGGCTGTCGAGAAGCCAACAGCAAAAAGATACCAAGCGTAGCATAAACACCAATAATCATTTGTTCATATTCGTACTGACCTGGTTGCCATAACCAGCCTGATGGCCAAATCTTCATTAGTGGATAGATAAGTAGAAAGGCGATTCCGACAATAATCAGAGCGATTTGTAAGTAACGATGACGCTCATCCATTGCTCTAACCTCTGCTATTTTATGGTGCAGTTTCTATCAAAAAAACTGCATATTTTGTAATAGTATCTCCACTAGTAACACTTCAGTATTGGAGTGTTAGAAATTTTAATGCTTTATTCACTGTTTTAGCAAAAAATTCTAGCTCTATTAGGCAATAAATGCGATCTCGACAACAGGCGATCGCCTTTGTATATCTCTGCTTAAATTTTAAAGCAATACAGTTCAGTGATGATGAATTGTAGGGGCACGGCATACATAATTTTTCAGCGCATCACATAATTTTATCGGTGCCGTGCCCTCACGACATATTGCATCTCAGCCTAACTGAACCGGATTAGATTTTAAAGCGCGTTGTTACTCCCCATTAAATAAGTACATTTATGCCATTGCATTGGGCTGTTATGCCATTGCATTGGGCTGTTATGCCATTGCATCGCTCTGTTATGCCATTACATCGCTCTGTTATGCTATTACATCGGGCTGTTATGCCATTACATCGGGCTGTTATGCCATTACATCGGGCTGTTATGCCATTGCATGGGGTTTGCAAGATTCCCTAACGCTCTTCCGTCACTTTGGGGAGAGAAAATAAATGTAGTAGCGCGTCAACCGTAAAACGTTGGGTTCAAAAAATCTAGAAAATCCCAAACAATAAAAATAGTCTCTGATGATTCAACCCAACATTTTAGACTTGCCGCGCTAGTAGGTTGGGGAGCCACTCATGTGGGCGGGTTTCCCGACTTGAGTGAAGTGGCGTTTGAACGCAGTGAAACCCAACTAGATCAAGGTTTAAGGATGTTGGGTTTCGTTCCTCAACCCAACCTACGCCTAAATTTATAAAAGTTCGGCATAATAAGGGTTGTAGATTTTTATCTCACGAGAGTGATTAAAGAGCGCTAAACAAAAAATCACAGTAGCATTGCTAAATTAAGAAGCATGGCAAGATACAGGAGATTGCCAAGAACTATGAGGTGTGGTATTAGCTGTCAGTTGTATCTCACCTTTTTTGTTGATCGTCCAGCCAGTAATTTCTACAATGCGTTCTGGTGTAACTGTAGTTGATTTAACAGTCACAGGTGCATTGTGGCGATCGCGATTGAGAGTAATTACATCTACTAACATACCGTCAGGAGTTAACATCTCATAAGGATTGGGTGGTAAACCGCCGCGTCCGGTAATTGCAAATGAACTGAGGCTTTGTCTGCTACCAGGAGAGCACCTTGTGTCAATTTGTTTGGCAGCATCAACTATATTTCTGGGCAGTTCTACTAATCCATGTTTAGGGTTTACATTTATGCCATTGATTTGCACTGTACCATTGAGTTGAGAATTTACCCCTGTGGCTGTGATATCGCTTGTTTGCTCAGATGCCACATCTTGTAACTGTGTGCCAAAGATACCTTGGGTGTTAATTTGAACTTGACCTCCTCGGAAGTTTGCGGAATTGGCGCTGATATCGCTATTTGCAAATGCTGCTAACACATCTGTGTCAAGGTTAATGTTACCGCCGACGACATTGGGGCCAAAGGCGTTAGTGGTGATTTTGCTGCCCCGCAGTAAAATTAAATCACGGGAATTTAGAGAGATAGTTGCCTGTTCTTTATTTGGGTCAGTACTGATACTTTGAGTATCAGCGCTCAAGGTAGCTTTGTTATCCAACAGCACAGAGCCTGCATTAATATTGAGGTTGCCTGCTTTGCCTTTTCCTTCACTGCGCACAGTTACTATACCTTGATCTTGCACCAGCAACTTATTAGTGTTAATCGTTAAGTCTCCAGCATCTCCTGTTACTTCTGGCAAAGACCGTGTAAATAAACCGCTACCAGATTGACCATCAAAGGTAGTACCTATAACTTGCACAGAATTAGCATTTACAGTCACATTTCCCCCCTTGCCAACACCAAAGGTACTAGCGCTAATCCTTGCCCCATCTTTTACCAGCAACTTATCGGTGTTAATGGTTACATTTCCTGCTGCGCCTGTTGCTCCTTGTCCGCTGGAAGCAAACAAGCCGTAGAAACGAAAATTTGGTAAGCTGCCAACAAGTTGCACAGAGTTACTAGCATTGACAATCAAATCTCCGCCTTTTCCCGGGCCAGATGTGCCAGAACTGATCAATGCGCCATTGCGAACGAATAAGTCACGGGTATTAATTGTCAGATTTCCTCCCATTTCTGTGGCACCTGGGTAAGCTATGACAAAAAAGCCAGTGTCCTGTCCGCTATTGGCACTACCAACTATATCTATTGATTCAAGTGCATTCACAACCATTGTACCCCCTGCTTCTGCTCCCAAAGTACTTGACTCTATTTGGGAACCTTCTGTCAGAGCGATCCGCTTACCTGTTATTTGAATATCGCCGCTACCTTTACCACTAGCATCAACGATCGCCTTTTGAAATAGTTGAATGTTGCCAAAGTTTTTTACACCGTCATAACCCAAGGAAAAACCTTTGTTGATTGGGGTGAGGCTAACTAAACCTTCTCCTGAGACACTACCCAATTCTATGCGTCCGCCAGCAGTTTTGATTGTTGCTCCTTCTAAACTTAGATCACCACCAACCAGTGCTAAAGTTTGGTTTGGTTGAACTCGCAGAGCATTTGCAGTATCGATAATCAAAGAAGTTGCCGTTCTTCTGCCCTTGCTATCACCTTGTACTTGAATTTTTCCGGGATTTGCCCCGTACTGCAAACCAATAGGTACGCTGATACTTAATAGACTTGGCGATCGCGGATTAGTAGCGTTGAATTCAAAACCATCAGCAAATTTCAAACTACTTGCCGTACTGCCAATAAATGAGCCGCTAATATCTAACCGTGCATTTTGACCAAAAATAATTCCTTTGGGATTAATTAAAAATAGGTTAGTGCTACCATTAGCTTTAATTAACCCATCAATGTTAGAAACTGAGCCACCTGTTACCCGACTAATAATATTCTCAATATCTGCGGCATTCTTGAAGAAAGCAGTACTACCGGTTACAACAGAAAATTCTTTGAAGCTGTGGAACAAATTACCCCCTGCTTGAGTTCCGCCTTCAATCAGGTTGGTGTTGCCTTGAGGAGTAACGATAGAATTACTCGGTAGCGTCCCATCTGGTGTAATTTGAGCGAAAGCACTATTTGCAGAAAAAGTATTAACGCCTGCGATCGCAATACTTAATAACCAACTTAAATGAGTACTCATGCCGGAGATTGAACCCTTCTAAGCCAAGCAGTTACTAGTGGTCAAAAAACTCTTGTTAATTCTCTTGCTTTAAGCGGCAAGTGTTACACACAATTTATTATGTTGTTACATAAATTAATTATCAACTAGTACAAAAATAACATGCTTTAGGCGTGTCTAAGCTCCACTTGGTTATGCATCTTCAGGAAAAACGCGATCGCGGTCACAGAACGACAATTCATCCCACAGTAAAATTATTTATTTGCCTTAACCAATTCTTTAGTTATCTTTAATTTTTGAGGTACATTTAATGCGTGCAAACCTGTTACACACAGAGCCAATGTTCTACTACTTTGCATATGGCTCTTGTATGTGTCCGGTGGATCTAAAACGCTCTGTTGGCGAAAAGACGCACGTCTACGCGATCAAACCGGCAATGCTCAAAGGTTATCGACTAGGTTTCTATGGTTACTCTCCCTTACGCAACTGCGGCGTACTCGATATTATTCAAGATTCAGCAGCGACTGTAGAAGGAGTTCTTTATCAACTCCCTTGGCGACTGAGCGAGCGCTTAGATGAACGCGAAGGTATTGCTAGCGGTCTCTATCGACATGAATTAGTAAATATCTACAGCAAAGGTCAGCTCTACAAAAATGTTCGCACCTACGTAGTTGTGAATAAATTGGCAGAAGAACTTGCACCTAATGACTGGTACTGTGATGTTGTTATCCGTGGGGCCATAACGTGCGGACTCTCAGAGCAGTATTGCTGGAACTTGTTTAACCATATGTACAAGCTACAGCAACGTCACTGGCAACCTCAAGTACTGCGATCAGCTTGAACTATTGAGAAGTTTTCAACATTATAAATAGTATCGCCCAGTCTTAGCGATCGCATTGATTGATGCGTTATGCAACTAATGCAGATATAAGATTAGCGATCACCCAGCAACTTACTCCATATTAGACAGGTTCTGCTTTCAAAAATATCTAATTTGTAGCGTGCGTTATCAATTAATACAGTTCAGTTAAGCATTTTTCTCTTCTCTGCGCCTTCTCTGCAAAGGCGGTTCGCATTCCTCGAATATACACCTTACCGCCTCGCTTATCTGGCTCGATTACATCGTCAGACTTTTTGTTACTCAAAAGCAGAGTAAATACTTAGGCACTCAATTCGATAAGCTCAGATATTATCTTAAGTACGGTTGAGAGGCGCTGCGAGTGCTATGCGTCCGCAAGCTGAAGGCGATCGCATGATTAATACTTTGATTCAGCAACGCCCAAATTTCCTTGATATAAAGCTGGATAGCGGTCAGCAAGCATACCTCATCCCAACAGTCCTCAAAATTACAGATAAAATAGATTAGTCAGTAATATCGATAATCGCCCAAGTAGACTGGACAAACACTAGACTGGTGTATTTTTGGGGGTGATGTTTGAGTTTATTTCGTAGGTCATACAAGCAAACTGCACCCAAGAGTAGGCGAACGCATCTGAAAAACCGTCTTTATTGTACTGGGATGTTTGTATTTGTAGTGCTATCTCTCTCCAGTGGACTAGGCTACCGTTTTTATAACCAGCCAAAACTGGATGTGGGTAAGATAGCTCCCCAAACACTTACTGCACCAAGTTCAGCCAATGTTGAAGATGTAAAAACCACAGAGGAAAAACGCAGGGAGGCTCGCAGCGGTGCTTCAGCAGTATGGGTTGTCGATCCACAAGCGAATGAGGAAATTCACCAAAATCTCCAGCAATTATTAGCAAAAGCTAATCAAATCCGCGAGAAGTTGGGCAATTTCCCTTTTTTTAAGACTTCAGTGTTGTCCATTGCTACGCAAACTTACCTGCGACAAGCACCTGAACCTCAATGGCAAATAGTATTGCGCACCTTGGATAAAAACAGCAATCTGACTGGCTTAAATTCTGCCCAACAGCTAGCAGTCAAGCAACTGCGAACTTATCGTCAGTCTAACTCCTCTCAGACTTTCTCTCAACTATTAAAAGCGATCGCTCAAGCTCGTCAACGTTATAGCATCACCCTAAATACCTTGAGCGAAAATGCAATCACTCAACCCCAAACGCTTTACGATGCTACTTTCTTAAATCTGTCTGATGCAGATTGGCAAAAAACTCAAATTCAAGTGCGTCAAACTTTAGACCGAATGTTAGCACAGGGCATTTATCCAGGTTTATCCAAAGATAACTTGAATTCTGCAATTGGGATGCAAGTGAGTGTTTCTGTTCTGAAGACAGCACAACCTTTAGCAAAGCGATTGCTCTTTGCTGTTATCGATACCAATTTAATTAAAGACATCGAGCAAACCAAGCTGATTGCAGAACAAGCAGCGCAAGCAGTCAAACCGACGACAGTCAGCATTCAAAAAGGTGAAGTTATTGTTAAGGCTGGAGAAAAAATTACTCAGGCTGATTTTGTACTGTTAGACCACTTTCAGTTGAGTCAACGCGGTATCGACTGGCTGCATCTGATACATTTTACTGCAATAGTAGGATTGGCGGTGGCTATTTTCCGACTAGTAGAAAGACGGTTTGACGCCAAATTACGAGGTAGCGATTATATCTTAATTTTACTCCTTACCCTCAGTGCGCCGTTGCTAATAGTCTTGACCAAATCATTAACAGGCTTGCCAGCCATCGGTTTGCTTCTTGGTAGCTTCTACGGTACTGCAATTGGGGGTACGGTGATGGGGTTGCTAACAATATTGCTCTCAATCGGAACCGAACTTAGCTGGCATGATTTAATACCTAGCGCAGTTGGCGGCATTCTGGGTGGATTGATGGCGGGACAATGGCGATTTCCAGGTAGAGAAGGACTGCGAACACGAGAAGAATTAGCTACCTTGGGAATATTAATTGGGTTGACGCAGGGAGTTGTTTATTTGTTGGTAAATACTGCGATCGCTCCCCTTTGGTATGCTGTGCTAGGTACAGCAACCTTCAAAAGTTTGGCAGGGTTAATTTGGAGCATTTTAGCACTAGGGTTAAGTCCCTACCTAGAAGCTTTATTTGATTTAGTAACACCAATTCGTCTGGCTGAATTGTCCAATCCCAACCGACCTTTATTAAAACGCCTAGCTCATGAGGCTCCTGGAACTTTCCAGCACACACTGTTTGTCGCAACTCTGGCAGAAGCTGCGGCAAGGGCATTAAATTGCAATGTGGAACTGGTAAGAGCTGGGGTGCTATATCATGACATCGGTAAAATGCATGACCCTCTGGGATTTATTGAAAATCAAATGGGAGACCCCAATAAACACGATGCTATTAATGACCCTTGGAAAAGTGCCGAAATTATCAAAAAGCATGTGAGTGAAGGTCTCTTCATGGCTCGTCATTACAAGCTACCTACCGCCATTCAGGCATTTATTCCCGAACACCAAGGAACTATCTTGATAGCGTATTTCTACCAACAAGCGAAGTTGCAACATAAAAATAATCCTCAACAACTGTTGCACGAATCAGATTTTCGCTATGACGGCCCTATTCCCCAGTCCAAAGAAACAGGGATTGCTATGCTGGCTGACGCTTGTGAAGCAGCGTTACGTTCACAAAAAGATGCAACCCCAGAAGCAGCATTGATAATGATAAATAAAATCCTTAAAGCACGTTGGCAGGATAATCAGTTGGTCGATTCAGGGCTAACACGAGAAGAAATGTCTCAAATTGCTCATATTTTTGTCCAGGTTTGGCAGCAGTTTCATCACCAACGTATCGCCTATCCTAAACTTTAGATATTAGCTAAGGTTGTTCCCGGCACTAACTCAACCTTTACTCAGCTTGGTTGCTTTTAGTCAAACGCCTTGTAAGCATCAATAACTGATATAGCAATCCGATTTGATTTCTGAAATCACTCGTAGAGGGAGGAAACAGGGAACAGGAGAGAGGAAAAATTGAAGTGTACGGAATTTGTTCAAAAATCAAATAGGAGTCCTATACCAATTTGAAAAATGATTGCGACAGATGGATCGCCAAAAAGTTTAGTTACTAACTCTTTCACAATCCAAAATCTGTTGTAGCTACATTTTTACTTTGTTGTTGAGCCTCGATAAATTCGCTCCATTTGCTCTGGAGATAGCACTGTCATTGGAAACCATTCATGTTCCGAACTAGGGGGGTTCTGGGGTAATTGAAATGCCCGTTCTTGAGTTTTACTGAAATGTATTTCCACATCGCTAGTTAAAGGTGGGCTAAGTAAGGTCTCATCTATCTCCGATGGAAGAAGTTGATTTTGGGGCAAGACATAGGCGTGCTTTTGCGGATCGTATGCCAAAATTTCTCCTGTCTCAATTTGATAAATCCAAGCATAAATACTGAGTTGCCCTTGGTGGAGCTTAGAACGAATCACTGGATAAGTCCGTAAATTTTCGATTTGGGTGAGTACATTCTCAGCAATAATTATTTCTAAGAGTTCTTCGCCTTCATAGTGGCTGTAGTTGTCTTTCACCAGGCGTCGAGTTGCCTCTGCATACTTGAGCCAGTCATGTACAAGCGGCATTTCAACTCGCAAGCTGTCTAACTTCATTAACCCTTTCATGGCACCACAATGTGAGTGACCACAGACAATAATTTGTTGAATATCTAATGCTTGAATAGCATATTCAATTGTTGCCCCTTCACCGCCATTAGTAGCACCAAATGGTGGAATAATATTACCTGCATTGCGGATAACAAACAATTCACCTAACCCAGCTTGTGTAATCAGGTTTGGATCGATACGCGAATCTGAACAAGTAATAAATAGTACCCTGGGCTTTTGACCATGAGAAAGTTGTTCAAACAGTTCTTCGTTTGCACAAAAATAACTACTTTTGAATTCACGCAAACCTTGAATCAATTTTTTCATAGGAGTACCTAAATGAACAAGTAATACTTTAAATTTTTCGTAAAATCCACTAACCAAAATTTTTGACTAAATTGGGTTAACAATATCTATAAATAGGTTGACTCAATTGATCGGTTTTTGCCATTACGCCACCGACTTAGTCAAAAGGTGAAATTCATTCTTGTATTGTTTAAGCAGTCTTGTTAAACTACTCTCTCTGGTAGAATTTTAACCTGAAATCAATCTGCACTTGGTAAGAAATTTAGTATTTCTCATTTTCCATTCTCTAACTACTATTACTCTCACGATAAGTCCAGATGGGCTAATTCTAGCCAGTAGCTATGCAGATAAAGTTATTGAAATTTGGCAACTCAGTACTGGAAAGCAAGTGCAAACATTGAAAGATGCGGGGAATTAGGCGATCGCAATAAGTCTCGATAGTCGAACTTTGGCAACCGGGCTGGAAGATGACATCAAGCTTTGTGTTGAGTCAGGAAATCTGAAGATAAGGGGGAATTTATGCGATCGCCCAAATCTCGAGGTGCCTTTGAACATCGAAAGCTTGCTGATGTGGGTAAGTATATTGACGTCAGCCGGATTAAATGTAGTTAATAGGTTCTACAATTCAACCAGGTAAGCGAAGCAACCAACTAACGAACAGCGATGCTTGACTTAACCAAAATTCAATCGATAGCTCAATCCTATTCTCCACAAGAACTTTTTGCTGCCTTAGTTTGGCAGCGTCAATTTAATCAGTTTAATGGTGAACAAGTGATTACTGACCTGGCTTTGCGTACGCATTTATGGGCAAGCTTTCTGTTTACAAAACCAATCTTTGCGCCAGATGAACACGGTCTGAGCTTTGGTGGTCTGATCGATACGTTGTTGGCAATGGCAAACTATCGTCCTATGCCTGAGACTAGTATCATCCATTTCGTTGCTTATCCTGCCGATACACTTTACATCCTTAGCGAGAACCAAGATACAAAGGTATCTGAGCTTTTTGACTTAGGTAAAAAGTGGCGTGCTGATTCAGTAGAAGTAACTGATGGCACGAATGAGGAATATGGTTTGCGACTGAAACGCCAACTGAGAACTCGATTAGAAGGGGCATTATGGGGTAACGATTTCCAAGATGACCGTGATGCAGTCATTGTTTGTTATTGGTGGGATTGAATCTGAATACTGATTCTTTCCAAGCAACCAGAGGAATGCTCACACGTGTCGGCTACCGGAATCTTATTCCATAAGAGGATTTAAAGTTTACCAGTATGAGTCTGAGAAATTCGCTCAGGTTAAGAACTTGTGTAAAGCTGTAAGAATAAGAGTTAAATATTCTGATCCACGTTAAGTAGAACGGTGTGGAAAAACAAAACTATGTCAAGAAAAATCAAATAGGCTTAAACCCTCTTCCCTCCTGCCTTCTGCCTCCTGCCTCATTCCAACGATAAATATTCACGCCGACCTACTTAGTTCTTAACTACCTTTTGCAAATATGCCTGCCATCACTTATAATCGCACCGACAGCCAGCAACCGCAAAGTGTCATTATCAAAGGTTATGTTATCCGTCCCGGATTACACATTCTCAGCCACGAGCAGATAAAGTTAGTACGCGATCAAATACAGCACGATTCTAACCTTGAAAATTTGGTGAATCAAGGTGTGATTAAGTTGAGTGGCTAATTAGCTTCTGGGAGCAAGTTAATAACTCTCAAGGTGATTGCATTTTTTCTTTTGAAAATACTGGCGCTACTCCCTATACGATCGCCCAAATCATCAAGTTCTCTAATCATATCAACAGACCATTTAATGTTGGTACGGGATAATATTAAGAGCTTATTTATAAAGAAAATATTAAGCAAGAGAGGCAAAAAGTGGTGTGGATGTTCCTCCCCACGAACTTCAGAGCGGCGGCTTCCGCCGCTCTGAGTTCTCGCTAAGACTCAGACTTCTTAGAATTACTAATAATAATAAATTTAACTATTAAAATATTAGTTTACTTTAGTCTTCTGTCATTTGCATGACAAAACACAAATTTACCGAGCCTGATAATGCTAAATGGTTCGATAACAGAAGCATGAAAGCGTGAATACAAAACTCCTCATTTCTCCTCAGGAACTCACGTTACTGTTAGCAGAAAATTCATCACAGGCTGTCATTATTGATACGCGAAGTCAAGAAGATTATGCGATTTCTCATATTCCTCAATCCATAAATATTAGAGATTTTTTTAGCTATCTTTTAGATGATTCCTACCCAGCAGGATTAAAAAAATTGCAAGAGTATTTTAGGGAAATTCTGAATAAGGTAGGAATATCTGGTGCAGAATGGTTAATTGTTTATGAAGATACTTTTAATCAAGGTTATGGTCAGTCTTGTCGAGCAGCTTTCTTACTGAAGTATTTAGGTTGCGCTCAGGTATCTATCTTACACGGAGGATATAGAGCATGGCTCAGGGCCGGATTACCTACTACCGATGAAGTACCATTACGTGAACGCAGCATATTTAGGTTGCATCCCAACGCTAACATGATGGTGACTACTACCGAGATGTTGCAAGCAATTGATAATCCAGCAATTGTTAAATTAGATGTGCGCGACAGATCTGAATGGCTTGGGTTGAGTTCTTCTCCCTACGCTCCTGATTTTTGCCCTCGCAAAGGTAGAATCCCTAACGCTGTGTGGCTAGAATGGCATCGTCTGATGACATCTTCTTCGGAAATCTCCATGTTCCGTTCAACAGCGGAAATCTTAGAAATTTGTGAATCTGTAGGTATTACTTCCGACTCTATTGTGTACGTTTACTGTTTTAAAGGTTCTAGGGCTGCGAATACTCTAATTGCTCTGCAACTGGCAGGAATTTACGTCAGAAATTATTTTGGGTCTTGGAATGAATGGTCTCGCGACTTTTCATTACCGATTGATAGCAGAGTAATCTGAAGAAGTCCACCCGCTCTGGAGATATAAGGTTGCAAGGAGCGTGTAAGGTTTGATGAAAAGCTGAGTGGCATATTTCTGGTCTAGCTTCTTGCTAGCCGTGGTGCAGCTAGGTAAGTCCTGCAAGTGCTGAGTGACTAGTTAAAGCTCCTTGACCAGAGGTGGGTATGACATCTTTGATAGTGTTTGTGACTATACAATTAGAAATCAAGTAGGGCCCGATCTGTTAGTTCATCCACGATAAGTTCATGCATCAAATATCCGAGCAGCTCTGCTGATTAGCATTGCAGAAGTTAAGTATGAATTAGCTTCACGCACAAACATAGAGGTACAGAGAATAAGATTTCAGAGATTGGAATTTTTGACTTTCATACTTAAATATTTAACAACATCGGTTAAGTTGCAGTTTGCTGATATTAAATCGAGGTTGTCACCCAGTTTTTATTACAAATAAATTCGAGATATATCCCATGACTAAATATATTCTGGCATTTGACCAAGGCACCACCAGCTCGCGCTCTATTATATTTGACCGCAATGGCGAGATCCTAACCATTGCTCAAAAAGAATTTCCACAAATCTTTCCGCAGCCAGGTTGGGTAGAACATGATCCTGACGAAATCTGGTCTTCGCAAATTGGTGTTGCTAATGAAGCCCTAGCTCGCATTAGTATCAAAGCTGGTGATATTGCTGCTATTGGCATTACCAATCAACGAGAGACCACGATAGTTTGGGAGCGAAAAACAGGCAAGCCAATTTATAATGCGATCGTTTGGCAAGACCGCCGCACTGCTGCTTACTGCGATGAACTTAAGGCTGCTGGACATGAGACAACATTCCAGCAAAAAACAGGGCTAGTGATCGATGCTTACTTTAGCGGCACTAAACTCAAGTGGTTGCTTGATAATGTACCTGATGCTCGTGAAAAAGCCGAGCGAGGAGAACTGGCATTTGGAACCGTGGATAGCTGGTTAATTTGGAAACTAACTCAGGGGGAACTCCACATCACAGATGTGACTAATGCTAGTAGGACGTTGTTATTCGATATCCACACTCAGCAGTGGGACGATGAATTGCTGTCCATTCTCGATATTCCCTCTTCTCTTCTTCCCCAAGTGCAGAGTTCGTCAGAAATATATGGATATACATCTGAAGGTCTTTTAGGTAGCCGCATTCCCATTGCCGGAATTGCCGGAGACCAGCAGGCTGCAACCTTTGGGCAAGCATCGTTGCAATGTGGCATGGCGAAAAATACCTATGGTACAGGCTGCTTTATGCTGCTGAATACAGGTAATAAGCCCATGCAATCTAATCACAAGCTGCTGACCACGATCGCCTGGAGCATCAATGGACGTACCAATTATGCCCTAGAAGGCAGTGTATTCGTTGCTGGAGCAGTTGTGCAATGGCTACGCGACGGACTTAGTATTATTAAGCACAGTGCAGATGTGGAACCTCTAGCTTGCAGTGTTCCTGATAATGGTGGTGTGTATTTTGTGCCTGCATTCGTTGGTTTGGGGGCACCTTATTGGGACAGCTATGCTCGTGGCACGATTGTGGGTTTAAGTCGCGGATCAACTAGTGCCCATATCGCCCGTGCAGCACTGGAAAGCATTGCCTATCAAACTGCTGACGTGATTGATGCGATGCGTCAGGATTCTCAGCTTCATCTTTCAGAATTGCGGGTAGATGGCGGTGCATCCCGCAATGATCTATTAATGCAGTTCCAGGCTGATATTTTGGGTGTGCCCGTTGTCCGTCCCAAAATCACCGAAACAACCGCTTTGGGAGCTGCTTATTTAGCTGGTTTAGCTGTTGAGTACTGGGAAAGCGAAGCGGAAATTGTACAGCAGTGGCAGGTTGAGAAACGGTTTGAGCCAACAATTAGTGCCGATCATCGAGGTACACTACTAGACTCCTGGCGGCAGGCGATCGCCCAGACACGTCATAGGTAGGGGCAAGTAAGGGAGAGCTGAGGCCGCGTCCCCGCGTCCTCAGCTCTCCCTCCTGGCTTCAATTCAATTGCATATCTAAGGAGAATGATTGTGAATACACCGATAATTCGTCAGGAGCTAATTGCTCAGCTGCGCCAATCCGTTGAATGGGATTTTATTGTAATTGGTGGTGGTGCAACGGGTTTGGGTACAGCTGTGGAAGCAGCCACGCGGGGCTACCGAACACTGCTTTTAGAAAAATATGACTTTGCCAAAGGAACCTCTAGCCGCTCGACTAAGCTGGTGCATGGAGGAGTGCGGTATCTAGCACAAGGAAATATTCATCTGGTACAGGAAGCACTGCACGAAAGAGGACTGCTGCGCCGGAATGCTCCTCATTTAGTGCATGATTTAAAGTTTGTGGTGCCAGGATATACTTGGTGGTCTCAGCTTTTCTACGGTGCTGGTTTACAAGTTTATGATTTGCTGTCAGGTAGTCTCAGCCTTGGTCACAGTCAGTTTCTCAGTGAGCAAGATACGCGATCGCGCATACCAACTCTGAAGACTGACGGACTTAGAGGAGGAGTTGTCTACCATGATGGGCAGTTTGATGATGCTCGACTGGCAATTACTTTGCTACGAACGTTGTTGGACTACAACGGTGTTGCTTTGAATTATCTGCCAGTTATTGGTTTGCTTAAGCAAGGAGAACGGGTGACGGGGGTTCTTGCTCGTGATAGAGAAACGGGAGAAACTTTTGAGCTAAAGGGAAAGATTGTGGTGAATGCCACAGGCGTATTTGTGGATGACGTGCGGCGAATGGATGACCCTAAGGCATCAGCTATGCTGTCTCCCAGCCAGGGGGCGCATATCGTCGTGGACAAGCGGTTTTTACCGAACGACAGTGCCATAATGATTCCAAAAACCGAGGATGGACGGGTACTGTTTGCAGTTCCTTGGCATGGCAAGGTGGTGATTGGTACTACCGACACTCCTGTTGAACATACTGCCTATGAACCCTGTCCACTTGAGGAGGAAATTGACTTTATTTTGCACACTGCTGCTCAATATCTTATACCTGCTCCCACTCGTGAGGATGTTTTGAGTGTGTTCGTAGGACAGCGCCCATTGGTAAAAGCAGAGTCAACATCAACCGCAGCCTTATCCCGCGAACATGTAATTAGCGTTTCTGCCTCTGGATTGTTAACCATTACTGGCGGCAAGTGGACAACTTATCGCAAGATGGGTGAGGATGTGGTCGAACGAGCTATCCAACTTGTAAATCTCTCTCCTCATTCCTCAATCACTTCCAACTTGCATTTACACGGCTGGACTACAACCCCATCAGTACCACCCCTTGATGTATATGGCAGTGATGCAGCCAGTATCCAAGACTTGCCTGGTGCCAACACATTATTACATCCCCGATTACCCTATTTAGAGGCAGAGGTGCGCTGGGCTGCCCGCTACGAACTAGCCTGCACAGTGGAGGATGTTTTAGCACGACGGACGCGATCGCTCTTGCTCGATGTGATCGCCAGTATGGAAGCAGCTCCTCATGTAGCAGCAATTTTGGCTGAAGAACTAGGGCGAGACAGTATTTGGCAGCAACAGCAAATTGAAGACTATCATTCTCTTGCTGCCGGATACTTGCTTAATCATGAATCAACAGCCGATTCAAGCGATCGCTCAAAGAATCTTCTCTCCAAAGCCTGAGGTAATTTCTGCGTTTATTAGGGGTAAAAGTGATGCCTGACTTGAAAAGGCTAAAACCTGAGTAGGTTCACTTTCGACATATAGACAAGTCTCCTAAATATCCACTTAAAACCAGCTTTTGATGTTTTGCCACAGACCACTTACTCTACCCCAAAATCCAAAGCCAGATGCTATAAGTGCAAGCTTGGGCGAAAGAAGTTCAATCACATCATGACAATGCTGCACGTTGGTATCAAATCCTATTTCCTGATACAGCCTGCTGGCATGACAATAGGCATTTATCGCCTCGGATTGTTGATTGATTTTTTCTAACACTAAACCTAAATTAAACCAGACGTTAGCTTCTCCACTACGATCGCTGATTTTCTTTCTCACCTTCAGTGACTGCTGATAAAACTCAATTGCTTGCTGGTATTGCCCCAGGCACTCATAAGCGTTTCCTAGAGCAGACAAACAGATGCCCTCCCCAGAGCGATCGCCGATTAGTCTTGTGATGTCTAACCATTGCTGGTAACAGTTGATTGCTTTTTGGTACTGCCTCAAAGACTCATAGGTATTACCTAAACTGCCCAAAGCAATGCTCTCAAAAGAGCGATCGCCAATTAATCTTGCTATCTCTAACCACTGCTGGTAACAGTTGATTGCTTGTTGATATTGTCCCAACAATTCATAAGTATTGCCTAAGCTACCCAAAGCAATACCTTCTCCAGTTCGGTCGCCTATTTTCTTAGTTATACTCAACCACTGTTGGTAATACTGAATTGCCTGCTCTAGCTTTTCTAGGCATTGATAAGCATTACCTAATCCAGACAATGCTTTGGCTTGTGCATCGCTATCTCCGCTGTTCTTCGATATCTCAAGCCATTGCTGATAACACTGAATTGCTTGCTTTTGCTCTCCTAAGGACTGGTAAGCATTGCCTAACTTCGATAAAAATTTTGTTTGTTCGCAGCGATCGTCTTTTTCTATAGCTATTTTCAAGCACTGCTGATAAAACTCAATCAAGTCAATGTTATTTAAGCTACTATCTATAGTTTTTTCGGTCATTATTTATAGCAGTGCAAATGATAATTGATGTTTACTTGACAAATGGTATTTTCATGGTTTTACAGATATATCCGCCAGAAATTGCAGGCAGGAGTTAAAATTTTTGGCATATTTTGGGAATCTTCAATAATACTTAA
Organism: Nostoc sp. 106C; assembly: GCF_002154725.1. GTDB lineage: Bacteria > Cyanobacteriota > Cyanobacteriia > Cyanobacteriales > Nostocaceae > Aulosira. Next base: position 3,868 of record NZ_MTAW01000144.1, on the reverse strand, counting down.
TTTCAACTGTTAGCAGTCTCAAAGTATCTCGAAGAATGTGCCTGCTGTCAATTTATTTTGCTATTACTATTGGTATGAAAGAAACTCTCCCTTGGTAACCACTCATATCATTTTTTGTCAAGAGAGGTTACCACAGACATTTCAGTGCATTAAGCTACAAAAGTAGCCAGAGCTATTATTTAAAACTTAGGGAAAACTAGTAAGCTAATACTTGTCTAAATTGGACATTTTTTCCTGTTCGCGCAGCGTCTCCGACAGGAGAAGGCTGCCATTTGTCATTGGTCATTTGTGTTGACAAATTGTTTTGAAAAACTCATAAACCTCTGTTGAACTCAGTTCACTACTGTATGCGAGGGATAACGCACACAAATTTTCTTATGTCTTTACCGATAATTTTGCCGTGACTGTAAGTATAATCTTGCCAATGCAACACCTTAAATACTGATTTTTTTGGAAATTAATGCTCTATTTCAGTAATTCGTTGAAAAAGATAGCCAGTACCTCTGGCTGTCAAAATTAATTCTGGATTGTCAGGGTCATCTTCTAACTTTCCCCTCAATCGTGAGATATGTACATCCACTACACGAGTATCTGCGTGTTGTTCTGCTGTGTAACCCCACACTTGCTGTAAAATTTCTCCACGAGAAAAGGACTTACCTGAATATTTCACCAACAACTCCAGCAAGCTGAATTCGACACCAGTCAAACGAATCCGCTCATCGCCTTTGTAGATTTGTCGCTTATTTGTATCGATTTTGAGATTACCTACTTGAATGACTCCTAAACTTGTAACTCCAGCAGTGCTTGTTCTATTACTTCTGCGTCGCAGCACCGAGCGAATTCTTGACTCTAATTCTTTGGGAGAGAAGGGCTTTACCATATAATCATCTGCACCTAATTCCAGCCCAGCGATCCGATCTGCTACATCTGCCAAGGCTGTGAGCATAATAATTGGCACATCCGATTCTTTACGTAATTCTTGACACACACCATAGCCATCTAGCTTTGGCATCATCACATCTAAAACTACTAAGTCCGGGAGAGATAAGCGAAAAGTTTTCAATGCCTCTTCGCCATCGCTAGCTGTGACGACATCATAACCAATCATGGAAAGGCGCGTCTCCAAAATCCGGCGAATACTTGCTTCGTCGTCTACCACCAGGATTTTTTCTTTATGGCTTTCCAAGTTACTCAATGCCTCTTCACCATGAAAATTTTTAATTATTCACTATCATGTTCGAGCCAGTAAATTTTGAAGCTCTTTGTGACACATATCTTATTGAGACTTTCACTGGCTAGCGATTGAAGCCGCTATTAGAAAAATAAACTCTGTTGTTTATTTATTTCTTACTTAGTTCACAAATCTCAGCATTAACTCAAAAATCATGCTTTCGTTTTTAAACAGTGGCAATTGAATCACTTGAGCTAGCCTATGATCTGCAAAAGGAGTGCGGTTGTGCGATCGCTCGTGAGCGCATCTCTAGCACACAAAAGCAACCATTTTTCTAGAATTTGCTGGGTGCATTCTGGGGTGAGAAGGTTAAGTTGTATTAAGCGATCGCGGTTGTAAAATTGAGTTATAGTTTCCCAAGTTTCCAGGTTAAGTCTTTTTTACTACTAAAGCTGTCAGCAAAGGTACAGGTTTAGGACTGGCGATCGCTAAGTTTATTAGCATAGAAAAGCGCGCTAATACCTTTAATAATGTGGGCGTTTAGCAATAATTGAAAACTGTATTAATTTCTAGTGAAAGCTAAAACACTTAGAGCCTGTAGTCAGAAATAAAACGTACGTCGCTTCTCCCAACCCTCCTTTCAAGACAGAATCCAAGCTGACTGAGGCAGTGCTGGATAGCTTTATTGGTAAGCTGAGGTTGTAGCGATCTCCGATAACAAGCATTAGTTGCGATCGCTACTCCCACAGTTCGACAGGCAAAATACAGTATAGGGCGGTAATGCAAAAACTCCTTTTTAATGACAGAGATAGCTTTAGAGCGCAGGCCCTATTTCTTGGTAAGGAGATTAGTCTACACACATTGAAGAATTACGTTCGCTTAGCGACTATGCCACTAATGGTTACAGTAGGTGAACAGGGCTGTGCGGTTCTGCTGGGTTACGGTGCAGTTGTCCTGTTTAACCTTGAGCCTGTGGAAAAGGTAGCCTTCTTGACCGAACTATCCTCTCAAGTTAGCGAATCTTTTGCTAACCCAGAGACAGAAGAAGTGGAAATTCAGCTCAACATGGCACAGAGTGAGCGAGTCAAGGAAGGAACAATTTTCTTGCATGAATTTAGTATTGAACGCTTGCAGATAGTGGCTGATATTCTCGCTAAGAGTGCTGTGCTGTCTCATTATGAAACTAGCTTAGCTACTATTTTTGATCAAATTGAACCGTTTGCAGCTAGCCTCCAGGGTGAAAATAGGAGTGAACGCCAAAGTCGGGAATTACTGCGTCAACTTGGGACTACCCTATTAGTTCAACATAAGATAGTGGGTCGAGTAGAGATCATCGATAAGCCAGAGTTGCTCTGGGAATTCCCACAGCTAGAAAATTTATATCTGCGCTTGGAGGATGAATACGAAATCCGTGAGCGTCACAATGCCTTAGAACGCAAACTAGAGCTAATTTCCCAAACTGCACAAACAGTGCTGGAGTTCATGCAGCATAGAAGTAGCCAGCGAGTAGAGTGGTATGTGGTGATTTTGATTGTGGTAGAGATTTTGTTGTCACTGTATGACATCATTTTCAAAGGCTAAGGGTAAGCAAGTTGGGCAGCTTGCAGCCTAGCAATGGGATAAAATTGTAAATAAATATTAAGGCTTTATTTCAATGAATTGGTTTTTTTATGGGCTAGGAGTTCTCCTTGCACTACTGACGGTGGGTATTGCCTTGTATCTAATCAGTGCGAGGCGTTATCAATCATCTAACTCTGTAGCCAATTCCTATGATGAATGGACTGAAGACGGTATTTTGGAGTTTTACTGGGGCGAACATATCCACCTAGGTCATTATGGTTCGCCCCCGCAAAGGAAAGATTTTCTAGCTGCTAAATCTGACTTTGTGCATGAAATGGTGCGTTGGGGTGGTTTAGATAAATTACCCCCTGGTGCCACCATCTTAGATGTTGGCTGTGGAATTGGAGGTAGCAGTCGCATTTTGGCGCGGGATTACAGGTTTGCAGTCACAGGTATTACCATCAGTCCCCAACAAGTCCAACGTGCCCAGCAGTTAACTTCTGAGGAACTTGATGTGCAGTTTCTGGTGGATGATGCTATGGCACTTTCTTTCCCAGATGCTAGTTTTGATGTAGTTTGGTCGATTGAAGCCGGACCACATATGCCAGATAAAGCCATTTTTGCCAAGGAGTTGATGCGGGTGTTAAAGCCAGGTGGAGTAATGGTTTTAGCTGACTGGAATCAGAGGGACGATCGCCAAAACCCGCTGACTTTTTGGGAAAAACCAGTAATGCGGCAACTACTAGATCAGTGGTCTCATCCTGCTTTTTCTAGCATTGAAAGCTTTTCCGAGCTTTTGGTAGCGACGGGATTAGTCGAGGGGGAAGTGATGACGGCAGACTGGACGGAACAAACACTTCCTTCTTGGCTAGATTCCATCTGGCAAGGAGTGGCGCGGCCAGAGGGATTGGTGCGTTTTGGTCTATCTGGTTTCATTAAATCGTTGCGAGAAGTACCTACCCTGCTACTGATGCGGCTCGCATTCGGCACGGGACTGTGCCGATTCGGGATGTTCCGTGCCATAAGAGCTAACTCGTTGCCACTATCAACAGAGCAGACAGTTTCCATTGAAACTGCTCAAGGACTGGAGTTTAGACTAAATAGCCGACCTAAAAAGAAAAATAGGGGGTGTGATTG
>NZ_MTAW01000030.1 GCF_002154725.1 Nostoc sp. 106C | reverse complement strand
GACAAAACAGACAGCAATTGTTAGTGGTCAAGCTAATAAGGGCTGATGGTGGATACCTAGGCACACAGAGGCGAAGAAGGACGTGGTTACCGACGAAATGCTCCGGGGAGTTGGAAGCAAACGCTGAGCCGGAGATATCCGAATGGGGCAACCCTATGTACTACCTGCTGAATATATAGGCAGGAAAGAGCCAACCCAGCGAATTGAAACATCTTAGTAGCTGGAGGAAGAGAAATCAAACAAGAGATTCCCTCAGTAGTGGTGAGCGAAAGGGGAAGAGCCTAAACCAGTCGGTTTACTGACTGGGGTAGTGGGAGAGCAACAACGAATCACGGAGGTTAGACGAAGCAGCTAAATACTGCACCAGAGAAGGTGAAAGTCCTGTAGTCGAAAACTGAAGGATAGTAGCTCAATCCCGAGTAGCATGGGGCACGAGGAATCCCATGTGAATCAGCGAGGACCACCTCGTAAGGCTAAATACTACTGTGTGACCGATAGTGAACCAGTACCGCGAGGGAAAGGTGAAAAGAACCCCGCAAGGGGAGTGAAATAGAACATGAAACCATCAGCTTACAAGCAGTGGGAGGACGATTCAACGTCTGACCGCGTGCCTGTTGAAGAATGAGCCGGCGACTTATAGGCACTGGTAGGTTAAAGCGCAATAGCTGGAGCCAAAGCGAAAGCGAGTCTGAAAAGGGCGATAATCAGTGTTTATAGACCCGAACCCTGGTGATCTAACCATGTCCAGGATGAAGCTTGGGTAACACCAAGTGGAGGTCCGAACCGACCGATGTTGAAAAATCGGCGGATGAGGTGTGGTTAGGGGTGAAATGCCAATCGAACCAGGAGCTAGCTGGTTCTCCCCGAAATGTGTTTAGGCGCAGCGGTAATGAATATATCTGGGGGGTAAAGCACTGTTTCGGTGCGGGCTGGGAGACCGGTACCAAATCGAGACAAACTCAGAATACCCAGAGCACACATTGCCAGTGAGACAGTGGGGGATAAGCTTCATTGTCAAGAGGGAAACAGCCCAGACCACCAGCTAAGGTCCCCAAATCATCGCTAAGTGATAAAGGAGGTGAGAGTGCACAGACAACTAGGAGGTTTGCCTAGAAGCAGCCACCCTTGAAAGAGTGCGTAATAGCTCACTAGTCAAGCGCTCTTGCGCCGAAAATGAACGGGGCTAAGCGATGTACCGAAGCTGTGGGATTAACAAAAATTAATCGGTAGGGGAGCGTTCCGTCGTAGGTAGAAGCAGTAGCGGCAAGCAGCTGTGGACGAAACGGAAGTGAGAATGTCGGCTTGAGTAGCGCAAACATTGGTGAGAATCCAATGCCCCGAAACCCTAAGGGTTCCAGAGCCAGGTTCGTCCACTCTGGGTTAGTCGGGACCTAAGGCGAGGCCGAAAGGCGTAGTCGATGGACACAGGGTGACTAATCCCTGACTATGGTATGGGAGCATTGCTAGGGACGCATGAAAACTAGCCACACCCTGATTGGTTTGGGAGGAGTTTACGAACTCCGCGTGGTCAAAGATAGTGCCAAGAAAAGCTAGTCATGTGATGAACATATCGTACCCGTACCCGAAACCGACACAGGTAGGGAGGTTGAGAATACCAAGGGGCGCGAGATAACTCTCTCTAAGGAACTCGGCAAAATGGCCCCGTAACTTCGGAAGAAGGGGTGCCCACGAGAGTGGGTCGCAGTGAAGAGATCCAGGCGACTGTTTACCAAAAACACAGGTCTCCGCAAACTCGTAAGAGGAGGTATGGGGGCTGACGCCTGCCCAGTGCCGGAAGGTTAAGGAAGTCGGTCAGTGCGCAAGCGCGAAGCTGGCGACCGAAGCCCCGGTGAACGGCGGCCGTAACTATAACGGTCCTAAGGTAGCGAAATTCCTTGTCGGGTAAGTTCCGACCCGCACGAAAGGCGTAACGATCTGGATGGTGTCTCAGAGAGAGACTCGGCGAAATAGGAATGTCTGTGAAGATACGGACTACCTGCACCTGGACAGAAAGACCCTATGAAGCTTTACTGTAGCCTGGAATTGTGTTCGGGCTTCGCTTGCGCAGGATAGGTGGGAGGCGTTGAACTTCTCCTTGTGGGGAGAAGGGAGCCAACGGTGAGATACCACTCTGGCGAAGCTAGAATTCTAACCTCGCACCCTAAGCGGGTGTAGGAACAGTTTCAGGTGGGCAGTTTGACTGGGGCGGTCGCCTCCTAAAAGGTAACGGAGGCGCGCAAAGGTTCCCTCAGCACGCTTGGAAACCGTGCTTAGAGTGTAAAGGCATAAAGGGAGCTTGACTGCAAGAGTGACCACTCGAGCAGGTACGAAAGTAGGCCTTAGTGATCCGACGGCGCAGAGTGGAATGGCCGTCGCTCAACGGATAAAAGTTACTCTAGGGATAACAGGCTGATCTCCCCCAAGAGTCCACATCGACGGGGAGGTTTGGCACCTCGATGTCGGCTCATCGCAACCTGGGGCGGAAGTACGTCCCAAGGGTTGGGCTGTTCGCCCATTAAAGCGGTACGTGAGCTGGGTTCAGAACGTCGTGAGACAGTTCGGTCCATATCCGGTGCAGGCGTAAGAGCATTGAGAGGAGTCCTCCTTAGTACGAGAGGACCGGGAGGAACGCACCGCTGGTGTACCAGTTATTGTACCAACAGTAAACGCTGGGTAGCCAAGTGCGGAGCGGATAACCGCTGAAAGCATCTAAGTGGGAAGCCCACCTCAAGATGATTGCTCTCACTACAATAAGTAGGTAAGGTCACGGGCAGAACACCCGTTGATAGGCTCTATGTGGAAGTGCAGTAATGTATGAAGCAAAGGAGTACTAACAGACCGAGGGCTTGACCTCATCAACAATTGATTTCGCGTTACTTGCAGTCTTCAGGGTT
>NZ_MTAW01000142.1 GCF_002154725.1 Nostoc sp. 106C | reverse complement strand
AGGGGGGAAAGAGGAAACTATAGTACCCAACGTATTAAATTTAACTGCAATTGCTTTGTTTAACTTTTCGTTACATTACATATTTAGGAATTTTCCTGCCCACTTACTTACATTCTCCGCCACGATTAGCTATGCTGTGAATAAAGACTCAGCTACAACTAGGAAATAGCTATGTCAGAACCATCATCTGCAAAAGATTGCCGCATCGATCTACGAGTCACTCAAGAACAAAAAGAAATATTAGAACGCGCTGCGAGTCTTAAAGGAATTTCTTTGAGTGCTTATACACTTATTCATGTTTTGCCTGCTGCTAAACAAGATATAGACGCTAATGAAAGGTTAGTACTATCGAATCGCGATCGAGATTTGTTCATGTCCGTGATGGAAAATCCACCCCAATTGAAGGGGAAACTCAAATCTGCTATCCATAAATATAAAGATAAGTATGGTAAGTGATAGCGAGGCGAGATGGAATTTTTTCCCAATTGATAAGCAATATCGAAGAGATACTTTCGATTGCGGTTATGCAATTTTAAATGATTATCTCAAGAAATATGCGCGGGAAAACCATAATAAAGGAATTGCCAAAACATTTGTAGCAATTCCAGCATCAGGAAGCTCTTTATCGTGCTGTTCGCGCTGCTCAAGAAATTGGCATATTTGCTGTGAGAGTTGATGCTATAGATTTGCAAGCAAAGGCTTTTTATCTTAAGTATGAGTTTATTCCTTTTCAAGACAATGAACTTTCACTATTTCTGCCGATGGCAACCATAATGAGAGAGTTTCAGTAAATCGCAAAGTTTTGATCAAGGGCGATCGCTTTTCATCAGGCTGGGGAAGGTTAAAGTAGCACCATAGTGATTTTATCGAAGTTAGTTAGGGATTGTGGGTGAAAAGAGCGATCGTTTTTTTTAATAAAGATTCATTCTTCTGAGTCTTCTTTGTCGCTTTCAGCCGCTTGACGTAGTGCTAAAAACGCTTCTTTTAACGGTTGGTTCACAGCACTTGCAGGTTCATCAAGTACCAACTGTTGATACGCCTCCAGAAAATCCATTCTTAATCTATGGAACAGATGTAAGAAATGACGCAGAAAACTGATGCAGTCCAGCACTACAAATTCAATTCCGCCGATGCGTTCATAAATTCCTGCGGCATAGTCTTTAACAGATAGATCAATCTGCTCTGTAGTTATGAATATGTAGTTATCAATTTTTCGAGGAGAATTCCTGATTTTTTGTATAGCACGGTTAATATCATCCACCGTAACCTTTTTCATTTTCATTTCGTAGCTAGTTATTACATTCTCATTGTTGAGAAGCATAATCTCAACATCTCCCAGTGCTCCTGTCTGCTCATCGGCTGCATTATGAGTTGCAAGAGGCAGAGCCAGTTGTCCCAAGTAACTGGAAGCGGCTGTGTAGGCAGCAGCCACGATTAAGACTGGCAATCGACTGGAATTAGGACAATTTAAGTGCTGCTCAATCAACTTCACAATTGCTTCACTAGAAAGCGGAATAGCACCTTTAAGAGTTTTCAAATTTGCAATCAGGCTAGCAATTCGCTGACGATTTTCATTTCTAATTATTAAGAGATATCTAATAGTTTCAGCAAGTATATCTTCAGCAAATACTTGACTTTGATGAACATTATCAAGTATTTGAAGTACAGTCTTGTAAAGAATCGGAGGTTTACCAACTAAATTGACTTCTGGTGTAAGAACAATATTCCTGTTGCGAAGCGCTGGTGTAAGAAAAGCTGTTGTTGGGTTACATGGTAGTTCATGTTTATTGATAAAGCCTGTTATATACGCTTCATCATATGTACGACCTGAATAACAGTCTGAATCACTAATTTCGGTATAGGGTTTGCGAATATCTAGATTTGATCTGTGAGATTTTGCCAAACAACAAGCTAAAAGTAACCGAATACCTGCTCTATTTTGAGGGTTACGACACACAAATTCTACATGCTTAGAAATCACAGCATCATTTATAACTGGTTGTGTTAAATCACCAACAACCTTTTCAAAAGCTAAATCAAGGATAGCTGCTGGGGTTGACATTGAGATTCAGCCTTTTCTAGATTTTTATCCACAAATTTTGTTTCTACATTCTCAATGTCGTAATTGATCCATAACACTTCTGTTCTTAATCCTTTTGTAGAATGGCAAGCTTTTGTTGGTGCTACGATCGCTTTCCAATCGCCATAAAGTTCTGCCATCAAATCGCATTGATAACCGGAGATAGCAACTTTGCCTTGAATATTGTGAAGAACATAACTTAGTTCTCGATGCGCTTCATCTTTCATTTCGTAAGCATAAGCTTGACTATCTCCTCTTGAAGCGTGTGGGTAGGGAGGATCACAGTAAAACAAAGTCTCTTCAGAGTCGTAACGTTTAATCACTTTAATTGCTGAGTCATGCTCAATCTGCACTCGTAAAAGCCTTTGAACAATCTCAGAAAGATCCTCTACACTTCCTAACCATCTTGAGACTGCGCCAGCCATACCTGCACGGCTTGTTAGTTTACAATGTGCCCATCTCCCAGAACTTGCTTTTTGTGCTAAACCAGTTCTCACCTGTCTAGCCCTGATAAAAAATCTTCTAGCTCTTTCAAACTCAGATAAATCCGGGGTAGGCTCAGATATTGCTATCTCAAATTCTTCACGCGAGAAAGGAGTTAGACCAATAGCTTCAATTAAATTTTCTTTTTGTTCTCGTAGTACACGAAAAAAATTTACTACTTCACCGTCTAAGTCATTATATGTTTCAACAGGTGAAGGATTGCGATTGAGCAAAACCGCCGCCGAACCACCAAATGGTTCACAATAATGTTGGGCATTTGGCAACAGAGGTAAAAGCCAATCAAGATGGCTGAATTTACCACCATACCAGCCAAAAGCTATCAGCTTACTTTTACCCATTCTTTTATCCTTGTAGGCTTTGCGTTTCAGAAGAGATGTCTAAAATACTATGGCATAAAAGCATTAAATCAGCGATCGCTTAACCTCATCCTTCTATATCACCACTTTGGGCTTCTGGTTCCACAAGCTCAAACTGCACTTTGTTGTATAACTCTTGCAAGGAAATTTCAAAAGGTACAGTTACAAGTGCGATCACTTCATCTTCTTCATAGTATTCACGCAATGCCCATTGCTTTTTACCAGTTTTGGAATATTGCTCTACATAAATCCGGTTTTGGTCAATTAATAAATATTCTTGGAAGGTGGGAATTGACCGATAAGCCTCAAATTTATCGTCGCGGTCATAGGCTTTGGTAGATTTAGACAATACTTCAATAATTACCTGTGGATTCAGTATTACATCTGTGCGGTTTTTGTAGCACTCTACTTTACCTGCCACAATCATCACATCTGGATATGTATAGATCTGCTTTTGAGGTATCCACAAACGCAACTGAAAAATAAAAACTTCGTAATCTAGTTTTTTAAATGCAAAATTTAGCGCAGCCGCAAAATTTCCACCAATCAAATTATGATTGACAGATTCATGCGCCATTGGAATTATTTGCCCATTAATATATTAACTTTTGTAATCAGCCCCTGCCTCTAGTTCTAAATATTCCTCTGGCGTGTAGTATCGCTGTTGTGTGACTTGCATAATTTTGTTGGGTAGCGATCGCATTCAACGAACAGTGTGACGTGGTTATCCCCACAATCTCCTTCCAGCTTTGCCATTTAATCTTTCGTGGCTATCTTCCAATAAAGCTGGAATATTTAACTCTTCAGGACACCTGGGTAAACAATCACCGCATTCTGTACAACGGTTGGCTTTCATTCCCGGAAACCAGTGACCAGCATTTTCAAACATTCCATAGCGATATTTGCCGTAATCTGTCATGTCGTATGCCACAGCTAGATTACGTAACCGCAATACCTCTGGAATATTAATCTTTTCTGGACAGGGTAAACAAGCATAGCACTGACTACACTTATCAGTTTTCAAGGTAGTTTGTTGTTGACTTTCTAAACGTTGGAAAGCAGCAATTTCTTCTGGCGTAAGTTCATCAACACTGTCAGCAACTTGCAAAGGTTCAGTCAATTCTTCTGGGTTGGCTGGCCCTACACTCAAGGTAGTAATACGGGAGTCACTAAGTAGAAATCGATAATTTAACTCTAAGGGTGAAAATGGATGACACAAATCTTTCAAGGTTTGGGGTGGTGTGTAAAGTCTTCCCCCTTTATCCGCAGGAGAAATGATAAAAATTCCCATGTCTTTTTCCGCTGCTAGCTGAATCGCTGGTGCATGGCGTTGGAAAAAATAGTAATAATGCAGATTGACAAATTCAAATAAATCTGTTTTGATCGCCGCCAGAATGAGATCTAATGATCCGTGGGTGGAGAAACCAACATGACGCACTCGACCATCTGCGATCGCTTCCTGTACAGCCTGGATACAACCAGCTTGCACCAACTCCAAATGTTCCCAAGTGTTTAAGCCATGAATTCCTAAGCAGTCAACATAATCTAGCTGCAATCGTTCTAGGGATTCATCAATGTGGCGACGCATGGTATCAGCATCGGCTGTAGGCGGAATTTTGGTAGTGATGTGAAGCTGGGAACGCGGTACAGATAACCCAGCTTTGGCTGCTTTGCCAAAAAACTCTTCACTTTTGCCGTAGCCTCTGGCAGTTTCTATATGATTAATTCCTAACGCCAAAGCTTTTTCGATGGTTTGCTGAGCATTTTCTGCATCAGCTAGGTAGCGCATTGTTCCCAAAGAAAAAACTGACAGGTGTAGATTAGTTTTGCCAAAGCGTCGATAATGCATAACTTATACCGTTTCACTTGAAGTTTGATACAAATAGGCAATAGGAGAGCAGAGATAAAATTATTTGTATCTATATATTGAGTGAAATGATATTACTATAAATATCAAAATATACTTTCTTTCCTTCTGCCTTCTACCTCCTACCCTCTGCCTTTCCTCTGTGAAAATTTAAGAAGAAAAAATCAAGAAATTGTGTGCTTTTCTGAATTCTTTCTTCTTATTTCTTTATTGTTTATTCTGTTGTTTCTTTTTAGCTCAGTAATTAGCACTTCAGTAATTTTCTAACTTTCGCCATTACCAAAGCGTTTGATCAAATCTTCAGGACGGAGATTAGAAATAAATTCACGGAAGGCTTGTTGTTCTGCTTCATCGGCATCACGATCGACGGGGATAGAAGCATCGGCAATTACTTCTTCCATTACCCAAATTGGGGCATTGGTACGAAGCGCAATGGCGATCGCATCGCTAGGACGCGCGTCAATTTCTTTTGTAGTCTCACCGTGCTTGACAACTAACGCTGCATAAAATGTATCCTTTTGCAAGGAATGAATAATTATCTTCTCTAGAGTCAAGTTCCATGTCTCTAAAATATTCACAATTAAATCGTGAGTTAAAGGCCGTGGAGGCTTTTGACTCTCTATTGCTCCCGCAATAGCCCTAGCCTGTTCCTGACCGATATAAATTGGCAAAGCACGGCGATCAGAAGCATCTTTCAAAAGAACAATTGGGCTGCGGGTTATGGCATCTAATGCTATGCCAGCGACTCTCATTTCAATCATTGGCTAAGCCTCTACGCTCCTTGGAGTACTTGGTTAATAAGTAACAAATAATACCCTTTATGGGTTAAGCTAGGGACAGGAATAAACATAGGCATTTGTTCTCTATAATTGCTTCTATTAAACTCCGAACTTGATGTGAACACCAGAGTAAGTCAAAGTGGTCTACTTAGACAATATCCTTCTTACCCAAGTATGCCTTGTTCATGATGCTAATGTGATAATATCCCTATCTTAAATAACGTCAGAAAATATACTCTGATTTTGCTACATTTATGGAGGAAATTACGAGTGGATTTTAGGCAAAATTAGGCAATAAATAGAGTTACTTTGGCAAAAAAGCTGTGTTTACAGGATTGATCCAGGCTTTAGGAAGCATAAAACCCTTAGGGGGAGATTCTTGGCAAATTACTTGTGTAAGTCAGTCATCTGATTTAATTATGCAGGATCTGGCTTATGGCGATAGTATTGCAGTTGATGGCGTTTGCCTAACAGTGGAAGAAGTTTTAAAGGATGGCTTTATCGCCACTGCATCACCAGAAACTTTGCGCCGCACGACTTTAGGAGATGAGGAAACACCACAGAAATATGTCAACCTAGAAGCGTCGTTGCGGGTAGGAAGCAAAGTCGGCGGTCATTTTGTTATGGGTCATGTAGACGGCGTTGGTCGTATGGTGACAGCAGAACAAACAGCGACTTCTTGGGAAATGACCTTTACAGCATCTGAGGCGATCGCACGGTACATTGTTCCCAAGGGTAGTATTGCCATCAATGGTATTAGCCTCACAGTAGCGGCATACGAGCCAGAAATCTCCCGGTTCACAGTGTCGGTTATTCCCCTCACCTACGCCGAGACCAATCTCCGCTATTTGGTTTCTGGCAGTTTGGTCAATCTCGAAGGAGATATTCTCGGCAAATATGTCGAAAAATTTCTTTATTCTGGCAAAGCAAACCCCAACGCTGGGGATGATTTCAGTTCTAATGGAATTACACCTGCATTTTTAGCAGAACATGGCTATGTTTAATTGAGGATGGGGCATGGGGCATGGGGCATTGGTCAAGAGTCATTAGTTATTTCTTCCTCCCCCTGCTCGCTGCTCCCTGCTTTTTCTCCCTTGTCTCCCATTCCCCAATTTAACTGCCTGGTTGCTTAGTTAACTGAGCCGTCTGTAAGCCTTGCACCAACTGACTCAGGGCGGTATTTAATTCTACACCTGGGTCAACTGCTACCCAGCCGGTTGCTGTTAGATGGCGGACTTCAAAGTGCAGGTGAGGCCCTGTAGAGTTACCAGTAGTACCAACTTGTCCAATTACAGTTCCTGGTTCTACCCACTGCCCGGGTCGCACAAAGATTTGTGACATATGACCGTAGAGAGTTTGTTGAGCAGAACTGTGGTTAATTACTACGGCTAAACCATAGCCACCCATCCAATCAGCACTCTCTACTTGACCTTTGGCAGCGGCTAAAACTGGTGTACCCATAGGCGCGCCTAAATCTGTGCCAGCGTGGAAGCGGCGATCGCCTGTGATGGGATGAATTCGCCAGCCAAACAATGAGGTGATTGGTGCTGGGATAGTCAGGGGAAACATCATTCCCTGTCCACTATAGGCAACTCTGCCTGCATAAGGAATTTGCGGTAATGTTGATGCAAGTGGGAAGTCGTAAGCAACAGTACTAGGACGGGGCGCAACATTACCATCTGCCATTGGTGCTGGCAAAGTACCCGCACTCGGCGCGATCGGTGTTTCACTTACTCTAGTGGTGGAAAAATCGCTGGGGTTAGGAATAAACCGATTCGGATGATATTCGCTCTTAGTGACACTAGCCGCGATGCGAGTAGCAACATTATCAGCAGGAACTTGAGGACTGCGCCATCTGCTGCCATTACTAGTAGTTGCTATAGGTCTAACGACTGGAACAGTTGCTAACCTAGCTGTTTGACTTCTTCTCAACCAACTGGGTGATGCTTTGCTATTACCATCAGCTACACGCTGATTGCTAGGTGTTTTAGCACAAAGACTGCCTGATATAGCTTGCCCTGTCGGCAAAGTTGCTCGACAACCACTCTTTCGTTCGGTAACGATCACAGAATTAGGTGCTTGATAAGTGCCACCAAGTTTGTAATCGTTGGGGTCAATATAGGCGTTATTGTAATCCTTCGGTTTTACTTCTGTGCTACCGACAGGGCTGTTGGAATTATTGGCTGGTTGAGCAACCTCTGGGAGTTTCTCAGGTAAAGTGCGTAACGGCGCAGGTGTAGCTACTGTCGCTTTGGGTCTTTCTTGGTTGACCTTAGCTGGCGCAACCTGCGAAGTTTCTACTTGCGGTTTTGAGCGTCTGATCACAACAGGCTCAGCAGCTTCAATTTTCGGTTTTGACTGCCTGACTGGCTGTGATGATTGGGATACATCTTCCCTATGCAATCTCTTTTTGAGTCTGGTTCGCCGTTCGGAAAACTCTACCTGTGGTCGAGTTACTTCTGGTATTACAGTATCTTTTTTAACTGGATTTGTGACTGCGGTTGGTTGAGAATTTTCAATAGTAGGAACGATGTTATCTATAGATGTTTCCGTTTGCGCTAACACCAAGCCGTTACCTAGGAGGCTAAAGCTACTGAGCCAACAAAGGCTCTGTGCTGGTAGCGTAGAAGCAAAGCGTTTTGATGTCACTGGCAAACGTTTATGGGCAGAGTTATTGGGCTGCGTCATTTGTTCTCTCAAATTTTGTGTAAATAGTCTAAACAGAATGATGCCGGTGGTTTGTCTTGCCCAAAGAGCGAAATTGTGAACAAACCTAAAATTTAAACCGAAGATTTTTGGTAACCCAAACTGATTGTACCGGGTTCAATGTAAATTTCTGGTGTGATTATTTCCTTTGTATTATAAGCTTCTAGATTAACTCGTAAATTACCCTGAGGGGTTACCCCGACTATAGTGCCTGCCAGATTATTAACCTGTATGCGATCGCCCATATTCGTCAGTAAATCTAGATAGTGAGATAAGAGTATGTTTACTCCTTCTTCACAAAGGCACTCAATACCGGATTCTATTCCCAATAAAACCTTCGAGGTTAACATTTCTAGACAAGAAATTGGTTTTGAAGGCTGGGACGCTTGCCAACATTCCAAGTTGATTCCTGTTTCTGGTACTGGGTTTGCCCAGTTAATGCCAACACCAATTACTGCTTGAGTGATTTTTCCTTGATTTACTTTGGTTTCAGTCAAAATACCGCCTAGCTTGCGACCATTTAAAACTAAATCGTTAGGCCATTTAATTCCAACGTTGACACCACAGTTTTGCAATTGAGCCGCAATTCCCCAAGCGCTAGCCAAAGTTAGTTGGTAACTGTCTGTAGCTTCTAGTTTGGGGTTCACCGCCACCGAAACATATAGTCCCCCAGTAGCAGAAATCCACTGACGACCCCATTGTCCGCGCCCAGCAGTTTGCTGAGTGGCAATAACTACACATCCTGGTTGAGCACCCTGGTTCAGCAAGGTCCAGAGAGTTTGATTAGTTGAAGCTACACTATCAAAAATGTGTAAAGAAAATGGTAAACATGAATACTGACGCCCTGCTTTCAGGGCTGCTGACAAATATTGCAAATCAAATCCCACGCAGTTAACCCAAATCCCGTTGTTCAAGTTAGCATTAATTGGCTGATTCTGATTTTCTGTTTAGGTTTGGTTCACGATGCACACTTGGCACTGGCGCAATTGGCAAGGTATGCCCTACCTTACTTGTAGTCTTTTAGAACCTTGGCAACACGGTTTCTTTACCCATCCGTTTTGGCCGCGTTCACCACAAGAGTTAACAAAGGTGCTGCACCCAGAGGCATCAGTTTATCGCTTGAAACAGGTTCATGGCAATACTGTTCTCACCCCACAAGAAATTGATAGCAAGTTAAGCACAGCCGGGGATGATGATTCTGCTTTAGCATCAGCAGATGGTTTAGTCAGCGAGAAGCCTTTGCAAGCAGTGTGGGTCGCCAGCGCTGATTGTACACCTGTGCTGATTGGCGATGTCAAAACCGGACAGGTAGCAGCAATTCATGCAGGGTGGCGGGGTACTGCCAAAAAAATTGTCCCGCAAGCGATCGCCCGGTTGAAAGCACAAGGTAGTAAGCAGGAAAATTTGCGGATTGCGATGGGCCCCGCGATCGCTGGGGAGGTTTACCAAGTCTCAGTAGATGTGGCTGCGGAAATTGGCTACAGCATTGTCCCCTATGAAGACGAACACAAGATTGTCGATGCTTTGCATGAACTACCCAATTCTCCCCTAATTACCGACCCTGACCCTGTTAAAGTCCGGGTGGATGTGCGACGGGTAAATGCTTTACAAATAGAAAGCCTGGGAATTAGCGACGAACAAGTTGCGATCGCTCCTTATTGTACTTACCAAACTCCAGAGCATTTCTTTTCTTACCGTCGGGAACAACAGAAAAAAGTCCAGTGGTCTGGAATTGTGAGTTTTAATTCAATACGGTTCAGTTAAGGTGATCAGAGTTCTCATCTGTCGAACAAAAACCAAGATTTGGGGGAGAATCCCCCAAACCCCCGATTGGGGGACGGTTGCGTCCCCCAAGCCCCCTCCAAAATAATTGTTCGGTTTTTTGTTTAGTAATTATTTGTGAACTTTGTTGTCAATGAATTTTCTTAACTGAACTGTATTGAGTTTTAATTAGTCGGAGAATGCAACGAAATATTAATGCATGGAAAGCATGATTTTCTATTAATTTATCATACGAAATCATGCTTTTCTGAATATTGTAATTAGCAATTAACCGCAGCTTCATGCATTGGTGGGCAATGCCCACCACAACAAAAATATGCAAGAATTTGCCACCCTACGAAGTAATTTTCATATATTGCAACTAACCACCGTAAATTCTCTTTTCATAACCTATCCATTCTTTCTCTCGTAGAACGTACTTTTGAATTTTGCCAGTGCTAGTTTTGGGTAGAGTCGTAAATTCAATAGTCGTAGGACATTTAAAAGCAGCAATTTGATGGCGACAAAATTGAACTAATTCTTGTTCTGTAACTTTTACTCCCTCTTTCAGGGTAACAAAGGCTTTAGGCACTTCACCTCGCTTGGCATGAGGTATGGCAATAACAGCGCACTCTAACACGGCTTCATGGCGGTAAAGACATTGTTCAACTTCAATACTAGAGACATTTTCGCCACTAGTAATGATGATATCTTTCATGCGATCGCGTACCTCAATATAACCATCGGGGTGCATCACTGCTAAATCGCCGCTATGAAACCATCCTCCTCTAAATACCCTTTCGGTTACTTCTGGGTCATTATAATAACCTGTCATCACCATATTGCCTTGCATCACCACTTCCCCCATAGTTTGCCCATCGGCAGGCACATCATTCATATTTTTATCTACAACTCGTAAACCATCTGCACCTATATAAGGTAAGCCTTGACGTGCCATAAGTTTTGCTTTTTCTTCAATTATTAAATTGTCCCAATCTGATTGGTATTCGCAAACTGTATAAGGGCCATAAACTTCCGTCAAACCATAAACATGAATAATTTTTGCGCCAATTTCGGTGATTTTGGCAATCAATGTTGGCGAAGGTGGTGCGCCTGCTGTAGTGATAGTTAGAGGTTTTTCTAATAATTGCGGACAGCCTGGATGGTTAACAAGGGAAATTAAAATTACAGGTGCAGCATTTAAGTGAGTTACTTCCTCTTGTTGAATTAACTTCCAAACATTACCAGGGTTAAATTTACGTAAACAAATATGAGTACCACCAATAGCAGTTACCGCCCAAGTAAAACACCAACCATTGCAGTGAAACATGGGCAAAGTCCAGAGATAAACTGAGTTAGGCGTTAATGTTGTCTCAATTATTTCTCCTAAAGAATTAATATAAGCACCTCGGTGGGAGTACATTACACCTTTGGGTTTACCTGAAGTTCCACTAGTGTAATTAATAGAAATTGTCTCCATTTCATCTGAGATTACCCAAGATAAGGGTGTAGGATTACCAGTTTGGAGAAAACTTTCATAATCCTCACCATCTAAAGGTTCAAATCCTTCTACATCACTAATATTTATTATATGTTTGACGGTTTCTAGATTATTTTGAATCGGTCGAATTATATTTGCTAATTCTGTATCAACAAAGAGGAACTTAGCACCGCAATCATTCAAGATATAAGCGACTTCTTGGGGAGCTAACCGAGTATTAATAGATACTAAGACACCACCTGCTAAAGGCACAGCAAAATGGGCTTCTAGCATAGGGGGAGTATTGAAACAAAAAAAAGCGATGCGATCGCCTTTTTCAAGTCCAGCATGACGCAGCGCTGAGGCTAGACAATTTATCCGTTCTGCAAACTCAGCATAAGTGAAGCATTTTTGATTATATATAATCGCAAGTTTATGACTATAGGCTTTAGCATTGCGTTGAATAAAAGTTAAAGGTGTGAGAATGCTGCGATAAACTGCTTCAGGGTTCATGGCTAATGCTAATAGTTAACATTCACGATTAGGAGCATACCATAATATAATGCTGCGAATATTAATGCATAAAAAGCATGATTCACTATTAATTTTTTAGACAAAATCATGCTTTTATAAATCTTGTAATTAGCAATTAACCGCAGCTTCGCGTTTTGGTGGGCATTGCCCACCCTACAAAGTTTTATTTGTTGACTATCTAACGTTTCTCACCAAAAAATTGGGCTGTCCACAGCTTTTTTGAGAACTCTTCAATATTTCTGCACTACAAGCGCCGGGTTTACCATCTTTAGAATAGCAAAAGAATACTTCTTGCAAAAACCTTCCTGAACCAGAACAGTAAGGCGCTATGCCATCAGCGACTAATTCACTATTAGAAATTACAAATGTATTTTTTAGCCCTTGAATTGTAGTGCGGAAGGGTTTGTTGGGACGGTTATAAGCCGTAGGAATAGCGACAGATCCTTTTAATTGTTTAGATAATGCCAAATATTCTTGGGGAGTTTTACCAGAACAAGTACCATGTTTTTCCCATTCATGGCTATACAGCTTATCACTAGGGAATAAACCCGGAAACTGCTGCTTTACTTGTAGCGGTAATTTTTCAGTAGAACAGTTAGCAGGATAACCTTTTTGGTACTGGGGCCATAGACCATGTAATACAAAACCGAGTTTCTTGCCTGATTTGCATTGTTGTTGATCGCGATCGCCATTATTTGCGCAATAATCTGGTGACCAGGATAAAGTCAGTACGTAAAAATCAAACTGACCAGGAGTCCCGCGATTTTGGGCACTGACGGCGTTAGGTATAGCAAAGCTAGTGATGGCTAAGGAAGATGCTACCAGGAGTTTCTTGATCTGCATATTTACAGTCAGTCTTTGTGTAATTGAAGTTACGCCATATACATTAACTCAGTTCACTAAAAAATATAAAGTTACTGAGAAATTGCAATCGCAGGCATTCACTATCACACTTGTTTCTGGCAAAATGCAAGTAGTACTGCTGAGTATCTCCACAGAGTTGAAAAAAGCTCTATTCTGGGCTTTTAAGTGTTTTTAGATAGGAGATTTATTCACGCTGTACCGTAATACTGCGCTGCTTTTGCGAAATTGATCAACACGCAACTGTAGTAGTTATTTTATGGTTTGTGCATCCTCAAAGCTTGGATAACTAAAATGAAGACAAAGAGCAAAGTTGATATTTGGTGGAGATACATTCTCTTATTTACGGCGCTTTTAGTTTCAAAACCAGCTTTTCATTTTGTTAACCAGGCATTACGAGGACACCCACTCGATGTTCACTATTTCTTAAGCGAACTTTCACCAAAGAAAGTTTTTTCAGGGGGACTTGATAATGGGGATGGCGGGGCGGACTGGAAAATAGGCAAGCCAAAAGCCACAATCTGGAATGCCGAACAGTTACGTTCTCTACCAGATATTAGAAATTTTGCCCTAGAACTAGTAAATCGCGATCGCGAGTTAAACAATTTGCAACCTTTGCAGGAAGATAGTTTACTTTCCCAAGCAGCACAAGGTCATGCAGAGGATATGCTGGCTCGCAATTATTTCAATCATACTTCTCTGGAAGGTAAACGTCCCCGCGATCGCTACCTTGGGGTTGGTGGTAATCCTGATGTTGGCGTTGGCGAAAACATTCTTAAAGGCCATGCACAAGGTTTTGGTTTAACTTACGGAGAAGCTGAAAAGTTTCAACGCGGTTGGATGTACAGTAATGGACATCGGGAAAACCTCCTGACTGCTGAATACACCAAATTTGGTTATGGGATTGCAACTGGGGTAGATGGTCGGATTTATGCAGTGCAGATGTTTGCAGAATAGATCTTTTAGGGGGAAAGGGGTAAAGGGGAAGGGGAAAGAAAAAACCTTTAACCCTTACCCTTTAACCTTTTCCCCAAACCAAATACCAGTTTAAAATCCTATCTCATATCGTAACCAAACAAATTTGGGTCAACTTCACCTAATTGTAAATCTGCTAAACCATACTCCGCCCAGCGTCTATCAACCATCGCCGCCACATCTGGATCTGACTCCAGTGGCGCGCCCCATTCATGATCGGTTTCTGGAGGAATTTTGGTGGTGGCATCAATTCCCATCCGCCCACCTAAACCAATTTTCTCACTGGCAAAATCTAAAGTATCAAAGGGTGTATTCGGTAAAATAAACACATCCCTTGTGGGGTCAACTTTAGAACTAATTGCCCACACAACTTGACGCGGATCGCGAATATTGATGTCTTTATCAACCACAATCACAAACTTAGTGTAAGTAAATTGTGGTAAAGCACTCCAAAACGCCAAAGCTGCGCGTCGTGCCTGTCCGGGATATGCTTTATCAATAGAAATAATTGCCGCTTTGTAACTCAAAGCTTCCATTGGTAAGAAGAAATCGACAATTTCTGATACTTGTTGCCGCAGAATGGGGGTATAAATCCGATTTAGGGCGATCGCCATCATCGCTTCTTCTTTGGGTGGACGACCGCTAAATGTTGTTAAGTAAATCGGGTCTTTGCGGTGTGTCATACATCCAAAGCGAATCAATGGTGAATCTTCAACACCACCGTAATAACCCATGTGGTCGCCAAATGGCCCATCTGGTAAGACTTCCCCTGGCGTAATTGTCCCTTCTAAAACAAATTCTGAATCTGCGGGAACTTCCAAATCTACGGTTTTGCACTTTGCTAACTGCACCCCTGAACCACCGTAAAGCCCAGCAAACAACCATTCTGATAAATCTACAGGTATAGGTGTAGCAGCTGCCATGATAATTAAGGGGTCTACACCAAGTGCGATCGCTATTTCTAATTTCTGACCACGTTCTGCGGCTTTGCGCAAATGTCTTGCCCCACCTCGCACCGATAACCAATGAACTGTCATCGTATTTTTAGATTGCAGTTGCAAGCGATACACGCCCACATTTGGCGTACCTGTCTCACAATCTTTGGTGATTACCAGCCCCAGGGTAACAATTTTTCCCGCATCGCCTACATAAGGACGTATCAAAGGTAATTTATTTAAATCTAACTCTTCCCCTTGAACCACCACTTGCTGACAAGCGGGGAAAAAGTCCCGTCCTGGTTTAGCTTTGATCACATCAAATAGCACTTTACCAAAATCGATCGCTTGGGAAATCTTCTTAGGCGGTTTAGGTTGTTGCAGCATACTCAGCTTTTTACCTAAGGTTTCTAATTCCTCTGGATGCTGCATATTCATTGCCCAGCATATCCTTTCTACAGTTCCCATCAAATTTACTGCTACTGGGAAGGATGCGCCTTTGACATTTTCAAACAATAACCCTGGCCCACCTTTTTGCAGCATCCGGTTAGAAATCTCAGCTATCTCTAAATCTGGATCAACTAAAGCTGAAATCCGCTGTAATTGTCCTCTTTCTTCTAGAATTTTGATGAATCCCCGCAAATCTCTCGCCATTGTTTTAGTAAAACTGAATAATTAAGAACTGTGAAGCGCTTTCTTATATTATTAGTCATTCTTCGCTTTATATTCCCGATCGCAATCTTCAGGAGTACCAAGTACTGAGTACTGAGTGCTGAGTTCTAAGTGGGGATCTCACTCATTACTCGTTACTCGGTACTCAGCACTATTTCGGACACTGCTAGGATTCGCTAGTTCGCCCTATCTGTTTGAGGCTGGGTTGTACTTAACTACAACTTAACCTATTTCTTTACTTTTCTTAACTACTGATGACGCACAATTTAGTTAACCTAAATAAGGATAAAGCATTATTTATTACAAATAAGCGCTAACCTGATCAAACATGGCCAGAATATACGACACTTCCCTGGCAGGCGGTTCATTAAAGTAACCTCTGCTGGGTTTATCTATTTTTCCATTTACTTGTGCCAGAAAAGACGTTTACTTCAGGTTCAAGCTAATAATTCCAGAAAGCGATGATTGCTGTAGTGTTGTTTTAAATAGTGAGTGGTGAATTTGCGATCGCAACCACAGCAGTCAGCGATCTAAAATTCACTCATTTACAGACCCCAAATCTCAATCTCTATTACCCAAAACGTCCACTTACATAGTCTGCGGTTTTTTTATTTGATGGGTTATTAAAAATCGCTTCTGTTTTATTAAATTCCACCAACTCACCCAAGTACATAAAGGCCGTATAGTCAGAAACACGGGCTGCCTGTTGCATACTGTGAGTTACAATCAAAATCGTGACTGTTTCTTTAAGTTGAGCAATTAACTCTTCAATACTAGCGGTGGCGATCGGATCTAGAGCAGATGTTGGCTCATCAAACAAAACAATTTCCGGATCAGTTGCTAAAGCACGAGCAATACAGAGTCGCTGCTGTTGACCACCAGAAAGATTAGAAGCTAAATCACGCAATCTATCCTTGACTTCATCCCACAAAGCTGAACCACGCAAAGCTTTCTCAACTTTCTCATCAATAACTGCGCGTTTAGATTCACCTCGCACCCTCAAACCATAAGCGACATTTTCGTAAATTGACTTGGGGAAGGGATTAGGTCTTTGAAACACCATACTGATCCGCATCCGCACTTCAATTGGATCGACCTTATTACTCAACAAATTAATTCCATCCGGTTCTAAAGTGATTTCCCCTCGGTAACGATTTCCAGGGTAAAGGTCGTGCATTCGATTGAAACAACGCAACAGAGTAGTTTTGCCACATCCAGAAGGTCCAATCAGTGCCGTTACCTGTTTATCACCTACCGGCAGATTAATGTCCTTGAGGGCGTGGACTTTGCCAGCATAGTAAAAATTGAGATAATTAACCGCAGCTTTGATAGGTTTTTCTAAAGTTGAGGATTTTGCTTCTACCATTTGATTTTTTTACGTAAACGATAGCGGAGAAAAATGGCTATAGCGTTCATCGCCAAAGTCATGCCAATTAACACAATACCTGCGGCGGCGGCGTTCACCTGAAATGCTTCTTGGGGACGAGACACCCAATCGAACATTTGAATTGGTAGAACGGTGAAAGGTGCTAACAACCAGGCAAAGGAGATAAAGGGAAACTGTCCTTTAATGGGAGCATCTGGTAAGAAAGCAATAAACGTCAGTGCGCCTATAGTGATTAGAGGTGCAGTTTCACCAATAGCCCTTGCTAAAGCCACAATAATTCCAGTTAGGATGCTACCAGTTGAGTAAGGTAGAACGTGATCCCAAATCATTTGCCACTTAGAAGCACCTGCTGCATAGGCAGCTTCGCGGATAGTATTAGGGATAGCACGCAGCGCTTCACGAGTAGTTACAATTACCACCGGCAACACTAATAGCGCTAATGTCAATCCCGCAGTCACCACACTGGGGCCAAGCTTGAAACCATAGACAAATAAACCCAAAGCCAACAGACCATAAATTATTGAGGGAACGCCAGCCAAATTGGTGACATTAATCTCGATTAAATCGGCTATCCAATTTTTCTGTGCATACTCTTCTAAATAAATCCCTGATGCTATGCCAATGGGAATTGCAGCTGATGCTGTCACCAACATTACTAAAATTGTCCCCACCCAAGCCGAGAGGATACCAGCATTTGCTGCCCTGCGGCTGGGAAAGGAAGTAAAAAATTGCCAAGAAAGACGTAGCACCCCATCACTAATTAAGTCAAATATGAGTGCGAATAGGGTGACAATTCCAATCAGCATCGACAATAAGCCAATGATGCTGAAAATATATTCGGCAAGCTTGTTGCGATGGATAATATTGCGGACTTGCCGCATATTTTGCGTGGCCATATCAATAAATTTCTCGATAGCGCTTGGCAAGAAAATGACCGATGATGTTAAATACCAAAGTCATCAGTACGAGAGTGAGTCCCACAGCAAAGATAGTCTCGTATTCCAGACTGCCATGCGGTAAATCACCAAGGCTGACTGCAACGATATAGGCAGTCATAGTTGCGGCTGGTTCCATTGGGTTAAAGGTGAGGTTGGGTTGCCCACCAGCCGCGATCGCTACTATCATCGTTTCACCAACTGCACGCGAAATCCCCAAAATGTAAGCTGCTGATATCCCAGAAATCGATGCTGGCAATACGACTCGCAAGGCTGTTTGCAAGCGGGTAGCACCTGTTGCATAAGAACCTTCACGCAGATATGCAGGCACTGCACGCATTGCATCTTCACTCAGCGAACTTACATAGGGAATAATCATAATCCCGATGACTAGACCCGCACTCAACATATTAAAACCAGGTAGTTCTGGTAGTATTTGTTGCAACAAAGGTGTAAGAAACAGTAATGCAAAATACCCATAAACTACTGTCGGAATGCCTGCCAATAATTCTAAAGCTGGCTTGACTATCTCTCGGACTATCGGTGGCGCAAATTCACTCAGGTAAATGGCAATAATTGTACCTAGTGGCACTGCTACTAATAAAGCAACCGCTGTAGTAACTAAAGTTCCTGATACTAAAGGCCAAATCCCATAGTGTTTGTCATCAAACAATGGTGTCCATTGGGTATCTGTAAGGAATTCCCACAAAGAAACTTTCTGAAAAAATAGTATGGATTCGTAAACTAAAATCGCAATAATCGCTAAGGTAGTTGCTACAGAAGAAAGTGCCGCCAGAAACAAGACACACTCAATTGCTCGTTCCCGGAAATTCCGTAATAGTTTTGGAGAAAGTCGAGTTGGTTTTGCACCAATCATGTTAAAAATGTAGCGATCGCTTTTTAATGATCGAGTTCAATTAATCCCAATTCTCTGTAATACTTGCACTCAATTAGCAAGCCTGACGATTTAGGCTTCTAGATTGAGGGCAATAATGTACAGCCTTACACAGAATTGGTACAAGGCAAAGAGAGGTAAAAAACCTCCCTTTGGTAAATTATGAATTTTAAGCCAATTTAAAATTCAGAAGTTTATTCTTTGGCGTCACGGCTTAGTAACTCGTTAATCTTTAAACCAACTGCTTCTTTACCAGCAAATACACTGCCAAATCTCTTTTTATTGAAGTGACTTTGGGCGGTGGTGTAAGCCGATCCTGGTAGGGCAACGTATCTTACCTCTTGAGAGAATTTAGCAGCATTCTGTAAATAAAATTGGACAAACTGCTTCACCTCTGGTTTATCAATAGACTTAGAACTGACATAGATAAACAAAGGCCGAGATAGGGGAGTGTAAGTGCCATTTTTGACAGTAGCTTCCGAGGGCAACACACCATTAATAGACACAGCCCTCAGTTTTTTGCTGTTCTCTGCATAATAGGCGTAGCCAAAGTAACCAAGGGCATTCTTATCACGGGAAATACCCTGTACAAGTACATTATCGTCTTCGCTAGCAGTAAAATCGCCCCGGCTAGACTTAGCTTTGCCAACAACAGCTTCAGTAAAGTAGTCAAAAGTACCAGAATTCGTACCAGGACCAAACAGCTTCAAAGGTGTATTGGGGAATCCTGAACGGACTTGGCTCCAGTTACTGACTTTACCTTGTGCCCCTGGCTCCCAAATCTTCTTGAGTTCAGCTACTGTCAGATTTTTTGCCCAGTTATTTTGAGGGTTAACAACAACTGTCAAGGCATCATAAGCTATTGGTAGTTCTACATAACGAATGCCATTAGCTTTACAATCAGCGATTTCTTTCTGTAAAATGGGACGAGAAGCATCTGATATATCAGTCTCACCGCGACAGAACTTTTTGAAGCCGCCCCCCGTACCAGAAATCCCAACAGTAACTCGAACTCTACCGCCTTGAGACTTTTGAAATTCTTCCGCAGCAGCTTCAGTAATTGGGAAGACGGTACTAGAACCATCAACCTTAATTGTGCTGACACTTTGGGACTGAACCGCAGACATTGATAAACCAAAGGTGGCGCTTACCAATGAAATTACACCTAAGACCGTCAAGCTATTAAGCTTCAAGTTCATTTTATTCACCAGGATACTCCTCATTTGTCGGACGTTTAACTGCCGTCCAATCAATCCAAAACCACAAGAATTTTTTAAATTTAAGAGTTAGTGAACATATTTAGTTAGCTGTTCACTACCTGAAATTTGACTTACTCAGGTAATATAAAAGTTAACTAGTGGTTATAGGGAGGATAACTTGTAATAGCAAGTAGAATGCTTGTTTGTTAATAGCTTGATTGTTTCTTTAAAGCTCAGATGAAATTAACGCAATATCTATTTAAGGATTTCTAGCAAGCTCTACCGTTGAGAATATTTTGCTTCTATCTTTAATTTTACAAATACTTTACAAATATTTTCCTAATAAAATAGTAGAAATAACCTCATAGAGAAAGATATTTTTGCTGTTCTGCTAACTCAAGTTTGACATCAATGATTTTGTGACCATGAGCAAATTAGTCCCAGCCATAAAAGTCAGCAATTTTAGTTTTTATTACGATGATAAAAAGATACTTGAAGATGTATCAATAGATATTTACCAAGACAAAGTGACTGCAATTATTGGTTCTAGCGGTTGTGGTAAATCTACTTTTCTTAAATCTCTTAATCGTATGAGCGAATTAGAAGGACAAGTACAGATTGAAGGTAGAGTAGAATTTTTTGGTCAGAATATTTATGAGCGCCGTGTTAACTTAAATCGGGTGCGCCGTCAAATTAGTATGGTATTTCCAAAACCAAATCTCTTTCCCATGAGTGTTTACGATAATGTTGCTTATGGGGTAAAACTTGTAGGATGGCGTCCGAAAGCAGAATTAGATGAAATTATAGAATTTGCTATTAGAAGTGCTGATCTCTGGGATGAAGTAAAAAATAAACTGCACAAATCGGCTTTAGAACTTTCTGGTGGTCAACAACAGCGACTATGTATTGCTCGTGCTTTAGCTGTCAAGCCAAAAGTTATTTTGATGGATGAGCCTTGTTTTGGACTCGATCCTGTTGCCAGCATGAAAATTGAGGAGTTGATCCAAAGTTTACGCTCTGAGCTAACAATTGTAATTGTTAGCCATAATATGCGGCAAGTCACTCGCATTTCAGATTTTACTGCTTTCTTTCACAGCAATGAAAATCGGATTGGTAGCCTGGTTGAATTTGGTACTACTACTAAAATCTTTACTAATCCCTTAGATTACCGCACCCGCGACTACGTTTTAACACGTCTAAATTAATGTGTCTTTTTTTGTCATTCTGAACAAAGCTAGTATTTACTGCAAGAGAATTATTTAGGATGCAATTGCTTCTCATCAGTCTTGGTAGCAAACTCTTGACAGAACTAGCAGATCTAAATCATTTGTGAGCAACAAAAAAAGCTGAGATGCTTGTAAAAATTACTTTTATACCCAGTAATTTTTCAAAACTGATCAGCTAGGATTGTTATATTACCAATCCTAACTCTACAGGCTAAATTCAAGCTATAGCTTTAGGCAGTTTCACGGATATCAAATTGTTTTTTGCCTAGATATAACATTGGTAGATTATCGTATTTCACGATGATTTGAATCAGTCTGTCTTAATATATATTATTGTGTTAGCTATGCCACATGACGAGCCGTTGCTGACTAACCATGAGAATTTGCAAATAAATATTATCGCATCCTATGTTTGTCAAGCTATTATTTCTATTCAAGAGCAGCAGCCAGAATTATTAAACGAAAAATACAAGCATGTTCAGTGGCGTAGCAATAGTATTGAATCTAAGTTCGCAGGAATACTGAGCCAAACGTCAGACTGGAATGCATTAACTCAAAAGTTGGATGGATATCTAAAAAATTGGCTCATTCCCGAATCTTTTAATTCACCAATATTAATAGAATTACTGCATAAAGTTCATCAACTTAATCCTTTTAATCCTCAAATAAATTATTTAGATAGCACAGGTAGTTTCAAATATGTAGAATCATCCGAAACATTTATGCCTGCTGCTAATGTTGTTTCTTTACAGCAGACAGGAATAGCTATTTTGCTTTTGGATGCAGAAAACTTAACAATCAACCATGAAACCGAACAGTTTTTAACTGAAGTATGCCATTTTCCTCTTCAAGTAAAGATTGCCTTTGCTAACTGGCGCAGTATAAGTAAAAAACTCGATGTTGAATTACATAATCATGGCTACGATTTGATTCATGTTCCTGCTGGCCAAGACCATGCTGATGGCAAAATGATAGCTTTTGGCTCATCTATCCATGAACGTTACCCAAATGCCAAAGAAGTTTTTGTCTGTTCGTCAGATACGGTTATGACTAACTTATGCAATCATATTCAGCAGAATGGATTAATAGTGTATCGCGTTAGCAAGCAGGGAGAGACTGTAACAGTATTTAATTCTTTTACTGGCAAGTCTCTCATCAGCATTCCTGTTTTACCAGATGAAATTTCATCAATTGACAAATTTATTCACCAATTGAAGATTTTAATAAAAAAAGAGCAAATAAATAATCAAACCTTTTGGATTAAGCTCTCCACGATCTCACAAAAATTTAAAGATAAATATAAAGTAAGTATTAGCCAAGTTGTTTCTAAACATTTGCCAGGGAAAAAGGCTAGAGATATTTTTATTAACTATCCTGCTGATTTTGTTATTCATCAAATCGAGCCAACTTCTGGATTATATGTAACCCTCTTAGAAGTTAATCCATCACAGGCGACAGATAGCAATAATCAGGCTCAGGGTAGTAGCAATCCAGAGTTTTTATTACTAAATATTAATACAAAAGCAGACCTGGAACAAGCACTCATGAATCTTATAAAGAATTTAACTAAGAAATCATCTGAAAGTTATGTTAACGCTGAAATTTTAGCTAGCGAATTCAATAAAAAATATAGTAAATCAATTACTCAACAAATGAAAAGTTTGCATATAAGTGGTACTTTTATCCAATTTTTACAGTCTAGTGGTTGTTTTATACTCAAGCAAGCAGACAAAGGATGGAAAGTAAGCAACGCTTAAATTTCAATATCTCTGTAAAAGTATCCTGTAGAATTAGCTACCTGTTGATTTCTTTCCTTTAAGTTGTTACCTACCTTCCTAGAAGTAACAATACGTGAGATAATTTTAATAAAAATTAACGTTTGCTTCCCGCCGATGCTAAGACTATTTACTGACTTCGACGGCCCCATTGTTGATGTTTCTGAACGCTACTACCGTGTTTATCAATTTTGCCTAGAGAAAACCCGACGCCCAGATCAATCAGTGCGAGAACTGCCTAAAGTAGAATTTTGGCAACTAAAGCGATCGCGGGTTCCGGAGAAACAAATTGCTTTAAAATCTGGGTTAGACGAAGCGCAAGCAGTAGAATTTGCACAATTGCGGCGGCAAACAGTGCATACAAAACAGTACTTTCAATACGATAGCCTTGTATCTGGTGCTGTGGACGCACTGTTAAAAATTCAAGAAGCTGGAATCGATTTGGCCGTCATGACAATGCGCCGTGTTCGGGAACTAGACTATGCTTTCCACAAATTCCAATTAGATAGATTCTTCCCAGAGAATCGCTGTTATTGCCTGAGTAACGACTATGTGAAAACCCGAGACATTGAAGATAAGCCTTTATTGATGGCACGGGCATTAGAAGAACTACCTGCTGTTGCTGATAGCTGGATGGTGGGGGATACAGAAGCTGATATCACTGCTGCCAAAAAACATGGTATTAAAGTGATCGCAGTGGAGTCTGGTATCCGCGATCGCGCTCAATTAGAACTTTACCAACCCGACTTAATTGTCCGGGATTTGAGCGTTGCTGTAGACCTTATCGTAGAAGGTAAACTTACCGATCAATAAGGTCTATATATTAGACCTCTTGCATGAATCAAGAAAAAAGAGCAAGTTCATAGTTAATCAGTCC
>NZ_MTAW01000214.1 GCF_002154725.1 Nostoc sp. 106C | reverse complement strand
TTTTTTTTAAATTCCAATTCGGCTTCACTATCGTATTTGACACCTACTGCTCGCGGTACTTTTAGCTTCGCTTTCATTTGATAGCGCACTGTGTCGTGTACTACTTTATATGATGCTTCTATCCCTTCTACTGCTTTTAACCAAGTTCGTATTTCTTCATAACTTTTAAATCCCTGTGGCTGTTGAAGTTCTCTGTCTAGCTGCTCTCTTGCTTGTAAGTTAATGATTGGCGGTCTTCCTGGACTCTTTTTCGTTGACAATAAACCTTTTATTCCTGATTCGGTATAGTCCTTCAACCATCTTTGTACCGTTACCCTTGCTCTCCCTAGCACCACCGCTACATCCTGTATTGTTTTTACATGACCTATTTTCAGCAAATACAACGCTTGAATCCGTTCACGACTTGATACTATTTTTTGTTTTCTCAGCAGTTCCTGTAATTCCTCTGCTGACTCATATATTTCTACTTTGGTGACTCCAGCCATCTTTACTCGTTGATATTTATTCCTTCTTTATCTGTATCACAGTTTTAGTGAATTGGTAT
>NZ_MTAW01000123.1 GCF_002154725.1 Nostoc sp. 106C | reverse complement strand
TCAATCACACCCCCTATTTTTCTTTTTAGGTCGGCTATTTAGTCTAAACTCCAGTAATAAGGGGGCTTCGGTATAACACACGCTACGGGTGAATGGTACTTACTTAAGCAAAAGTTGCTGCCCAGATCCCCGACTTTTTCAAAAAGTCGGGGATCTAAATCTCGCTAAAGTAAGTGACATTCCACCCTACGGGTGAATATTACTTTACAAATATCTTCTGATTTTTCAACCACGACCAACGAGGCTGGCGACTACTGTGGCTAACTCAGCTGGCTCAATTGGTTTAGCTAAATGTAGCTGATAACCTTCTTGGATAGCTCGCATCCGGTCTTCTGTTCTAGCATAAGCTGTGAGTGCTGCTGCGGGGACATCTCCTCCTTGTTCTGGTGGGAGCGATCGCACTTTGCGGATAAATGAGTAACCATCTTCTTGGGGCATACCAATATCACTGACAATCACATCTGGTTTCCAGTGTGCCAATATCTGCAATGCTTCTTGTACCGATGCTGCTAGTTGAACTTCGGCTTGGCATTGTTGCAGTACAGTAGTGATAAATTCACGGCTATCAGCTTCGTCGTCTACAACTAGTACTCGCACACCCACAAAGGAGGGGTAGAGAAGCAACGCAGAATCTTGTTCGTGATTTGGCAGTGTAATAACACCTTTAGTTGCTGATAAAAGTGGTAGCTTGACTGTAAATGTCGCTCCTTGCTGCTCACCTGGACTATGCACATGAACAGTACCGCCATGTAGTTCTACTAAATGACGGACAATTGCTAATCCCAATCCCAGTCCACCATGCATTCTGGTACTAGAACTATCAGCTTGACGAAAGCGATCAAATACGTAAGGCAGAAACTCAGAAGTAATACCAATACCTGTGTCAATTACTTGAATTTGCGCGTAGTTACTTAAAGTACCTTTGAGTTGTTCAACAAGCTTTGAAAGTTTGATTTCTACCTTACCGCCTGGGGATGTGAATTTGATCGCATTAGATAGCAAATTCCAGATGATTTGCTGCAAGCGTTCTGCATCCCCGGAAACTAAAAAATCACAATTGTGATTATTTGAGAACCCCAATGCTAGATCTGCTGACTGTGGCTCTCTTGCAGGTAAAGAAAATTGCAAATCGATTTCCTTAACTTGGGCAGCTAGGTTAACAGTCTCTAAGGCTGAGTTGATAATCGAAATCAGATTGCAAGTGGCAACATTCAGTCGCAATTTGCCTCTAATCATCCGCGAAATATCCAGCAAGTCTTCAATTAGCTGGGTTTGCATTTTGGCATTGCGCTCGATTGTCTCCAGTGCTCTGGTTGTCTGACTTTCACTAAGATTACGGGAACGCAGCAATTGTGCCCATCCCAAGATGGCGTTGAGGGGCGATCGCAATTCATGGGACAAGATCGCCAAAAATTCATCCTTCATGCGGTTGGCATCTCGTAACTGCTCAGTTTGCTGTTGTAGAGAAGCAATTAACCGAGCACGTTCCATTGCGATCGCTATTTGATCGCAAACTGCTTGCATCATCCCCCTTTGATTATCGCTGAAGCGAGTGCGAGTGCGACTGCCAAAGGAAAGAGTCCCTAAAAGCTGCCCTTGGGCGATTAACGGGTAACTGTAGTAAGCTGTAATTCCTATATTGCGAATTAATTCTGTTTTTGGGTCAGTTGATTGCTGGACATTGTCTAAAGCAATCTGACAACGCGTTTGGGCTGTAGTACCACATACTGCTGCACCCACCGCCAGATACTCAATTTCTTTTGCTAGTTCTTCAGAAATGCCTGTGGATGAGGCTAGATGCATTACCTGAGACTCTGGCTCAACCAAATAATTTAGGTAAACATCTAAGCCAATCTGTTCGGCAAGTTTACGGTATAAGCTATCAACTAATGCCACAGGGTTTTGGCTGGATAATAATTCACTAGCTGTGTCAAATAGCAGCTGGAGCCTTTTATAGCCTAGGGAAAGCGCTTTTTCGGCTTTCTTGATATTAGTAATATCTTGGAACACCAATACACAAGTAGCTGGATAACCATGCATTGCTGGTAAGGTATCGGCAAACACTAGTAGAGAACGCACACCTTGATTGGTATGCCAGTCTACTTCCAAGCTATCCAGACGTTCTCCACGGGCAACGCGCACTCCTGGCATTTGGTCATTGGGAATGCGATCGCCATTGGCATCGGTGTAATAGTAAAAGTTGTGATACTCTTCGGCTGGTATACCTTGAGGAAATTCGCCCCCAGCTAACTCATCAGCTGCGCGATTTGCAAAAGTCACCCGCGCTGTTCCTGGTTCAATAAATAGTAATGGTCTAGGCATCAGATTTAGCACATCTTCCAGCCATTTTTGCTGATTTCGCAGAACTTCCTCGGCTTGATAGCGTTCTGTGATATCCAAAAATGCACCGATGCAGCCTCTAGTTTTACCCTCCTCATCAAACAGAGGTGCGACAGACTCTATCAGCTTGACGATTTTGCCATTTTCTTGGACAACATCGATTTCAAAATCTAGAACTTCAACGCCGTGAGCCGCCGCGTACTGCATGGGGAGTTCTCCACCCGCAATTTCTCTACCCTCGCGGTAAATCTTAAAATTAGGTAGATTTTCAAGTGGTGCAGTCAGGGAAGCATTTTGATCTGGCGAAATGCCCAACTGTTTGGCAAAAGCGGGGTTTACTTTGATAATTTGACATTCTGGGTCTTCGGCAATACCAATTCCAATTGGTATAACATCAAGCAAAGTTTGCAATTCCGTAACACGGCGTTGAAGATCCTTGTTGAGTTGGACTATTTGTTTGCGTGTTTGTTGCCGTTCGCTTAAGTCGATAATAAATGCTACTGCCTCTTGCCGTTGTTCTCCTAGCAGGACGAAACCAACTAAAACTGGGATGCGGCTATCATCTTTGTGGATAAATTCTTTCTCATAGGGCGTACAAGCGCCGTTAGCATTTTTTTGGGCTTCAGCAATTCCTTGCTCGTCTAAATGTAGATATTCTGGCGGTGTGATATTATTCCAGCTAATTCTGCCTGCTAATAAATCTTCTCGTGTGTAGCCAATCATCTCTAAAAATTCGTCGTTCGCCTGCTGGATACCGCCATAAATATCGCCAAACAAAATGCCAATTACATTAGCATCTACGAGACTTCTAAGTTTTTCTTCGTATGCTTTCAGTTCGTCTTGAACGCGATCGCGTTGGTAACTGAGGCATTCAACAACTGCTGCACTTTGCCAGATTAAAATGGCAAAAATTACCATGATAATAATGGCAAACAATGATACTGCAAACGCGGTATCATATTTTCCTACTTTTTGACCAAGAACAATTAGCCACCCCAGTAGAAAAGGCACGGAGATCGCTGCAAATAATAACCTGCGGGACAATAAGCCGCTGTTGGTATTGCTTGTAATTACTCGCATTAATGCCTGATTTGGATGTGTCCACATAATTCCAGTACACAGAACTATAAAAGTTAGTGCTGTGTGTAACGCCATTGAAGTTGTATAAGGTTGTACGCCATAAAGAATTTGTACTTCATAGGCATAACCAATCAGCGCCTGTAAGGAAATTAAAGCAGCTATGAGAGCGAGAATCTGGAAATACCAATAGCTGCGGTGGGTTTTTTGATGCACCAATAGCTCTAGGGATCTGCCGACGAGCATAAAGTTGAGTGCAGTATTCAACCCCATTCGCCCTGGCTGTAATGTTAATAAAGCATTTGGCGAGTCACGGAATAATAGCTCGTCAATCCCAAGATTCGCACCGAGAATATATTGAACGACTGTTAGCAAACCAACGATCGTTACGGCTACTGCACACAGCTTAGAACCCCAAAGGTAGAGGGCGTTATTATGGGGAGATGCACCTTTGTCTATCTTTACTTTCTGGGCTAACCACAGCGACACACCAGACAGTATAAAACCCAAGGCTGTATTTGCCTTCATTGTCACCAAACCGCCAGAGCAGCCACATTTAAGCAATTCAATGTCCAAACCCCAGCCTATTAGTACCAAGCCACCAACTAATATGGCGATCGCACTACTAATTTGCACTGTCAACGACTGTGTGGCGACTCGATCAAGAACTTGCAGGCGCAAGCGGTTTCCTTTTAACATTGAGGCCTTTGTAACCCCATCTAAACGAACTTGTGAAAGTCCAATGTTTTCTTAGCCTAGTGGGTTTAGATGTATTGTATTTTATGCTACAGGTAGTTGACTTAAAATTTCATCTACCTATATGCATATTTTTAGTAGGCATAATGAGGCAATATGCATTTGTGATTTTAAAAGGGAACAGGGAACAGAGAATAGCCATCATTCACTGCTCTCCTGCTCCCTCCTAGCCCTCATTACTTCTGTTAGATGGGCTGAAAATATATCTAAGTGCAGATTTTAAAATTTCCAGCTATGCCCTCTGCCATCATCTTGGAAGCGCCATTCGCCGACACCAACAAGTTCCACAATCACTTCACGCTGTGGTGGTGTCCATTCACCCTCTCGCGGGCTAATTTCTACAATCGTTTGTTTACCTTCTGTAAATACACTTATTTTAGTTAAAGCAAAGTTTTGATTGCCACTAGTATTTGACTTGCCATCATCTTCAAAAAATAAGTATTCATTTTTGCCTGGCCAAATACGCAAATGGAGTTGGTCGAGTGGAAGTTCATCAACATATTGCTGCACAGGTTGCATAGGGATAATGGCACCACCTCGGACATAAAGTGGCATTCTTTCCAGCGGTGCATAGCTGAGAATATGGGTAGGGCCTGCGTAACATTCACCGCTCCACCAGTCATACCAAGTACCTGCGGGTAAATAAACAGCCCGATACTCAACGCCAGGACGGTAGACAGGCGCAGCCATTAGGGAAGCTCCCAGCAATACTTGATCGTAGAGAGTGTAAGTTTGGCGATCGCTCGGAAAATGGTAAAATAAAGGTCTTAAAATCGGAGCGCCTGTTTGTGCCGCTTCCCAAAAAAGATTGTAAATGTAAGGTAGTAGCTGATAACGCAGATTAATATATTCGCGACAGATATTTTCTGTGCGATCACCAAATACCCAAGGCTCATGACGAGCAGTAGACATGGCAGAATGACCGCGCATCAGTGGGTAAAGCATTCCTACCTGCATCCAACGGGCGAATAATTCAGCTGTGGCGTTACCTGCAAACCCGCCAATATCGCAACCAACAAATGCCACACCCGAAAGCCCCATGTTACACAGCATGGGTAGAGACATTTCCAAATGCTCCCACAATGAATGGTTATCCCCCATCCACACAGAAGACCAACGTTGCACCCCAGCATAACCAGAGCGAGTCAGCACAAACGATCGCTCTTGTTGCCGATGGCGCTGTAACCCTTCAGCACAAGCTTTCGCCATCATCAACCCATACAAGTTATGCACCTCCAAATGCGTCGAAGCTGATGCAGGTAAATTCCCCCCTGCTCCCTTGCTTCCCTGCTCCCCTGCTTCCCCCTGCGGCGCATCAAGTGGAAACCAAATCTTCTCCCCACCATCCCCAAACGGGCGATTATCAATGGCAGGCTCATTCATATCATTCCAAATGCCTGCTACGCCAATATCGGTGAGGCTTTTGTGCAAATCACCCCACCACTGACGTACATCAGAGCGTAAAAAGTCAGGAAAAACAGCTTTCTCAGGCCAAACGTAGCCGTGAAACAATTGTCCATCAGCTTTACGCACAAAATAATCGTTGGCTATTCCTCGATCGAAAACGTGATAATTGGCTTCTGGCTCATACTTCACACCCGGATCGATAATTGTGACAGTCTTAAAACCAGCTTTTGCCAAATCACTTACCAATTTTGCCGGATCGGGGAAGCGTTTTGGACTCCAAGTGAACACGCGATAACCCCGCATATAGTCAATATCCAGGTGGATGACATCACAGGGAATGCGGCGCTGACGAAATTCTCGCGCTAGTTCGTGTACAACATCTTCTGATTCGTAACTCCAGCGACATTGATGATAACCAAGTGCCCATTTTGGTGGTAACGGCATTCTCCCAGTTAATTGGGTGTATGTATTTAAGATTTGAGCAGGTTCGGGGCCATAAATAATGTAGTAATCCAGTTCCCCCCCGCGAGTTTCCATCTTCCAAACACCAGGCTTTTCCGCACCAATGTCAAATTGGCTCCAAAATGTCGTGTTGAAAAAGATGCCATAACCAACATCTGGACGCAAAGCCATAAAAAACGGAATAGCTTGGTACATTTCATCAGTCAGTGCATCGTAATCTAAAGCATCGACTGTCCAGTTAGTTTTAACTTGGCTGAGTTTATCAAGAAAACCTGTGCGTTCCCCAAAGCCAAAGAAATGTTCATCGGGGTAAATTTTCTTCCAGCCTGCAACTGCACCCATACGCCAACCCATCCGCATATCTAAATCGTCTTGGGCAAAAGGACGATTATCTTTGTCAAAGCAAACCAGACAGGATTCTTGCTTTTGCACGCATACACGGATTTGTTCAGTTGTAATTTCTACCGCAGCCTCAATATCCTGCACCTTAAAAGGTACTTTTGCCCATTCTGAATCGTCCACTGTTACCGCCCAAGAACGGCGAGGGCTAAATTCGCCAGTTGGTGCAAGCCTCACTCTCAGTAAATTAGGGGCAAGTATAGTAATTTGGAAGCTGGAGTTAGTACACTCAAAATTGACAGTGCGATCGCTCCAATTTACAGCTTGCACACTACCAATGGTTGTCCAAGGTTGGTTAGTTGACGGTAATTTCCCAAAATATTGCGGCATGATAAACCTGTTTTGAAGATAGGAACTAGGGAACTAAAACCCCCACAAATTAGGGCACAACATTGTTGTGCCCTGACAAAGTATCTGTATTCCACGCAATTGAAATTAGCTATAAATGACCTACTTTGGAAATAAGGCAGAAGACAGATTTTTAATAATATATGGGCGGATATTGGCTATTAATTATTCATTTTTTCCACTATTGGCAGAAGTTTCATCTACATTCTGCACTTCTGGGGATAATGACTTTAATTCCTCTAAACTACAACGCAAACGCGGTTTGTCAGGGTTAGTTAAATCCAGCTTGTCCCAAGGCACTGTATAACCACCGTAGATTTTACGGGCCCCAAGTAGATGCAAAATTCTTAACCCAATTGTCCAAGCAGATAATCTTTCTAAAATTGCAGCGTAGCCAATCAGATATTCCTCAACCAACCATTCTTCACCTTGTTGTTGGGCGCGTACTTCCTCAATGCGACCGATAGCTTTACCATTGGAGTCTAATACTTGCTTACCAAGTAGCAGTTCTAAATGAATTTCTTTAGTTGTCATTATCCTGCTCCGGGGATGCGTTTGATAATGCGATCGCGCAGCCATTTTTCGTAGCCTAATGCTGGTGTTGTTTCGGCTTCCATATCGACTTCCACATCAATACCAACATCCCGCACTTTTGACCAAGAAATGCGAAATGGTTCAGTTTGCTTCGTCCCCCATTTACTCGCAATTGCTGCTACCCATTGTGCCAAACGCGGATTTAATCTATTAGCAAGGGTAGTCACTCCCACTTCTATATATGCTAGTCTCGGTGGTTTTCCGTCCTCCCATTCCATCACGATCCCATCAACTTTACCCATTTCGTGTTGATTGCGATCTACTAATTGGTTATCTAAAACATCTCTAATAATGTCCATATTCTTGCATTCTTCTTTGCGCCTTTGCGCCTCTGCGTAAGACAAAAAAATTATGCCACAACTCGATTTATCTTAAAATCTCAACCTCCAATAAATTCTAAGGGAATTGCAACTATCGCTAAGATAAATGTCAGCACAATTGTAAATATAACAATGCTGTTACTAATCCAGCCGTTGCGATACTTACCCACGTATAATTGATCGTTCATTAAGACGAGAAATGGCACAATTACAGGTGGCAAAATTACAGCAGTAATTGCCATTGAAAATAAAGTCAATTGTAAAGGGTCGATACCGAATACCATCAGTAACGATGCCAAAAATACAAACACGGTATAGACCAAACTAAAACGCGCTGCATCTTTTGGTTTAAGATTTTCGCCCCAATTCCAACCAAAAGCTTGAGCCACAATATAGGCTGTATCAAGAGTAACTTCTAGTGCAGCACCAAAGCAGGCAATTCCCAACGATGCTGCAAACATAATAAAACCCCAATAACCTAGAGGTTCTGTCAACATCAACGCCGCTTGTTCGTAGCTATCAACTTGAACACCTTTAGGATTGAGTACAAGTGCTGCTACAATCAGCACCCCCAGTGATACGATACTACCGAAGCCCATCCCTAAACCAGCAACAGCACGATTCACACCAATATGACTTTCATCCCACTTATCTTCTACTGCTCCAGATGAGTAAAAATAAAATAAGTAAGGGCTGATTAATGCACCTAAAATACTCACAGCAATAAATAAATAATGGGTAGTATCTTCTCGTGGTATTGTGGGCAGTAAACCACTACCAATTT
The DNA here is from genome assembly GCF_002154725.1 of Nostoc sp. 106C. Classification (GTDB taxonomy): domain Bacteria; phylum Cyanobacteriota; class Cyanobacteriia; order Cyanobacteriales; family Nostocaceae; genus Aulosira. The sequence goes on along the minus strand of NZ_MTAW01000123.1, from coordinate 16,497 downwards.
GCGTTAGTGATGGATGTAATTTAAATGTGGCGTAGACAAATACTAATGTAATTAATCCTAATACAGAAACACCATTTTCAATTAGACCAAAAGTACCTTTCCAAAGTAGTAACCAAATTGCAAAAGCCACAGGTAAAGCAAACCATTGAAAACTAATACCTGTTACTAGTTGTAGGGCTATACAAACACCGCCAATTTCTGCTGCTAAAACCAGAAAATCAACTACGATTTCTGCGAATAATGGAATAACATAAAAGTTGAAGCCAAAGCGTTCCCGCACCGCCGCAGCTAAGGTATGCTTACTAACGGCTGCTAACCGCCCAGACATTTCCACTAGAGAGATTACACAAATTGTCCCCAAGATAATGACCCAAATTAGTTGAAAGCCATAGGTAGATCCAGCTTCTGCTGCTGTGGCGATCGCCCCTACATCCAGAAAGCCGCCGATACTGGTAACAATTCCTAGTGCAATTTCCAAAATTTTCTTCATGGCTTTATTCTGGTATTTTTCTGAGTCTGTTTAGCACTCTACTCTCTGCTTCTAATTCTTCTAGGGATTTTTGTACCTCCGCACGATTTATTTGGGCAATTGCTATTGACATTTTTTCAGTTTTATTAGCTAATAGTGAAACTTCTGATATCAGTACAGTTTTATGCTGCTTAATTGCCTGTTGAGATGTTTGGAGCTTTACAATATTGTCTCTTTCTTTTAAAATTTCTTCTTGTGCTTTTTTCAAAGTTGTCTGAGCATATTTTTTAGGTACAGCACCATGTATCCAAGCATCACCTACCATATGGGCTGTTGCTGACCAGGAAGATACATTTTGTATTTCTTTAGTCAAGTCTTCTGAAGAAGATTTGTTACTACAAGATGTCAAACAGAGCGTTATTAATAAATAATGAATCAACAATGTACATTTACCTACTTCTGGCACTTTTATACACCTCGTAGTCTACATATTATATTTTTGGTATTATCTCTATAATTGTATACATCTCTCTTACGAAATATCTATTCCTTATTAAAAAATCAAGTCTTGTAATATTTAGACAATATGACAATACAGTTCAGTTAGTGATGTTGATTTCTTGGAGATCTCTCCAACCCCCTTAAAAAGCAGGGCTGTTTCATTCCCTAAAAGGTTCGCAAACGCAAGGGTTCAGGAGATAAAAAACAAGCAAGGCATTCCATTTTAAGTATCAAAATGGTCACCAATTTATGACTTTTGCCCTGATATTTATCGCCAATCATATTGACAAAATACATATCATTACGAATGAAACGGCCCTGCCTTAAAAAGCAGGGCTGTTTCATTCGTTGCTGTGTGAGATTTGTCAAGAGGATATTCTCACGCAAAAGCGCATAGACACGAAGTGGCTTCCCGTTCGACGAAGTCGTTCCCGAAGGGTAGGGTAGGCGCAAAGAAAAACAACATAATTTAGGCATTAAGGCATAAAAATTTTGCCCAAAATTGTCTGCTTGCTCTAAATTTTAATCTCTTTGACCCTTGCAATTTTAACCATTTTAGGTAATGAAACAGCCCTGCCTTAAAAAGGGAGCTTAGTTCCCTACTTTTTAAGAAGGGTTAGGGAGGATCAATCCTTAACTGAACACTATTAATATATAAGATTCCTATTTGATTTTTGAAAAAAGTAAGTACACCTCTACCTCCCTTCTTTTCTGTTTTCTATTCCCTGTTCTCTACCTCTACTTCGTAAGTTCAACAATCAAATCGGATTGCTATATATACACATATGTTTGATAATTGCTAATTATTATTGAGATTTAGATGGAATTTTTCTATTATTAAATTCAATCAATCTTAAAACTCTCAAATTCATTTAATTGTCTTTAAAATTTTAACGAGCGCATCCATAAAAAAGTAGATAATTTAGTTCATTACCTTTGCCTCATAAATATTATCCAGAAATTGAGACTCTTCAAAAATATGCAAACAGATTCTGGCAAGACAATTTCGCTTTGGATGACTACAGCAGAAGTCCCAATTCAACCTATACTAAGAGAAAACACTCATGCAGATGTGTGTGTAGTGGGTGCGGGGATAGCAGGAACGATCGCCTGATATTCAATTTCTAGATGATATCGTCTGCCAAATTGCTGAATTGGACGAAAGAACGTTTCCTGATGGTGGAAGAGAAGAAGTACTGTTTCGTTGATCGGGTCAGGTAATGAATGCCGATGATAGTATTGCCTACATTGGTAAAAATCCCAAATTCTATGCTCTTTCCCGTTCCCCTACCCTGCGGGAACCCTCTTTGAGGAAACGGGTGACGCTCATACCGCGGAACTGCTATGCTAACAGCAGTTGCGCTTGGGGCTTTCCCCTTGCGTACCCGTCACTGCTTCACCTGTTCCCTTTTGAAAAACTCTAGTTCTCAACTTGGACGAGGTTTAGTTATACTTTTTACCTTATCTCATTTCTAGCGTTCTCGTAAACAACCAACAGTTGTTAGATACAAGCGGTTTAGAGGATAGCATTTGCGCGCTTCAAATCAGGGGTGGGGTTCTTTCGGATTTCTAAGTAATCAAATGAAATTGATCTAACACTCCCACAATTTATATCTTATGGTGGTATTCAATATTCCACAAAATTTATTAGCTCATTAGGCTGTGGACTCCCCAAAACAAAGTAGAGGAGATTCAAGAGTATTTTATTGAGTGGGTAACACCCGCTCTTTTTATATTTCTTACGTTTAATTTTCGGGAACTACTTGTTTTGAATCGTCGTGATTAATATCTATACCCTATAGAGCCTTGCAGTAACATTTGTATTTGTCCAGTCTCTTTATTCCTTACTTTCCAGAAGCCGCGCTTGGTTAAACTATGGGCATTGATAGTTGCTTAGGGTTGCTATTATCCATTACAAGAGGTTTAATAACTTGTCTCTATAGATACAATAACTGTGGTACTCTAGTCTACTTCACAAAGACTTCAAGGCTTTTACCCTTCTAAAGTTTGCTGTTAATTACTAGAAAACTTCGCAGGTAATTACCCAAATTTTAGCATAATTGTTTATATTTACAGGAAAATATTATGATAGCTATACCATAATATCCCCTATCCATTTTTGTTACCAAAGCCTTATATACTAGACTAGAATTTGAACAATTTGAGATTTTTGTTAATTGTGATACCGTAGACTATTAATTTTTAGAGGAAATCCTAGCGAAAATACAGTTCTTAAGGTTTAGTAAAAATTAGATCCAGTATCATCAAAAAAACTAAAACTTCATGTGGTGTGAAAATCAAGAGAGGAGTGAAAACATGGATTTACGTAGAGATGCACTGCAAATCCTAAAGGAAACTAGTCGAACTTTTTACATTCCAATTAGTCTTTTGCCATCAGGTTTACAAGAGGCAGTTGCATCAGCATACTTGTGTATGCGTGCTATTGATGAAATTGAAGATCATCCAGAACTGGATAACCCAACTAAAGCGCAGTTGCTACGAACAATTAGCTTGACATTACAAGCGGGGGTTGATGGTTTTGCAGTTGATGCTTTTTCTTTAGGATTTAATGGTTACGAAAATATCTTACCAGAAGTCACCCTTGGGGTTAGAGAATGGTCAATATTAGCACCTGAAGCGATCGCACCTCGAATTTGGGATGCCACCGCCGCAATGGCAGACAGGATGGCGCATTGGGCAGAAATTAACTGGAAAATTCAGACAGAGTCTGATTTAGATCGTTATACATTTGGGGTTGCAGGTGCGGTGGGCTTGTTATTGTCTGATTTGTGGGCTTGGTACGATGGCACGCAAACTAACCGTACTCAAGCAATTGGGTTTGGTCGGGGTTTACAAGCAGTTAACATCTTGCGTAACCACACTGAAGATTTGAAACGAGGCGTAGATTTCTATCCCGAAGGTTGGAGTGCAGCGAATATGCAGGAGTATGCACGCCGCAATTTAGCCTTGGCAGATGCTTACACCAAAAGCCTTCCTACTGGACCAGCTTTAGACTTTTGTCAGATTCCGCTCACCTTGGCACATGGAACACTTGATGCCTTAGCCAACGGCAAAGAAAAACTCAGCCGGAACGATGTTTTGGCTCTGATCAAGCAGTTTATCGATGTGAACATCAAAGCTAGCTAGTTTATGAAGGCAGAAGGCAGAAGGCAGACAAGAGAAGGGAGATAAGCAAGATGGGGAGAATAACTAATGACCATTGACTTTTGCCCAATGCCCAATGCCCAATGCCCAATTACCCTTGACTATTGACTATTGACTCAGGAAAGCTATCAATGAAAAAAACTTTGTTCCTCAGTCCTCCTTCTTTTGATGGGTTTGACGGTGGTGCGGGTTCGCGATACCAAGCCAAACGCGAAATTACTTCCTTTTGGTATCCCACATGGCTAGCGCAACCTGCTGCGCTTGTGCCAGGTAGCAAGCTTGTGGATGCTCCACCACATGGCCAAACTGTAGAAGATGTGCTGAAAATTGCTAAAGATTATGAATTAGTAATCATGCATACCAGTACACCCTCACTGGCGAATGATGTTAAGTGTGCGGAAGCGATTAAAGCTCAAAATCCAGACGTGCAGATTGGCTTTGTGGGGGCACATGTAGCAGTCTTACCAGAGGAGACACTGCGGGATAATCCAGTTATCGACTTTGTTTGCCGTAACGAATTTGACTATACCTGCAAAGAAATAGCACAAGGCATACCTTGGGAAAATATTAAGGGTCTGAGCTATCGTGACCGATACTCTAACGTGCGTCACAATGAGGAGCGCCCCTTAATTCACGATTGGGATGCCATGCCCAGCGTCCTCCCCACTTATGCCCGTGACTTAGACATTAGCAAATATTTCATCGGTTACTTACTGCATCCCTACATTTCTTTTTACACTGGGCGCGGTTGTCCGGCGAAATGTACCTTCTGCCTTTGGCCGCAAACGATTGGTGGTCACCTCTACCGTCATAAAAGCCCAGAAGTTGTAGGGCGGGAGATGGAAGAGGCCAAAGCCATCTTCGGTGACAAGGTACGGGAATATATGTTTGATGACGATACGTTTACGATAGACAAACATCGAGCGATCGCGATTAGCGAACATATGAAGCGGCTGAAACTCACCTGGAGTTGTAACGCTCGTGCCAATTTAGACTACGATACCTTAAAAACCTTGCGCGACAACGGCCTGCGCTTGCTGCTTGTCGGTTTTGAATCTGGTAACCAAGAGATTCTCAACCGAATTAAGAAAGGCATCAAGCTAGAAGTGGCGCGGGAATTTATGAAAAACTGCCACAAACTCGGCATTACCGTTCACGGAACTTTCATTATTGGTCTACCAGTTGAAACTAAAGAAACTGTAGAAGAGACAATTCGCTTCGCCTGCGAACTCAGTCCCCACACAATTCAAGTCTCAATTGCTGCGCCATATCCCGGTACAGAATTGTACGAACAAGCCAAGGAAAACGGCTGGTTTACCAACCAGTCTTTAGTAGCTAACTCCGGTATTCAAACCTCAACACTGCAATATCCCACACTTTCTAGTGAAGAAATAGAGGATGCAGTTGAGCGTATGTATCGGAAATTCTACTTCCGTCCCAAGGCAATCATACCGATTGTCAAGGAAATGCTCACAGATCGACAGATGATGGTACGCCGTCTGCGCGAAGGCGGAGAATTCTTCTCCTACCTGAAAGAACGCCGCAATCAGCAAACTGCTGCACACGCACAATCTAGTCAAACGGCTATTATTTCATAGAACTGGAAAGGACGAAAAAGCAGGGGAGCAGGGGGAGCAAGGGAAGATAAAATGCCCTATGCCCCATGCCCAATGACCAATGACAAATGACCAATGACAAATAACAAATCCCGTCGCTTCGCCATTATTAATGGTGATGACTTTGGCTTTTCTGCTGGTGTCAATCAAGCAATTATCCAAGCTTACGAACAGGGTGTGCTAACTAGTACCAGTTTGATGGTAACGGGAGATGCTGCTGAAGAAGCGATCGCCTGGGCACGTAATCACACTAATTTGGCAGTTGGTCTGCATTTAGTACTGGTGTGCGGTCGATCTGTTTTGCCTCCTTCTCAAATTCCCCATTTGGTTGACTCCAAGGCTAACTTTTCAGATAGCCCTCTGGTGGCTGGATTACGGTATCAATTCCATCCTGCTGCTCGTGAGGAACTGCGGCAAGAAATCCGCGCCCAGTTAGAAAAATTCCGCGCCTCTGGGCTGCCCCTTTCCCATGTAGATGGACATTTACATTTACATGCCCATCCCGTAGTATTGCGGATATTGGTTGAATTGGCTCAAGAATTTGACATCCGAGTCATCCGTTTACCATCTGAAGAACTAGGGATGACTTTGAAGCTTGACCGTCGGAATTTACTAACTAAGTTAGTTTGGTCAAGAGTATTTGGGGGACTGCGCCGTTATGGTGAAGGTTTACTGGCATCTCAAAGTATTAAGTTTGCAGACCGGGTATATGGATTGCTACAAACTGGCTCCATGACAGAGGAATACTTACTTGGCCTCATACCCCAAATTCAGGCAGACTTAGTAGAAATATATTCCCATCCCGCAGTTATTAATCATGGGGAACCACTTAATGGACCATCAGGCTCAGGTGTAGCAGAACTCTCTGCGCTTTTAAGTAACAAAGTTAGAGATGTGATGATTCAAAGTGGTTTTGAGCTAACAAATTACAATAAAGTCAGGTTGTTAAAAGAATTTGAACAACCTGATTATCGCCCTTAAAAAATGAAAATCGGTTCTGAATTTCACAAAGAGTTATTCTGCCGCAGCTTTATTGATAGCTATATTCAATATCAACCTGAGCAACTAGCTTGGCCGGAGCTAGATGCAATTGCTCTCGACCGCCTAAGAAAAATTCCCTTTTGGGAGGAAGCTCTCAATACAGAATTGGCGGCTGGAGCTAAGATTAAGGCCTACTTACCAATGATTAACGATCCACTTCTGTATGAAGCTGTTGCTTTACAGGGAGAGGAAGAAGCCCGTCATGGTCGGCTGTTTCAATTCCTGATTCAACACTACGGTATTGAAACCTCTGGACAGCCTCCCGCTCAATTATCTAGCAACCCTGAGCAAGCTTTCATTGATTTTGGCTATGGTGAGTGTCTAGACTCATTTCTCGGCTTTGGACTTTTTAAGATTGCTCGTCAATCAGAATTTTTGCCAGAGCCACTATTTAAAATATTTGACCTACTACTACAGGAAGAAGCCCGTCACATCGTCTTTTTTGTGAATTGGATTGCTTATTTACAGGTAAGCCGGAGACGAGGCGCTAAAGTTCTGCGGGGGTTATCTTCACTCTGGAATTACGGTAAAGCAGCGCAAAGAATGATGGGTGTGGTTGGTAGCAGTGCTCAGAGCAATAGCCAAGATTTTGCTGCAACTGAGGCAAGTGTATTTCTGGATAACTTTAGCTTGGAACTGCTGATTTCAGAGTGTTTAGCAGAAAATACACGACGCATGAGTGAATTTGACTCTAGATTACTCCAGCCTCAACTACTACCTGTGCTAGCCAAGAGCATTCTGCGGGTTGTTACAGCCTTTTCTCAACGCAGTTCCCACCCAAATGAGAAAATAACCTCTTAAACTGTTTTATGTGCAGGCTCGATTTAGGAGCGAGAGAAAGCGTGTTTTTGCAAATCCTCTAAATTACAGACTTCCAATGCTCTCGCATGGGTTGCTGACAGGACGACTGGTGGAGCTACCCCAGCCTCAAAAGCTTCTTGCCAACGAGCCGCACATAAACACCAGTGATCGCCTGGTTTCAATCCCGGAAAATTAAATTCAAGAACAGGTGTGCTCAGGTCATTTCCTCGCAATTTCGTAAATTCTAGAAATTCTGCTGTGACTTGGGCACAAACAACGTGCATCCCAAAATCCTGACCGCCTGTATTGCACAATCCATCGCGATAATAACCAGTCATGGGAGAAGTGCAGCAAATCTCTAGGTTTGTGCCTAATACATTTTTAGCTTCTGCCATAAATACCTCACCTTCAGTTCGTCAGTCTTGTTCTAGAGCTAAGCAATGAAATTAGTTTAACCAATGAGTGAGAATATCATCTTTCCCTGACTGGAGGGTAGAGTATACACCACCTAATAAGGTGTTGAAAATTGGTCAAAAGAGGTAAATTTCTCCCTATAAAAAGCCAAAGTTTTCCACAGACAGGATTTCAGTTTCTCATAAATTACTAATTCTGTACTTATTAATTCCGTATTTTCACAGTAGCAGCAGGCTGTAACACCCGTGTAATCTGTAGCGCAATGTCTTTTCATAATCTCAACCGTTGTGAAATCTATTCTTCAGACCTATTTAGAACAAGAAATCTGGATATTAATAAGAGATAAGTGGTATTTCGCCACAGTGATTGGAGTTTGGGATGATTTGTTGTGCTTCAAACACAGAACTTACAACAAAGAGACAGAGGAAGATACTCTGTGGGAAATGATTGTTAAAACTAGCGAAGTAATTGCTATTGATAAAGTTAAGTCTGTTATGAGTAGAAAGCCAGACGTATTTATTTCACGACTACTCGAAACTGAGACAGGCACAGGAAATCTTCCAGACCATGAAAATTAACTAGCTGAATAAAAATACTTGCTGCTCTTTTGAGTAACTGACAAAACCATGTGATAATTGGCCTTGATCAAGCGGCTAATTATTACGGTTTTCTTCAGTAGGGAACGGGGAACGGGCAATAGCCAAAGGTTTTCTGTTCCCTTAAATGTATGAATTATCTTTCATTCTAATCTGCGTATGACAGCACACCCAGAAATTGGTTTAGAATTTCTGGGTGTGCTTGGTAAGCTTTCAAACTTCCTGCGCTATTTTGTAATTTCCTGTTCGTTGGCAAAACTGATTGAATTGAAAATTAAGCACTTTAACAACAAGGAGGAGTGAAATGGGACTAAGCGAAGAACTCTTGAACTCAAATAAAAAGGAGCTGATTGTAGATGACTGTTGCACAGTGATAGAAGCACAACTCGCTTCTAAATCAGGCATCAGCGGCATAGCTTTAAAAACTGCCTTCGCTGCATTGAAGGGGGTTAAGCCTGGATATATTCCTTACGTTGTCGAGCAGCTTCTGCCGCAGTGCTTCATAGCACTCGATCCTATCTGGGATGAAGGCGTGCAGAAGGGCGATCCGGTGGAGCACCTAGTTGCGAGTCGCGATCGCACTGCTGACGCATTACTCAGCGTCACCGATGAGAGGGTAAAACAGGTCAAACGCCCAATCGTGCGGGGAACATACGAAAAATTCCGTGGTTCAGCCAAGCAACATGTGGAGGAAGCAGTGCCAGACTTAGCAAAGGTAATAGGTAAGTATACTAAAGAATGATTAAACGCGTAGAAGCTCTGCTTCTTGTCGCCAAACATCGCCTGACAATGCTGCCAAAGTAGTTGAAAAAACTAAGTCTATCTTAACCACCGAAAAGACCCAATGCTTCATTTCCTAGAGCTTGGAGTTAAAAGGTAGGTAAAAATAAAACGCCCCTATGCCATAAATCTCGCGCTAGCGAGGTGAAGGCAAGGGGTTAACAGAATTTTCTACAAAATGAATTAGGTAAAAATTTATCTAAGTCCAATATAAAATCTCAGCATTTGGAAAGCGCCGTTGAATTTCATCCTCAAAAAAGCGCTTCATTGTCTTCATCGTGTTAGCGTCGTAGACATATTTTATGCCGCCAAACTTATTGCGTTTAACATTGCGTTTTGCTTCATCCATGTCTAATTTTGATTGCGGATACCATGTCTGCAACACCTCTTTTGACCCTGGTGTAAAGCGGTGCGAAATTAACTCAAAAGTTAGATCACAGTTCATATCTAGCGCTTCGCTAATCAAGTCAAACAATTGGCCATAGTGCATCTGCCAATCATCTACAGGCATAATTGGCGCGATTACCAGTCCTACTGGATACCCACCCCCACCATACTCTTGGGGTAAAGCCAATCGCCGCAAAGCTTGTAACCTTGATGCTACCGATGCCGTACCACCTTCAAACCTAGCGGAAATCGGTGTAGCATTAACGCTTATCCGGCAGCGAGTATGACCGTTGTGAGGTAAGTTTAGTAAGCTATCTACCGCGTCAAATTTTGACACCCAACGTAAATGTGCATCACTACGGCTGCCAAAATAACGGATACATTCAGCAAGACTACCTGTAAGATGCTCAATGCCTAAGGGGTCAGTGTAGCAGCTAACTTCATAACTTGTGGCTTGTCCTGGGCGCTCGTAAGCTGCCAAGTTTTCTAATATCTGTGGCAAGTTAGCGAAGGCGCGGATAACTGGCGGACCAGATAAACTACCAGCTAAGTAACAGTATTGGCAATGTGCGGGACAACCCTCAGCCAGATGAAATTGCCAATCAGCAGACGGTGGGATGGGACTCAGCTTGAAGTGGCTAGGGGGTGCATTCACAACTGCAAGAGTACGCTTGGCAATATTATAAGTCTCACGCTCGTCTTCACCTCGCAAACCTGTCAGGCGATTGCGTGATAACTCTTCTATTGGCAGGTTAAGTGACTGCATACGCGCCAGAATTTGCTTTCCCCAAGGCTCATCTAGAGCGGCTGGTGTAAACATTACTCGTTCAGGCATCCACAACTTTGATGGTCGTGTTTTTGTCTCTGATACCGAAACCTGCTCTGTAACTGTATTCAGCAATGTTGTTCTCCGTTATTGATGAGAGTTTGCCGTTGAGGGAATAGGTAATAGTCTCCTATTCCCAATGAAAACTGCTGAGCTTGCTGATATCTGCAATTAATTTTCTATAACTTGCCGAATTCGTCGTTCGAGCAAATCCAAATCTAAACTACCTTCATCACGACTAATTCGCCTTACAGTTGAGTTAACGTTGCCTAAGTCTGCTAATAAATCCTGAAGAATTTCTTGCTGCTGACGTGCCTGGGTAACTTCTCGCGGCTCTTGGACTAAATCCCGCACTATAGTATCTTCGGCTCTTGAGGCAATAATTGGGTTACTTTGTCCTTCAAGGTGAACAAAGGTGCGCCGCCCTGGTCCTCGCTCTTCTTCAATAGGTATAAGTGCTGTTACCTGATCCGAGCGAACATACTTACCAAATCCTAAATGGACTAGCACTGATGACTGTATTTTCATTATAAAAATATCTTTGTGACTTATCTCTATTTTAAATTTTTTTCTAAAAAATATTTAACTCTAACTAGAGCGGATTTTGCCCATTTATAAGTAGTATTTACCAGTTGAAATATTCATATTTCTTGTCTAGGTTTAGCAGTGCTAACCTGGGGCTAAATAAAATACAAAATTATGATGACAAATATAAAAAATTTAGCTACTTCTATATGCGTACTTAAAGTATTTTACAAATGATAGCAGATTGATTATTCAATATCTTAAATCAAATCCGGTTGAATATTTGTCATTTTGTCCGTAGGGAAGCAATCCCAACAACCTTGCGATTGCGACTTTTCACTCGCAATGACATATTAAGGGTGATTAACAGGACATCATATTAGCTGGATAAAATGACTAATTCCAGCACTCAAATTGACGAGTTCGCATTTTGATGTAGATTGAGAATGCGAATAGATCAAGATTATAAGCATTGTTGTTTTGATTGACAAGCATAGATACTTGTTGTTAACAAACACTACAGTAAATCTCCCTGATAATCAAGTCAAAAATAGTTTTATTAAAGAAGAATGGGTGATTAATAATGCCTAATTAAGCTTGGAAGAGAAAGGCTTGTTTTTATATGTAAATTTGCTAGAGAAATATCGCATCTATTCCATTATCGCCCTATCAAGTAACCAAGCCCTAATCTCTAGTTTCTAACTCCTCCTTTTGCTCTTCAATTAGTTCAGATCTATCCGTTAATGGCTTCACTACCCGCGCGATCGCTTCTTGCACAAAAGCCTTGATAAATTCATCCCGGCGATTAATTTGAAACTGTCGCTGTACAACTTCTGTCATTCCACCATCGCCCCAATCTTGGTCATGACGAAAATATTCAATAAAACTTTTACCTGCAATCCGCGTCAAATAAGCTGCTGTCACGCCTTGAATTCCTCGACCAATAATAAAAGTGGCAGGATTAGTTTGCAATGCAGTAGAAAGTAACTCAATTGCGCCCTTAACAATTCCTAAACTGGCAAGGGTTTTCGCTAAAGATAAGGCTAACTCTCGCCCCCGTTCCATGTTCAGTTCACAGCCGTAAACTCTGCCTATTTCTACGACCATTTGGGCATTTACAGCCGCAGTTGCCAGTAAATCTACGACTGGTAAAGGCGTTACTGATACTACACCAGCCCCAATCCATTGAAATCGCTCGACTATCTTATCGGCTTGGCGGCGACGTTGAGCATCGATAAGTTTGCGCGCTTCTTCTCCCAAGCGCAGAGATTGCAACAGAATATTATCTGCGACTAAATCTTCACCCTCAGCCCTTAAAATTGCCGCCATCCGCCGCAACAAGGGGACAATATCCGGTTCCGGCTGGAACATTTCGCCAGTTTCCAGTTGGGCAGTTTGGGGATTAGCCGCGATCGCTACGACATCATTAGGGGCAATAAATCCCCGCACTCGCTGACGCAACCTTGCCAGGATCGATTCTTTGTTTTCGTCTGTGTATAAATCTGTTTTGTTAAGCACAAGAAGCGATCGCTTACCAATTTCTGCCAAACCTCGCAGTGGTTCATATTCCGATCGCCGTAAATCATTATCTACCACAAACAACAGTAAATCTGCTTCCGTTGCCAGAGCACGTGCGAGTTGTTCTCGTTCTGTACCCGCCACCCCTGCTTCTAAAATCCCTGGGGTATCGGTAATTAAAATTTTGCGCTCTAATCCTTTCAACCGCAGACAATAGGTTTCTCCTACTTGAGTTGTGCCCATTGGTGCATCAACTTGACCCACCATGCGTCCCATCACCGCATTTACTAGGGAGGTTTTACCAGCACTCCCCGTGCCAAACACTACGACTTGAATTTCACCCCGTGCTAAATTGACTTCAATTTCCCGCGAGCGACTGAGTAATGCCTGTTTAGCTACTTCATCTTGAATCTGTGCAACCTGCTGCCGCACAGCTTGTAACGTTGAAGAAGCAGCGTCAGATTTGACAGCCGGAATTTGTGCTGGTGTCACACGCGGACGCTTACGACGGGAACGCTGCTCACCAGATTGCAGCACTAGCACATAATAAACAAAGGCTGCAACCAAGCCGCCGATCAGCACAACCAGCAGCAGCAACAGCAAATTGCCCAGCAGTGGAGAATAGGACAACTGCCAGTAGAGGCGTGAAAGGGAGTCAATCAGCCACAGGCTTAGCCCCAAAATAACTATCAGACCAACAATCAGCGTGACTATGCGCGACAGAGGCATAACGGGTATTTAGTAGGCGGATGCTTCTAATCTTAATAGTTTCAGTGTTTTTCACCAGGGTAGAAAAAACTGACCTTTGATAGACTGAAAGCGTATTTAGTATCAAATTTACCTTAAAAGGCAGAGAAGCTACTGCTGTGGCAGAAGTAAAGATTTACCAAACAGCGTTCAGGGGTGGGTTTACGGTCTATCAACAGCAAAGAATTGTGTCTGACTTTTGGAAAAGGCGACCATGACAGAAATATCTGTACAAAAATCCTCTAACTGGCTTAAACAATTATTCTATCGATTAAGTATTCGGCAAAAAATCGTTTTTGGGTATGGTCTGGCTCTGGGAATTGGGGTCGTAGGAATAACTATAGGATTGGTTATAGGCGATCGCTACTTTCAAGAAGCCAGACATCAGATGATGTTGGCAGACGAGGAAGGCGGTTTGTTAAGTAGTTTGCAAGGAGAACTGTTAGAAATACAGATCCATCAGCCAGAAATACTAACTTTGTTGCAGCAGTCGCAAGCAGTTAAACAGCAAACATCTCATCTTCTAACGGATATAGCGGAAGCGGAAACTGTACTTTCTCAGTTGCAGGATTTGAGTAAATCCAGTTTGAAAGCGAATTTGCAAGCTCTACTGAAGAAGTATGATACTACTACAGTAGTATATTTATCCCAACTCAAGGCACTGTGCCAACAAATTTCGTCACTCAGTTCAAAGCCAGAGGAATTAGCGAAAGCGCAGCAATTAATTTTAGAATTGAGTACCAGTCAGACTGCACAGAAATTTTATCAATTTACCCATGAGTTAACCGATTTTGCCAAAACAGTACGAGAACGCCAAGAAGAGGCTGATACCGCCCAAAATCAGGCTGCTGAGATTCAAGCTCAGATTATTATTGGTAGTATCCTGCTGTCGATAGCGATCGCTGCTATCCTCGCTTTTTACATCAGTCGCATTATCGCTAGTCCGATTAATGCAGTTAGGGATGTAGCTCAGAAAGTTACGCAAGAAGCTAATTTTGAATTGCAAGCACCTATAACCACAACAGATGAAGTTGGTGCGTTAGCTAGCTCCTTGAATCAGCTGATTCAGCAGGTAAAGCACCTTTTAGAAGAGCAACAAGCCGAAGCTCAAGCACGACTAATTCAAAGTGAAAAAATGTCCAGTTTGGGACGGATGTTAACTGGCGTTGCCCATGAAATTAATAATCCAGTAAATTTTATTTCTGGCAATCTTGCACATGCAAAAACTTATATTGATGATTTATTAGCGCTACTGCAAACATACAAAGCTGAAGTTCCCAATCCTCCCGATGCAGTACAATATTTAATAGAGGAAATAGATTTAGAATTTCTAAAAGATGATTTGCCAAAACTCTTCAACTCTATGAATGTTGGCGCTGACCGCACCCGTGAAATTGTCCGAAGTTTAAAAGATTTCTCCCGCTTAGATGAAGGTGAAGCTCAGTTAGTAGAAATACATCCATGTATTGAAAGTACATTGTTGATTTTGAACAATCGTTTGAAAAAAGGGATCAGTATTGTTCGCAACTATGGAGAAATTCCTGCAATTCCAGGTTATACAGGTTTACTTTATCAAGTATTTATGAATATTTTGAGCAATGCGATCGATGCTGTAGAGGAAAAATGGGCTGAAAATTCACTATTTAAACCTGAAATCACCATCATCACCGAACGCTGGGAAAATAATTTTGTAGTCGTGCGAATTGCAGATAACGGATCTGGGATTGCACCAGACACGCAAGAAAAAATATTTGAAACATTTTTCACAACTAAACCACGAGGTATTGGTACAGGCTTGGGTTTAGCAATTAGTTTATCAGATTGTAGTCGAAAAACATCAAGGTAAAATTACTTGCCAGTCTGAATTAAATCAAGGTACAGAGTTTGCGTTGGCTTTACCAATTTCTCGCTCCTCATCAGTATAAAGAAGATAGCAAAATGGAAGAGGTTTTTCACCTCATTTATCTTTATTGACAAATTTATACTAATTTAAAAAAGTGCGCCGAGGGAACAGAGAGAGAAAAACAGTCTTATCTGAACTGTATTGGAATATAAGACTATAAAATTTTAAATTATGACCGCTTGGGTAGAGTCTTGGACAGGGCTTACGCAAGCAAAATTTGTCATTGCGACCGGAACGTAGTGTAGGAAAGCAATCGCAGAGTTTGAGGCGATTACGTCGCTACCCTACTCTTCGAGAACGGCTTTGCCGAACGGGAACGACTTCGTCGAACGCTCGTAATGACGTAATTCCATGACTTTTGCGTAAGTCCTATTGAACAAACTATCTGAGACCAATTCACGAAAATCCTGATACACATAAATTTTTCATAGGGGTTTAGCATTGCTAAACCCTGAAGCGCGTATTTGTATCATTATTAAGGTGAAATGGTATGAGGCGGGGTTAACACAAGTATTTGTGACTGTAGCATTAGCAGCAACCCAGAAGTTTAAGGTGAAACAGGACAGTATTTAAGGGTAAATGTTGAAAACCCTACCACTTGACAAAGAGGAGGTAGGGATTAAATTATTCACAACCAAGCTTGGTCAAATAGACTTAAGAATTCACACTATTCACAGTCAATTTGACTTGGACAATTAAATCGTTATAATCCCAATCGCTGCCAATTCCTGCTTGATCCTCAAAGCCAAAGCAGTTATTGCCTAGTAGCCGAACATGATTGTTTTTGTCAGAATTTGCGCCTAAGAATGGACTGAAAACTGCTAAGTCATTAGAATTACTACTTAAAATTGCTTCTACAGTGCTATTAGCAATAACAAAAGGTGCAAAAAGCCAACCTGATTCAAAGTTGCCAGTGAAAGTAGCTTTACCTTGGTTATTCACCTTCAAATCAATACCCTCAACACGAGAGCGAAGCATGGCTTTAATGTAGCCTGCATCCCCAGGACGGAAATCAATCTTACCATCGCCATCGCTATCAATACCTCCATTCTCATCATTTACTCTACAGAAGCCAACTAAGTTGTCGTAAGCAGCTTCTCTGTTAATGATGAACTCTGCTTTAACCTTAGTTTTGGCTTCCCGTAAATCAATGAGTTCACCTTGATGCTTTCCTTGAAGGCCTATACCTAGAGGTACTTTTTCATTGG
>NZ_MTAW01000179.1 GCF_002154725.1 Nostoc sp. 106C | reverse complement strand
GGTTAATTTCTGAGAAATCAACAATAGCTTCTGTGTGAGTTAAAAGCGCTCTTCCAATCGGGAGGGCGCTTTTTCATGGTTATTGGGTAGATTTCTCCTGCCAAAAATTTTGTTTATATTTATTCTCTGTTGTAAAAGTTATCCTTGCTGAATTTATGGGAACAATACAAATGTTGTCCCATTAAAGAATATATTTAGTAATGACCATGCCCTCAACAGAACAAGCATTACTAGAAAAATTTATTATTGATAATGAAGAATTAGACTATCTGGAATCTAAACTTACTCAATTTAATATTTTTGAAGCAATTGGGGTAGTGCGACAAGAAATACGTCATTCTAACTTCTTAGCATTCTTGTTAAATCCATCTCAAAACCATAGACTTGATGACATTTTTCTTAAGCAATTTCTTAAGCGAGTCCTATTAGACACAAATAAGCCTACAAATATAAATTATCCACCTATTAGTTCTGTTGATATAGATATAGCTGATTTGACAGACGCTGAGGTTAAGCGCGAATGGCAAAATATTGATATTTTCATACACTCACCCTGTAACAAACTAGTTTGTGCAATAGAAAATAAAGTTGACTCTGGAGAGCATTCAGATCAACTAGAAAGATACCGCACGATTATTGATAATCAATATAGTAATTATCGAAAAATTTTGATTTATTTAACACCAGAAGGTAGAAAACCATCTGATGACAATTGGAGAATTTATAAATACTCTAATCTCGCTGAAATAATTGATAGCATTTGTAAAAGTTATAAATCTATCCTGGGTGCAGATGTTTATACCTTGATAACTCACTATTCTACGTTAATCAGGAGACATATTATGAGTGATTCAGAAGTTGCTGAACTCTGCCGTAAAATCTATTGTAAGCATAAACAAGCCCTTGATTTAATTTTTGAGCATCGTCCTGATTTACAATCAGAAATAGCTAGTATTGTTTACGATATAGTAAGTAAAGATATTGACAATCAAAAAGGTTCTGTACTTTTGCTTAGTACTAAATCTGTAGGGTTTGATATCACAGAATGGAAAGAGGTAAATTTACCTCTTTACTTCTATTTTGACAATGATTCTGAATATCTTAGGCTACAGCTTGGCATTAGCTCTGGGGAACAATCTATACGTGAAAAAATTCTTCAATTTTCCCTAAGTTACCCTAAAATTTTTAAGAATAATGGTAGATGGTCAGATAGATGGATAACTATTTATCAAAAAGATATTTTAAATAGTAGAGATTATAAAGTTGCAAATCTTGAGGATTTAATGAGAAAAATCCAGGAATGTTGGGAGGATTTTATTAAAGATGACTTTCTAAAGATAGAAAAGATAATCAATGAAAATAGAAATAAGTTAATCCACTCAAATATATCTGTATATCCTGAAGCGTGAGGATGAGGTTTACCGATCGCCTTAATATTGCTTAAGCAAAAGTGGACTTACCTTTGTGCGATCGCCTGCCACACCCCACTAAACTAGAAAGTAAGATGCTGGGATAAGCTTATGGTCACTGCTACAACCACTTTACCTTCTATACTCAAATTGAAAATCGACTTGACTGACGAGCAGTTTTTCCAAATGTGTCAGAAAAACCGCGATTATCAATTTGAGCGTACAGCATCAGGGGAATTATTAATTATGCCACCTACAGGTAGTGAGACTGGCAGACGTAATGTTAAAATCACGACTCAATTGGATAATTGGAATTCTGAGAGTAATTTAGGTGAAGTTTTTGACTCGTCAGCTGGCTTTAAACTACCCAATGGTGCAGATCGTTCTCCTGATGCTTCTTGGGTAAAAATTGAACGCTGGAATGCTTTAACTCCAGAACAACAAGAAAAATTTGCTCCCATTTGTCCTGATTTTGTAGTTGAGTTGCGTTCTCCTAGCGATTCCCTCAAAGACTTGCAGGATAAAATGCAAGAATATATCGCAAATGGTGCTCAATTAGGTTGGTTAATTGACCGGAAAAACAAGCGAGTAGAAATTTATCGTCCAGGAAAAGATGTAGAGATATTAGATAATCCTAATAGCTTATCAGGCGAAGCTGTGCTACCTGGATTTGTTTTGCATTTACAGAAAATTATGTAAATTATCAAAATATTTAAAGATTAAGATATACATGGCGCTTTTAAAAACGGCTTTCCCAAGTGGTAGCAATGTTTGCTTGCATATATTCATCTGAAGTGGTGAGAAGTTAATTTTTCGGTTTTCTATAATCCAGAATTTAATAATTTACTTGAAGATATATTGTCTAATTAGCAATTTATCAAGTCAGCTAATCACGAGAAAATCTCACAACCAATCATCAAATTTTCTTCGTGTCCCTGAGTCCCCTTGTCTATTTTCAAGACATTTTAAAGCAAGAGAATAGCCGCAGGAAAAGCAAAGCGAACATTAGTGCGCTACTCCTCAGCACTACTAAAGAGAGGTAATACTACTTGAGAAAGACGTGAAGACCGATCCAGCTACTTGCCACCGTCTTCTTACAATGATTTTATAAGAACTAATCTGATTCTCTTTGCCATGAACACTTTGTAAGGGCGGGTGAACCGCAGTCTGCGAGTGTTAGTTATCCCCTTTGTGTCTAGAGTGGATTCTCCACAAGCCTATGCAACCCACTAATCCCAACCAATTTACAGAAAAAGCCTGGGAAGCGATCGCCCATACTCCAGATATTGTTAAACAATATCAACAACAACAGATAGAAAGCGAACACCTGATGAAAGCCCTGCTAGAACAAGAAGGTCTAGCTAGCGGGATATTGACAAAAGCGGGTGTGAATCTGCAAAAAGTCCGCGATCGCGCCGAACAATTTATTCAACGTCAGCCTAAAGTATCCGGTAGCAGCACTTCTGTCTACTTGGGACGTAGCTTGGATACTCTTTTAGACCGGGCGGACGCTTATCGTAAGGAATTTAAGGACGAATATATTTCAATAGAGCATTTATTGCTGGCTTATGCCAAAGATGACCGCTTTGGTAAAGCTTTATTCCAAGAATTTGGTTTAGACGAAGGCAAGCTAAAAAATATTATTAAACAAATTCGGGGGAGCCAGACAGTGACCGACCAAAATCCAGAAGGTAAATACCAATCGCTGGAAAAATATGGGCGCGATCTCACAGAAGCCGCCCGGAAAGGTCAACTCGATCCAGTGATTGGGCGCGATGATGAGATTCGTCGCACGATCCAAATTCTCTCTCGCCGTACCAAGAATAACCCTGTACTCATTGGTGAACCTGGTGTTGGTAAAACTGCGATCGCGGAAGGACTCGCACAGCGAATTGTCGCTGGCGATGTCCCGCAATCCCTGAAAGACCGCAAGCTGATCGCCTTAGATATGGGCGCTTTGATTGCTGGGGCCAAATTCCGGGGTGAATTTGAAGAACGCCTGAAAGCAGTATTAAAAGAAGTTACCGAATCCGGCGGTAATATAGTTCTATTTATTGATGAAATTCATACTGTTGTTGGCGCTGGTGCTACTCAAGGCGCGATGGATGCGGGGAACTTGTTAAAACCCATGTTAGCCAGAGGCGAGTTGCGCTGTATTGGGGCGACAACTTTGGATGAATACCGCAAATATATAGAAAAAGATGCGGCCTTAGAAAGACGCTTCCAGCAAGTTTATGTGGATCAGCCGAGTGTAGTAGATACAATCTCTATCTTACGGGGGTTGAAAGAACGGTATGAAGTTCACCACGGTGTAAGGATTTCTGATAGTGCTTTAGTCGCTGCTGCAACATTATCCAGTCGTTATATTAGCGATCGCTTCCTGCCAGATAAAGCCATCGACTTAGTAGACGAAGCCGCTGCGAGGCTGAAAATGGAGATTACCTCCAAACCAGAAGAACTTGACGAAATCGATCGCAAGATTCTGCAACTGGAAATGGAAAAGCTATCTCTGCAAAAAGAAAGCGATATAGCTTCCCGCGAACGTCTGGAAAGATTAGAGAAAGAACTCGCAGATCTCAAAGAAGAACAAAGAACCCTGAATGCGCAATGGCAATCGGAAAAAGATTTCATTACCAAAATTCAGGCTGTTAAAGAAGAAATTGACCGCGTTAACCTGGAAATTCAGCAAGCAGAACGAGATTACGACCTCAATCGGGCTGCGGAATTGAAATATGGCAAGTTAACCGACTTACATCGGCGATTGGAAGCAGCGGAAGCTGAACTAACACAAGCCCAAGGTACAGGTAAATCACTGCTGCGGGAAGAAGTCACCGAAGCCGATATTGCAGAAATCATTTCTAAGTGGACAGGAATTCCTATCAGTAAATTGGTGGAATCGGAAAAAGAAAAACTACTGCATTTAGAAGATGAACTCCATCGCCGGGTAATTGGACAAGATGAAGCCGTCACAGCCGTAGCCGATGCGATACAGCGATCGCGCGCTGGATTAGCCGATCCCAACCGTCCAATTGCTAGCTTTATTTTCCTAGGGCCTACAGGTGTAGGTAAAACCGAGTTAGCCAAAGCCCTAGCAGCATATATGTTCGACACTGAGGAAGCTTTAGTGCGAATTGATATGTCTGAGTACATGGAGAAGCACACTGTTTCGCGCTTAATTGGTGCGCCTCCGGGATACGTTGGCTACGAAGAAGGCGGACAACTCACAGAAGCACTTCGCCGTCGTCCTTATGCAGTGATTCTCTTTGACGAAATTGAGAAAGCACATCCCGATGTCTTTAATGTGTTGCTGCAAATTCTCGATGATGGTCGTGTCACCGATGCCCAAGGTCATACGGTAGATTTCAAGAATGCGATTATTATCATGACCAGCAACATCGGTTCGCAGTACATTCTCGATGTCGCAGGCGATGACACACGCTATGACGAAATGCGCCGTCGGGTAATGGAAGCCATGCGCAATAGCTTCCGTCCAGAGTTCCTCAACCGCATTGATGAATTTATTATCTTCCACAGTTTGCAGAAACAGGAATTGCGGCAAATTGTCTTGTTGCAAGCAGATAGATTGCGCCAAAGACTTAGCGATCGCAAGATCTCTCTAAGACTGTCTGATGCTGCCCTTGACTTCTTAGCTGAGGTTGGATATGATCCCGTGTTTGGAGCGCGTCCACTGAAGCGAGCAA
This sequence comes from Nostoc sp. 106C, assembly GCF_002154725.1. Lineage (GTDB taxonomy): Bacteria > Cyanobacteriota > Cyanobacteriia > Cyanobacteriales > Nostocaceae > Aulosira. The sequence goes on along the minus strand of NZ_MTAW01000179.1, from coordinate 115,079 downwards.
TTCAACGAGAATTAGAAACTCAGATTGCCAAAGCTATCTTGCGCGGCGAATTCCACGACGGCGACTCTATCTTTGTAGATGTGCAAAATGAACGCCTTTCCTTCAGCCGTTTGCCTGTTGAGGTGTTTACTAGCTAATCCGGTTACCTATAACCTTTTTCAAAGACGCCAAGACACTAAAAAGTTCTTGGCGTTTTTGTAAGCAACTCCCTACAAGTAGCGATCGCTATTCAGGTAAATACGTGTTATTCAAATATCTATATTTTGATGCTGCTTAATTCTTACCTAGGTATGAACTTAAATAAAATCATCTTTTTTGTCAAAAATATTCTACCACTGTAGATAAAAACAAATTACAATATCTTCTTTATAATCATCCTTTCAATAGTTGACTATTATCCGTGTTTATGAGCTTCAAATTAAAGCCACCATAGCTTTTGCAGAACTTTACAAGAACAAGAACCAAGCTTATTCAAAGCTAAAATATCCAACCCGGAATTAGAGTTTGTTTATATGTAGTTGTGAGTAAATTAGAAAATTCCTATCAAAGGAGGAAACATTATATGTCACTAGAACAGGTTAATAATTTTTATAACCTTTTAACATCAGAGCCAGCAATCTACGATCAATATTATAAGAAGTGCTGTAGCCAAGGATTTTTTGGCAGTTGTCATTGGGATAAAGCTAAGATTGTGAGATTTGCTGCTTCTCATGGCTATAGCTTCAATGAAACCGAGCTAGATCAAGTATGGTTTGAAAGCGAGTCTAGCTTGGTAGATAATTCTTTGAATTTAGCAAAATCTGGGAATTTCTCTTGAGAATAAGAGAGATACACAGATTGTAGACATTCTACCGATGCTATCAGCTATATTGGCTGAATTTTACGGGATATCTTTGAGAACTATTCAAGAAATTTCTGGTCACAGCGATCTAGGGACATTGCAGCGTTATCTGGATGTCACGCTAGAGCAGAAGCGGAAGGCTGTTTCTGTTATTGGGTTTTAGCTAGAAGATTCAGTAAATTAAAGAGAGTGCTTGAAGCAGCAAAACTCCAAACTAAACGATAGTCAAGAATTTATGGATGAGTGAATCATTGAAACCACCACTAAGATTGCTACCAGCGAAACCTGTAGAAGAACTTGCTTGGATTGCAGGAGGTGAAGTTGATGAGTGTTCGGTTTCATTTTCTTACTTAGGCTTTCTTTAAACTCCAGTAATAACAAACTTGGACATTTTTTGTTATTCTCGGTAGGATTATTGCTATGAGCCTATCAAGAGGTAGCAGATGAATGTTTCTTTGACCCCAGAACTGGAAAAGTGGGTGCAATCCAAAGTTAAAAGCGGTATGTATACTTCAGCTTCGGAAGTTATCCGTGAAGGTCTGCGGCTTCTCAAGGAGCAGGATGCCCTCAAAGCAATACGCCTTGCCGAGTTGCGTCAGGAAATACAGCTTGGGATTGATAGCGGAGAATCTACACCTCTAAACATGGATGAAATCATCGAATTGGCAAAACAACAACGGCAGCAGAAAGAATCTGCATAATGGCGATAATTCTCAAAAAACCGTTAGCGCAAGCTGATTTATTAGATATTTGGAATTTTATTGCTAATGACAGCTTTGAAAAAGCAGATCGGCTTCTACAAAAAATAGACAGCCAACTCAAAATGCTGGCATCAAACCCAGGTATGGGAAGAAAGCGTGATTCCTTAGCGCCAAATCTGCGGAGTTTTCCGGTAGTGAATTATCTGATTTTCTACCGTCCTATAAACCAAGGGATTGAAGTCATTCTTGTTCTACATGGAGCAAGAGATATCCAAAGCCTTTTTGAAGAAGAAGATGAGTAGGTCGTTATTTTTGTAGTCTAGACTAAGAGGCACAAAACGACTTAGGGAAGCTGAGTTGAGAAATCACCTGATTTAAAGACGCTGTCCGATTAGAAAGCGTCTTAGCTAGAAATTACTCTAAAATAACGAACCGGGCTGTTTTAAGAATTCTATTTCCTCTGAAGTTGAAAGGCGTCCTAAAATATTATTCCGATGAGGAAAACGCCCAAAACGCTCAATTATCTCCATGTGACGAAAAGCATACTTAATTGCGCTAGCACTTTCAGGATCGTGGCTGATTTGCTGAAATAGCTTCACACACCGCCGCTGATCGTCTAGGTTTTCGCTATGTTCAAACGGCAAATAGATAAACCAGCGTTGCACAGGCAGGAATTCACGGTCATAGCCTCTAGCTACAGCTTGCTGCGCTGCTGAAAGTGCTTCCCAATCTGTGGCAAAGGCTTGGGGAGTACCACGAAACATATTTCGGGGAAATTGATCGAGCAGCAGAATCAGTGCTAGACAGGTTTCCGGCCAATCTACCCAATCGTCTAAGAATCCTGCTGCTGCCTTTTGGTAATCTTGAAGAAAGCGACTTGCCAATTCCCGATCGAAATCTGGTGTTGTACGAAACCAAAAATCCCTAGGTTTGCCGTAACTCGGTTCATCGGGATGACCAAACCAGAATTCCAAAATAGCTTTTGCCTGTGACATTGCTGTTATTGACCCTTACAAAGCACTTGCCGCATTTTACGCATATTCGCAGGCAACTCAAAATTCATTGCTTGTTGAATAAAAATAGAGGGGATCAACATATTTGGTGTAGCTTGGACGTTATAAGCAAGCAAAGTGCCATTACCGCAATCTTGTAGTTCTAAATTGGCTTTAAAGTCCTCAAAAGAGCCTTTTTCCATGCGAAATTGAATTTGTTGCCCCAGCACTTCTACAACATTCAGGTAAATTTCGACCTGAGCTGTAAAAAATAAAAAAGCTTTTTGTGCTGCTTGATACAAACGCTTCGCCTCGCCTTTAGATAAAACCTCACTTTTAGTAATGTCAGGAAAATAATGTACCCACCGGGGGTAGTCAGTTAATTGCTGCCATACTTGCGATCGCACTAGTGGCACGTACATCCAAGCAGTGACAGCACCACCCCACGCCGTATGCGATTCTGTTTTGACAAAGATTTCACCCTGCATGAGCAACTTTTGCTCGTTTTGATTCCAAGGCATACTTGAACCTTTATTTATTGAGTCTGAAATATGAGACGCAGACATATTGATTTTAGTTACTCCTCAAACCAGCCACTTTACACGGTTTAAACTACAAACCATTTCACTGGCTTGAGTCCAACCGCTTAAATTCTAGTTCCACTCGACTAGATAAAATTTCCGGAAATAGTGATTCCTCGGTAAATATTTGATGAATATACTTAAAAATATGTATCTATTATGAAAAAAATTTAAAGAAAAGAGTTAGCTACTTTTACACGAGTCTCACTTTCAGCTGAAAAACTGAATTTCTAAAAGATAGAATGGCACAAACATCATCAAATATGCAAGTTGCATTCACTAAATTATTGAGGTCAGAGGCAAAATAAGTGAGTCAGTCTTCTTTAAATCGTAGATTAACCCAAATTTTCGGTATCCTACTGGGCATAGGAATAGCCGTGTGGCTACTCAGAGGGTTCGGTCTTCTCACTTTTATTCCCGGCGGTGTTATTTGGCTATTATTACTAGGAGCGATCGCTATTGGGATTCTCAGTTACGTTCAAAAGACCTGGTGGCGTTTTTAACATTCACTCCGCTTCAGGAATTCACGCACAAGAAGGACGCAGGGGGACAACAGAAGAAGTAACCAATAAGTCTTCACTCTTTCGTGTTACCTTTTCCTTCTTGACAAATACCCAATACCCCATCTCCTATGAGGGTGATAAATGCTAGCGAGCTTATGGTACAGTGCTGCCAGCAGTATATATATAGTCAAGCAAAAATTCTCTAGGGGTAAGCACAATGGCAAAGTATATATGTACTATCTGTGGCTATGAATACGATCCACAAGTAGGCGATCCAGATGGTGGGATAGAACCAGGAACAGCCTTTGAAGATATCCCAGAGGATTGGGTATGTCCAACTTGTGGGGCGACAAAAGATGAATTTGAACTAGTAGAAGAGTAAACTTAACAGCTAGCCTAGTAAAGTAGGTACTGTTGAGAGATTTTTGAACTTGTTACCATTGAAAATTGTTGTTATCGGGGGTGGGGCTGCGGGATTTTTTGGTGCGATCGCTTGTGCTAAAGTTAATCCTCATGCCCAAGTTACTTTACTAGAAGCCAGCCGTCAACCACTAGCGAAAGTTCGCGTTTCGGGTGGGGGACGCTGTAATGTTACTCATGCTTGTTTTGAAGCAGAAAGGTTGGTTCAAAATTATCCTAGAGGTGGCAAAGCTCTTTTGGGTGCTTTCACTCGCTTTCAAGCAAAAGATACAGTAGATTGGTTTGCGGCCCAAGGAGTCCATCTCAAAACTGAAGCCGATGGCAGAATGTTTCCCCTAACGGATAGTTCCGAAACCATTGTTGAGTGTCTAATGAATGCAGCCATAGAGACTGGTGTAGAACTTCGTATTGGTACACCCGTGGTAAGCGTGAAACGACAAACGGAAACAACAGGGTTCGAGATTGTTTTGAAGTCGAGAGAGATAGTAAAGTGCGATCGCTTACTGCTAGCAACGGGAAGCAACCTTGCAGGTTATAAAATAGCTCAAGAGTTAGGTCATCAAATTGAACCGCCTGTACCCTCTTTATTTACCTTCAATATTCCAGATCAAAAGTTGAGGGCATTGGCTGGAATCAGTGTTAATCCTGTAAAGTTGCGCTTGTCTATTAGTAACAAATCCCCAATAGAACAAACTGGACCACTGCTAATTACTCATTGGGGTTTAAGTGGTCCATCTGTTCTAAAACTTTCTGCTTGGGGGGCGAGAATTTTACATGAAACCCGTTATCAAGCCAAATTATTGATTAATTGGCTACCTGATTTGCGGCAAGAACAAGTGCGGCAAAAAATTTTAGCTGTCAAGACTGAGTGGGGAAAACGGCCAATTACCCTCCATAGGGGAGTTGACTTACCGCACCGCCTCTGGCAATACATTCTTACCCGCATCGGTATAACTACAGAAGACCGTTGGGCAGGACTGTCTAACAAAACCTTAAATAGATTGCTAGGGGAACTCACTCAGGGAGAATACTTAATTAATGGTAAAGGAGTCTTTAAAGATGAATTTGTGACCTGTGGAGGTGTTAATCTTAAAGAAATCAACTTCAAAACGATGGAAAGTAAGTTGGTTTCAGGCCTGTACTTTGCAGGAGAAGTCCTGGATATAGATGGCATTACTGGTGGCTTTAACTTCCAGAGTGCTTGGACTACGGCTTACATAGCTGGTAATGCTATGGGAATTAGCAATTAAGTAAAAACATAATTTTCTGCTTCCGTACTTGCCCGGTGATCCTAGCATAAATATGTAATTAGGAATTTTCTTCATATTATCAACACAAACTAAATTTTGTGAGACATAAAAATTAAATACTCCGTAAAGTTGCCATGAATTGTGTAGCTCCGGGGGCAAGAAATGTTAACTTCTAACTAGCCAATGCTATTTCATACGAAATTAAAAGTTGAGTTAGATGGAACAAATAGTCTTAAAACCTTTGAAGTATCTACCGCCTGAAGTTCATCCCTCTCTCGAGATAGATTCATTAATTTTTAATTGTTGAGAAAATCCCTAAGTAGTATTCACATTCGGGGAGGCAATCTTAGTAAGACATATTAAACGAGTTATTCGGAGGCAATTGTGTTGAAATTACATCAAACCGTCCGAATTGATGTTACCTCTAACCAGAAAAGTAGAGTCTCAAGTATTACCTTAAGATTGCTACTGCTGGTGCCAGTAGACAGGTTGGTAAAAAAAGCATGATTACTGCGGTAGATATAAAGTTCAATAAACCACCAAAATTAAGAGGAAACATTTAAGTACTTACGTCTTGCCATTACCTGAAGCTTGAATTAAAAACTCATAAACAGAAGCATGAACAACTCTTTAGCTGTAAAGCCTCGGAAAGTTGAAGAGACGTAGAATTGTGTGCAGATATGACCTATGTGCACAGTACTGTTGGAGATAAACCCCATTGAATTGCTGGGCTAGCTTGGCAACAGAGTTTTTAATCAACCTACCCCAATGTGCAATTAGCTAAACCAAAGATTATTGATGAATTAAATAATCCAGTAATATTTATGACTATTAAAACTGTAACAAATACCCATTTAAGAGAAGTTCCTCTAGATTTGCGGGCATCAGTATCTCTAAGAATGAGAAAGGGTTTATGGTGGCTGCGATTAATAACACTGGTTTCAGTGGACGCTACTCTTTTGTTCGTGGCTTGGATATTAACTAAATATCATACTGATGCTGTGGATTTTGATTGGCAGACGCCAAGTAGTTTTTCACCACTACTTATGACTGTTGCTATTCAAATAGGAGCGCTAGCAATCCAAGGTAATTATCAGCCTGGTAAAAAGCGTTATGACTATTTGAATATTATTAAAACACTTAGTTTTGCCCACGGATTAATATTAGTTGCAGGTTTTTTATATCAATCTCCTGTTGAGATTACACGCTCAACATTAATATGGTCTTGGTTACTCAGCACATCATTTGTTTGTACTGGTAGATCTGTAGCAAATATTACGCTCGAGCACTTGCGTAACCGAAAAATTTTAGGACAGTCTGCTGTTTTTATTATTTGCGATCCTGAAGACACCGAAAAGTTTATTAGTTTTATTAAGAAAGAAAAACGGTACATAATTTGCGGAACTGCAAGCGCTAGGTGTTTGGATAGATATTATCGTCAGGAAACTTTAGAAAAGCTCAATCAGTTAGGAGTAACTGAAGTTTTTGTCGCTTGGAACGCCATCAAAAATAGAATGTTCTTACGTTGGTTATTTCAGGCATCTGGGATTACGGTACATCTTTTATCCGTGGAAATCAAAAACATTTATAGAAATGTAGAATTTAATCAAATTGGTGGCGTAACTTGTCTAAGTTTAGATTGTCCTATCATCACCAGTAAGGATTTTTGGATCAAGAGGAGTTTAGATTTTTGCTTAGCTGCGATAGTAGTACTTTTATTATTCCCCATTTATATAGCGATCGCTATAGCAATCAAGCTAGATTCTCCTGGTTCAGTATTTTACAGGCAAACCCGTATTGGTTTACGTGGCAGACCTTTTAAAGTTTGGAAATTCCGTACCATGAGGTCTGATGCAGAGAAATTGCAAAGAGAGTTAGAAGCATTAAACGAGACAAAGGATGGTATTATTTTCAAGATTAAAAATGACCCTCGCATTACACGTGTTGGTGCATTTCTCCGTCGCTATAGCTTAGATGAATTACCTCAGCTTTTTAACGTGCTATCTGGAGAGATGAGTTTAGTTGGACCTCGACCTTTACCTACTAGAGACGTAGATAAGTTTTCCGAACACCATTTTATTCGTCATGAAGTTTTACCTGGTATTACAGGACTTTGGCAAGTTTCAGGCAGATCAGACATTTTAGATTTTGAACAAGTAATCAAGCTTGATCTTAGCTACATTGAAAATTGGTCACTTTGGCTAGATTTTGAAATCTTACTTAAAACAGTTAAGGTAGTTCTTAACAAAGAAGGCGCTTATTAATAATCAGAAATCTTGGGTGTTAAAAGTTAATGCGCCTTACAATTCATTAGTCAAACAGTAATGTGGTGTAAATCCAGCTATTTTAGCTGACATTTACAACAGATTGAAAATATCAAGTGACCTGAAATTATTTATCACTACAATTCTTTGATATGCAACCAAAAGTATCTGTGATCATTCCTGCTTACAATACTGAAGCCTATATTGCTCAAGCAATAGAGTCTGTTTTACAGCAAACTCTGAGCAATATTGAAGTGATTGTTGTAGATGATGCTTCTACCGATAAAACTGTCGATATAGCTAGAAGCTTTAGTGACAAGCGGCTTAAGGTATTAGTAAATGAACAAAATCTTGGTGCGAGTGGTGCACGTAATCGTGCCATTCGAGAAGCTAGGGGTGAATGGGTTGCCGTCCTTGATTCAGATGATTGGTATGCGCCTGAGCGGTTAGAAAAACTTTTGCAAATTGCAGACGCAGAAAATGCGGACATGATTGCTGATGATTTATATCTTATACAAGATGGGCAAAATTCTCCTTGGAGTACATTAATTAGTCAAAGCGGTGAATGTATTAATCATATAAAAATAATTGACCCTGTATATTTTGTAAAAACAGATGTATATGGAAAACCAGGTTTGCATTTGGGAATATCAAAGCCTTTATTTAAACGCGATTTTCTGATAAAGAATGGTATTGAGTATGATAGAAATTTAACCATAGTTCAGGACTTTTGGTTAGTTATGAATTGTTTAATCAAGGGAGCTAAGTTTGTACTTGTACCAGAACCATATTATTTTTACCGATCCCGTCAGGGTTCGCTGACGTTTTCAAATAATCCATCAAATAGAGAAAGGAACCTTGAGCAATGTTGTTGTAAAATTTCAGATTTTCTCACTGAAGAAGATATTTTTAATCTAAATCCTGATTTAGGGCGTGCCCTATCTAAAAATCTTCGGGTTTTTCAAAGAAACTTAGCTTATTACCGTGTGATTGGAAATATAAAGCAGAAGCAATGGTTGCGTACCTTAGCTGAAATGCTATCTAATCCTTATTTTTGGTTACAGTTAATTATCCGATTACCAGGAATAATTGCCCGCAGAATTCAATACTATCTACTTGGTAATAAATTAGCATTTAACATGATATATGCTTCAAAAAGTAATAAAAGTAAGTAAAATTTTCTGTTATTCAAAAAATAGTCCTCAAGTCGGTCGCATAAAAAAACATACTAACTTGTACAAGATAAATAATGAGACAAGTAAAAGTACTCAAAAATTCTCTATCACTTTTAATAAATCGTTTGACACAAGGGATTACAACCTTTGTATTAACGGCCGCTATAGCTCGTAGTTTAGGGGCTTATTCTTTAGGGCAATATTTACTAGCAGTTAGCTATTATTATATCTTTGTAAACTTTGCTTCTCAAGCTTTAAAGACTTTGTTTACACGAGAATTAGCTCGTTCACCAGAACAAATTCCTGTTTATCTAGTAAGCGGTACTTTATTACAGTTAATTCTTAGTGTTTTCGGCTATCTAGGACTTGTTATTTGGGTATTTGTATTACCCTACAGTCCTGATACCTCAGTCGTCTGTTACATCATGGGCTTAACTATTGTGCCCTTTGCGCTTTCTAACATTACAGAGGCCATTTTCCAAGCCCAAGAGAAAATGCATCTGATTACGATTTCTACAGTGCCAGTTTACATCCTGCGTTTATTAGTAATGCTTTGGGCAATGCAACTGCACTATGGAGTAAAATATCTTGCTGGAATATTAATGATTTCAGAATCTTTAATTCTAGTCATAGAATGGGTATTACTCACCAAAATGATTAAACCTCAATGGCAAATTAAGCGAGATTTCATGTGGAATACGCTCAAGACTGCTCGTACATTTTTTGCCATTGAAGGCGTAGGTATTATTGCTAGTAAGCTAGATGTACTCATTCTATCTCTTTTAGGCAACGAGTTCTTGATTGGTCTTTATGGTGCTGTAGGTCAATTGTTGCAGCCATATTCGATTGTTGCTAATAGTGCAAATATGGCAGCATTTCCAAATATGTCAAAGGCAGTTTCTTTGGGAAAAGAACAACAGCGCCAGTCTACAGAAAATATTATTGAACTTTTACTTTGCATGGGACTACCTTTTGCAGTGGGTCTGTGGTTTTTTGGGCACGAATTATTATTATTTGTCTACAAAGATAAAAGTTTTTTACAAGCTGATGTAATTCTGCATCTCATTTCTGTAACAATTATTGCTTCAACATTTTGCCGAGCGCTCAGTAATCTGTTAATAGCGAATGGTTTAGAGAAGTTTAACTTAATAGAAGTAGCTTTTACATCTGCTGCTGGAGGCTTAGCAGGTGTGATATTCATTCCTCAATATAAGCTACTAGGAGCAGCTTTGATGGGTTTAGTAATGACTTTTATGAGCTTTAGTTTATATATGTATACTGCCTATACTCGTTTGTTTTCATTGCGACTATGGCAAGTTTTCCGTCGTCCATTGCTAATTACCGGTTTAATGTCAATTATATTTGTCATACTTCAAAACATCCATCTAGACTTTTTATTAACCTTGATTATTGCCATATCTGCTTATGCTTTGATAATGAGTTTAATGACTATTAATCAATTCGGAGGACTGCATAAGATACGGCAAAAACTTTTTAACCAAGGATGAGAGATTCTAAAAAAATAAAACTAAACTATATTCAATTAATTTTAAAAAATATAAATCAAATGGGTATTAGAGTTGCACTACTAAACTTTGGCTTTGATGATTACACTATTGAATTGGCCAATAGTTTAGTCAACTATGTAGATTTAATCTTAATTCAACAAGAGAAAAGTTCTTCCGCTTGTGAAGGTGTTCTCGATGAGCGTATTCCTGTGCTGAGGTTTAAAAAACCATCTACGCGCAATCCTAAGAATATACTTTCCATGTGGGAAATGATGCGTCTGATTCGAGAAGTCAAACCTGATGTTCTGCATGTTCAGGAAGCATATGACATTTGGTATTTATTAACTATTCTGTTAAATAAAACTCCTCCTTTGGTTACAACTATTCATGATGTCTTTAGTCACCCAGGTGATGGTGAAACAGTATTTGCTTCTGAGTACACTCGACCTATTTCTTTTCATCGATCGCAACAATTGATTGTCCATACTCAGCTACATAAACAAAATTTAAATCAACAATTTAATATACCTGACCAACAAATCAATGTGCTAGCGCATGGGGAACTTGGTAGTTTATATCAGCGCCGTAGCCATAAGAGAAACCTATCGCGCGAGCCATATACTTTGTTATTTTTTGGGCGGATTTGGCCGTATAAAGGCTTAAAATACTTGTTGCAAGCAATGCCACTAGTTGCGGAACGTTTTCCAGAGGTGAAGCTGATTATTGCAGGTAGAGGTGAAAATATTGATCAATATTTTCCTCATGGCTATGACGAGCAACGCTATGAAGTTATGAACAATTATATTTCTTACGAAGATGTAGTTAGTTTATTTGAACGGAGTACAGTCACAGTTTTACCTTATATTGAAGCATCTCAAAGTGGTGTAGCAGCGTTATCCTATGGGATGGGAACACCAGTAATTGCCTCAGAAGTAGGCGGTTTAAAAGAGATAGTTCGACACCAACAAGATGGTCTTTTAGTTCCACCTGGTAATGTTCAAGCACTGGCTGATGCGATTATTGATCTATTGAGCGATCGCCAGTTGCAGCAAAAAATGCAACTGGCCGCGCTATCTCGCTCTAAAAACGACTTAAACTGGTCAAATATTGCTGCTCAAACAGTCGAAGTTTACCAAAAGTTAGTGCGAAATCCCATAAATATTTAAATATCATAAATATGAGAAAAATTCTGCTTTTTTCTGAACAAGTATTTACAGTATTTACATTGCTAATTTATTCTGGTGGTCTTCTGATACTAATACTTTCAGGAGGTGCAAACGAAACAGATACAACTGTTAACTATGATACTACTTTATATCAGGTATCATGCATATTAATCTATCTAATTACATTATTTCTTCTATTGTTACGTTGGAAGAAAACTATTTATGTATTAATGCAAAATAAATTAATTTGGTTATTGGTAGGACTAAGTTTATTCTCTATACTTTGGTCTTTTGCGCCAGCAATAACCTTGAAAGATAGTATGAGGCTGATCGGCTCAAGCCTATTCGGAGTTTATTTGTCGAGCCGCTATACTCTAAAACAGCAATTAAAACTATTAGTTTGGATGTGCGGCATAGCGATAGTCTTGAGTTTTATATTTGCTGTAGCCTTACCGAAATACGGAGTTATGGGCGGAGTACATGCAGGTAAATGGCGAGGCATATTTGTACATAAAAATGGTCTTGGTGCTAGTATGCTCAACAGCAGTATTCTATTTTTGTTGATGGCTGTTGGATTAAAAAAAAAGCGCCAATTTTTATGGCTAGGTTTTGGTTTATCTGTACTGCTATTATTGCTTTCTAATTCAACTTCGGCATTGCTTAATTTAGCTATTTTAATAGCTGTATTGGTAGCTTTACGAGCTTTATGGTTACCATATTATGTCATGATACCAGCGCTCATAGGCATAGCAATCATAGGTGAAATTATCTATTTTGGATTCATAAATAGCGCAGATTTAATATTTGGTAGTCTTGGTAAAGATTCAAATCTTAGTGGTCGCGGAGATCTCTGGTCTTATGTGTTTGACATGATTTGGAAACATCCTTGGTTAGGGTATGGATATGGTGGCTTTTGGAACGGCTGGAATGGAGAGTCTGCTTATATTTGGCGTGTTCAAGCTTGGACTCCCACCCATCCGCACAATGGATTTTTAGCTTTATGGTTAGATTTGGGTTTATTAGGGCTTTCAATATTCTTTCTGGGCTTTGTCATAAATTATATGAGGGCACTAGCTTTTGTTCGCGTTAATAGAAAGATAGAAGCTATTTTTCCCGTAATACACATGACTGCTTTAGTGCTAACAAACTTGACGGAAACTGCATTATTAGGAAGCGATAGTATTCCTTGGATAATGTATATCGCCTTAGCTTCCTCAATCAAAATAGAAATGAATGAATTTCTGAAGAAAAAAAATGTCTATAGTATCCATCAGCCACAGCAAAATTACTTAATTCAAGGTTAAGGAACAAAATGCGAATACTAATGTTGGGAGCTAGCTTAGAACAAAATGGAGGAATAGCAACTGTTGAAAAATTGATAATTCAACATATTGCTCCTAATATTAAAATTCAGCATATTACCAGCCATGATGAGGGTTCAATTTTACACAGAATCAGAGTTTTTGGTACAGCTCTTACAAAGTTACTGTGGAGTCTTTTAAGCCAAAAAATCGCTCTTGTACATATTCATCTTTCCGATGGAGGCAGTGTATTACGCAAAGCTATTTTAGCAATTTTGGCTGCAATATTCGGTAAGCCTGTATTAATGCACGCTCATGGGGCTGAGTTCCATTTAACTTATAAAAAGCTTCCTAAATGGGCACAGCAAACTGTCAGCTGGGTATTTCGTCACTGCCAAGGATTTATTGTCCTCTCAAAAACTTGGCAAGATTACTATGTAACCAATTTGGGGTTAAATCCAAAACAAGTGATTGTTATGCCTAATCCCACTGAACTACCAGATCATGTTCCCAATCGTCAAAACCCTACTAAGATTAATGTGGTGTTTTGTGGGCGAGTGGGTCAACGCAAAGGGGCCTTTGATCTAATTGAGGCGTTTGCTAAATTACCGGATAGACAAAAAGAATCTACTCAGTTGATTCTGGCAGGAGATGGAGAGATTACCAAAGCACAGCAGCTAGCAGCGAGTCTCAACCTAGCAGAACGAGTGACTTTTCTGGGTTGGATTAATTCCCAGCAAAGAGATGAGTTGTTATCCAAGGCAGATATGTTTGTTTTGCCTTCTTATAACGAAGGTCTGCCAATGGCCATCCTAGAAGCGATGGGCTGGGGTTTGCCTATAATAGCCTCGCCTGTAGGAGGTATACCAGAGTTGGTCATTGCCAAACAAAATGGTCTGTTAGTTACTCCAGGAAATATTCAACAGTTATCGCAAGCGATGGAGTTGTTAATTGCTGATGAAGATTTACGGCTCTCTCTAGGCAAAGTTAGTAGGAAAAATGTTGAACAATTTGATATTAGAAATTATTGCCATCATTTAGCTGAAATCTATTATTCATTATCACAATTGCATCAAACTGAGGAGGTAGTGCATGAGAATTAATATTTGTGGGGTGGAAATAGATAAATATACTTTTAACGAGGTTGTCAACCAAATTGTTAATCATGCGCTCTCAAAAGGCAAGCCAGAATATGTCGTGACTCCCAATGCCATGCATATTTTATCCTTACAGAAGGATGTCTATTTTCGAGAGATTTATCGTCAAGCTTTTTTAGTTGTGCCCGATGGGGTGTCTTTGCTATGGGCAGCTAAGTTTTTGCAAACTCCTCTTAAAGATAGAGTTAATGGCACAGATTTGTTTGAAAAACTCTGTGCTATTGCAGCAGAAAAAGGATTAAGAGTATTTTTATTAGGTGGTCGTCCTGGAGCCGCTGAACAAGCTAAACAAAAGTTAAAAGCTCGGCATCCTAATTTGTCAATTGTGGGAACTTATTGTCCTCCTTATGGGTTTGAGTACCAACCAGAAGAATTAGAATCTATTAACTCTAAAATTAAAGCTGCATCTCCTGATATTCTCTTTGTCGGCTTGGGCGCACCCAAACAAGAAAAATGGATAGCTAATAATTATTTAGAGCTACAAGTGCCAATTTCTATTGGGATTGGCGTTAGCTTTGAGCTAGTTGCCGATATGGTTAGAAGAGCGCCAGTTTGGATGCAAAAGGCAGGTCTAGAGTGGTTGTTTCGCCTGATTGTTGAGCCTAGCCGTTTGTGGAAACGATATATTTTGGGTAATCCTACATTTATTTGGCTGGTACTGAAGCAGCGCTTTGGTGTATTGAAGTTTAACTAATCATCAATAATCATAATTTTGCTGAGATTAAGAGGGTAGGAAATTGAAAATTAGTATTGGTATACTCGCTTATAATGAGGCGAACTGCATTAGCAACACGCTGCAATCGCTATTTGAACAAAGCATATTTAACGAGGTTGATACCAACACAGCAATCGAAGTTGTGGTAGTGCCTAATGGTTGTAGTGATGAGACAGCTGCGATCGCTAGCAGTACATTGGAAAATTTGGTGAAGTCTGCTGCTAACTCCTCTGTATCTTGGAGTGTTTGCGAAGTTAAAGAAGCCGGTAAGCCTAATGCCTGGAATCATTATGTGCATAAGTTTTCCGATCCCAGTGCTGACTATCTGTTTCTAATGGATGCGGACATTCAGTTTCTTGATCCTACCACTCTCCACTCAATGGTTGAGACTTTGGAAGTCAACCCCGATGCTTGGGTATCTGTAGATACTCTGGTTAAGGACGTGGCACTGAAGGAGAAAAAAAGCCTCATAGATCAATTGTCTCTTTCAGTTTCGCGAGTCTCAGGAGCAAAATCAGTATGGATATGCGGACAGCTTTACTGTACTCGCGCTTCTGTATTACGCAGAATTTGGATGCCCAAAGGTATTGAAGTTGAAGATGGTTTTGTGTGGAAAATGGTCGTCACCGATTTGCTGACTTCACCAGAAGTTCCAGAACGAGTGGTGCGTGCTAATTCTGCATCCCATATTTTTGAAGCTTATACTGATATACGTCGCTTACTCCGACACGAGCAATGGTTGATTTTAGCCAATACAATCAACACGTATATCTATAACGATTTACAGTCAAGCTGCAACAAACAGCAAGATGCAGGTTCAATCATTAAGTCTAGAAACGAGCAAGACCCTTCTTGGGTCAGCAAGCTCATTCAATCAACAGTGTCCCAAAAGAATGGATGGGCTATCCCTGAGTGGTTGCTGCTGCGCCGATTTAAAAGTCTTCTAAATTTATCTTTGCATAAGGCATTAATCTTTTTTCCCATTGCCGTCACAGCATTTCTTGTGGATTTATTAGTTTGTTTCCAAGCTAATAATCGATTGCACAGGTGGGAGGAATATAGTTCCAATAAGACTTGCTCCTCTGTAGTTAAAAAAACCCTCATCTAGGAGATGATTGGCAATGACAAACAATGGGTTGCTTAATAGGCGAAGTTTCCTGTACTTAGGCTTAGGGACTGCGGCCAGCGTAGGTGCTTTGACAATGAGCAAAGCAATACATCCCCATCAGCAAATTCAAGCTGTTACTCCTTTAAGAAGAGACTTCAGCGTAGTTGGGCAAACTCCTTTAAAACAGCGTGCTGCTAGTAAGGGGTTAATCTATGGAGCAGATTGTGGCACATTAAATTTACAATCAGATCCTGAGCTAGCAAAGGTTGTGGCCAGAGAGTGTGCGATGCTAGTCGCAGGATTTCTCAAGTGGAATCTTATACGTCCCTCTGCGGATAGTTTTAATTTTAAAAGAGGCGATTGGTTTGCAAAATTTGCTCGCCAACAAGGTATGTTGCTGCGCGGACACACTTTGGTATGGCATGAGTCTTTACCTTCCTGGTTTAAGGAGACAGTGAATCATCAAAATGCCCAGCAGTTGTTGACGCAACATATTCAGAAAGTTTTACGTCATTATGCTGGACAAATGCACTCTTGGGACGTAGTAAATGAGGCAATTGACCCAAAAGATGGTAGATCTGACGGTTTGCGAAATACACCTTGGCTGAAGTATTTAGGGAAAGATTATATAGAATATGCTTTTCGTTTGGCTGCGGAAGTAGATCCCAAAGCATTATTGGTTTACAACGACTTTGGAATAGAATATGACACTCCACAACATGAAGCTAAAAGAAATGCTGTTTTAAAGTTACTAGAGCGTTTGAAATCGCGGGGAGTGCCAATTCATGCTCTAGGCATCCAGTCTCATTTAGAAGCTAATGGCAACAAGTTTAACCCTAAAAAGTTACAGACTTTTCTCAGTCGTGTTGCTGATATGGGGTTGAAAATTATGATTACAGAGTTGGATGTTATAGACAAAAAGCTTCCCTTAGATACTCGTGCACGCGATCGCTTTGTGGCTGCAACTTATGAAGATTATCTTGGGGCAGTATTACAAGAGCCAGCAGTAATAACTGTAATCAGTTGGGGAATTAGTGATCGCTATACCTGGCTTTCAGAGTTTTTTCGCCGTGCTGATGGTGCTGCTGTCAGACCTTTACCACTAGATGCCAATCTCAAACCTAAACTGGCATGGAATGCGATCGCTAGAGCTTTTGATCGTGCTCCAAGACGCTAAATTCAGTATTTTTATCGATATAACAAAAGCCTTATAGATAACTTCATAGTTTTTTAATGTAATTAGTATATACTACTGTTGAATAGTATTATTAATTTCAATAGTAATGCTTCATGACAACTTTAAGTAAGTAAATTTTTTGTCTATTGCCTGAGATCTGCACTTTTGAAAATTATATCTTTAGGAAGAGCTATGGAATCTAGAGAATCTATTGATTTCGACTTGGGTCGTTACTTATCGATAGTGAAACGGCAATGGCTACCAGCTGTTACTATCTTTGCGAGTACAGTAGCTCTCAGCGCTGTAGCGACAACATTTCTAAAGCCAACCTATGAAGCAGAAGGCAAATTACTATTTAAAACTCCTTCTTTTAACGTAGTTGGAACTAATCTCTTGCCAAGTGACTCTGAAGGAGGAACATCAGGTGATTTAAAGCCTCTGGTTTCAACTCAGAATCCTATCAGTACGCAAATAGAAGTGATTTCTTCGCCTATTTTGTTGCAAAGGACAATAGACGAACTACAACTTAAAAATGCTATAGGCGAACCGTTAACAGTTGAAGCACTGAAAAAAGCCATAAATCTAAAAATTATTGGTGGTACAGATGTGTTGCTAGTTAGCTATAACAGCCCTAATCCTGAAGAGGCAGCGGCGGTAGTCAACACAATTATGAATCTCTATCTAGAGAATGATATTCTCACAAATCGTGGCGAAGCCGAAGCAACTCGGAAATTTATGGCTAAGCAGCTGCCTAATACTAAAAATGCTGTTCAAGAAGCAGAAGCAGCGCTACGCATATTTAAACAAAAGTATAATATTGTGGACTTGGTTGAAGAAACAAGGTCAGCAGTTGCAATTATTGGAAATTTAGACAACGGCATTAATACGGCGAAAGCTGATTTAGACCAAGCCACTGCTCAAACTAATGAACTACGCCAGAAAGTAGCTTTAAGTTCGCAAGAAGCACTATCTGCAAGTACTCTTAGTCAGTCACCTGCGGTACAGGGAATTCTCACACAAATTCAAGAAGTAGATCGTCAGTTAGCTACTGAACGCAGCCGTTTCCAAGAAGAAAATCCTGTAATTGTTAACCTAGTAGCAAGGAGAGCTAACCTCCAAGCACTCCTAAAACAGGAAGTTGGTCAGAATGGTGGCACTTCAGCCAATATTCAGCCAAAAACATTACAGATAGGGCCAACCAAACAAGACCTGATCAAAGAATTTCTGCAATCTGAAGTTCAGCGCCAAGGTTTAGCTCAAAAACTTAATTCTTTGTACAATTCTCGCTCTATCTATGAGCAACGGGTGAAAATTATACCTCAGTTGGAACAACAACAACGGGAGCTACAACGGAGACTCGATGTTGCTCAATCTACCTACCAGACCCTATTGAAAAAGGTTCAAGAATTACAGGTAGCAGAAAATAATAATACACCCAATGCCCGGATTATTGCTAAAGGTTTAGTTCCCAACAAGGCAGCACTAGGGCTGAAACCTTTCGTTTTAGTGCTAGGTATTTTATTAGGAGCCTTTTTAGCGACTACTGCTGTTATCTTTCTAGAAACGAGAGATAGATCTCTCAAAACACTTAAACAAATTCGAGAGATATTTGGATATACCTTATTGGGGATAGTTCCCTCATCTACTAAAAAGCTTCGCTCCCGTAATCGAGAGACAGATTTAATCAATCCAGAAATTGCTGTCATAGATACGCCTCACTCCTTAACTAGCGAAATTTACCGCATGATTCAGGCCAATCTGAGATTTCTAAGTTCAGATAAGGTGTTAAAAACTATTGTGGTAAGTAGTGCAGTTCCGAAAGAAGGCAAGTCTACAGTTTCGGCTAACTTAGCAGCAGCGATCGCTCAATTAGGACGGCGAGTTTTACTAATTGATGCAGATATGCGAGTTCCTTCTCAGCATCATCTCTGGCAAATAACTAATACAGCAGGTTTGAGCGAGGTACTTGTTGGTGAGGCTGAATTTAAAACTGCCGCCTGTAACGTCATCGATAATCTTGATGTCTTAACTGCTGGCGTTAGACCTCCTAATCCACTGGCTTTGTTAGATTCCAAACGTATGGCATCATTAATTCAAGACTTTTCCAGTCAATATGATTTTGTAATTATTGATGCTCCGCCACTGCTGCTTGCTGCTGATGCTTTGACTTTAAGCCACATGACCGATGGAATTTTGTTAGTAGCTCGTCCTGGGGTGATTGATTCTAACAGTGCTAATCATGCTAAAGAGATGTTACAGCGCTCCGGTCACAACGTCTTAGGTTTGTTAGTGAACGGCATAAATGAGAGCAATGAATCTAGTACTGATTTCTATCATGCTAAAGAATACTTTAGTACTGAAAAAATAGCAACAGAATCTAGAATCAAAGCTAGGATGCATAATTAGGTGGATGAATTTAAGATATCGCTAGTAGTACTTTTTAAATACATTCAATTTCATTGCTGAGGCTCTATTTTTTGCAGTCTCAGCTTTTTTTATGTCTCTAGCTATTCACAATTGCTCATATTATATCTAACAAATTACTTATGTTATTTCATTGTAAGAAGGAGTCGGGATTTCCACACGGATAAAGCCTAGGGCTTTAGCAATGATGCGATCGCTTTTGTTTCTCCATGAATACATCCGCTTTCTTTAGACCTTCTCCTGTCGAAGACGCTATGCGTAGTTTGCTTTCTCTTAAAGGTACGAGAACGGCTCCACCAAAGGAGTCTTTTGCTTGAGTTTGAACCCAAGCACATATTCTTCTCGATTTTTGCGGAATGTATCATACTACTGTGGAAGTCAATGTTGCGATTTAAACTTTAGCAATTGCTACCTACTTCAATGGTTAGCGCTAGGATATCTATGTCTTTTTTCGCAGTATAAATATGGCGCAAAATTTTTACGTAAATCCAGGGACTGGCAGTGATAGCAACGCTGGTAGCCAACAAGCTCCCTTCAAAACAATTACTCAAGCCCTCAAGGTTGCTACTCCAGGCAGCAAAATTCAACTGGCAGACGGGAATTACAATGCTACTACTGGTGAAGTCTTCCCCCTAAACGTTCCATCTGATGTAATAGTCGTAGGTAATGAGGCCAACAAAGGCAGCAGTGTTGTAATTGAAGGTAGTGGTAACTACCTCAGCCGTACATTTGCTGGACAAAATGTTACCTTTGTGCTGCTCAATGGCGCAGAACTCCGGGGAGTAAGTGTAACAAATCCAGCTAGCCGTGGTTCTGCTGTTTGGGTTGAGTCAAGTACACCAACTGTTGCTAATAATACCTTCACTAATTCCAAGCGCGAAGGAGTTTTTGCCACTGGCGACGCAAATCCAGTTATCGTCGGCAATTTTTTCTCTGAGAATGCTGCCAATGGTGTTTCAATAGCTAAAAATTCCAAAGGGCAAATTAAAGGTAATACCTTCATCAAAACAGGTTATGGTATTGCCATTAGTGATGCTGCATCACCCACTATTGTAGATAACAAAATTTCCGAAAATCGCTCTGGGATTGTTATCTCTGGTACTGCGCGTCCCATTCTGCGTAATAATATCAGTGAAAAAAATACTGATGACGGTCTCACAGTGATTGCAAATGCCCTTCCAGATTTGGGCAGTGCCGATAATCCTGGAGGTAACGTTCTACGCAACAATGGTAAGTTTGATTTGCAAAATGCAGGTGCTAACAAGCTGATTTCTGTAGGAAATCAAATAGATCCGACTAAAATATCGGGCAACATTGAGTTTGCTTCCACTCCCATACCGACACCGACACCGACGCCAACCCCTACACCAGCACCTACCCCAACACCGACACCGACACCGACACCGACACCCATACCTGTACCTGTTCCAACACCAACACCCACTCCAACGCCAACACCCACTCCAACACCAACACCCACTCCAACACCAACACCCACTCCAACACCAACACCAACCCCCACGCCGACACCAGCACCCAGCGACTTGACAGACATTGGTAATCATTGGGCAGCTGCATTTATTCGAGAACTAGTTAAAAAGGGGATTGTTAGCGGTTTTCCCGATCGCACTTTTAAACCTG
The DNA here is from genome assembly GCF_002154725.1 of Nostoc sp. 106C. Lineage (GTDB taxonomy): Bacteria > Cyanobacteriota > Cyanobacteriia > Cyanobacteriales > Nostocaceae > Aulosira. The sequence continues at coordinate 94,155 of NZ_MTAW01000179.1, read as the reverse complement.
ATGCTACGATGACAAGGGCACAATATGCTGCCTTACTGGTCAAAGCTTTCAACCCATCCCCAAACCGTGCGGCTAACAAATTTAAGGATGTACCAGCAGACTTTTGGGCATCTAAGGTAATTCAACAAGCATATCAAGGTCTGTTTCTCGCTGGTTTTCCTGATGGTAGCTTCCACCCCAACCAAAATATCCAGCGCGTGCAAGTTATCGTCTCTTTGGTGAATGGATTGGGATTAGCTGGTAATGCTACAACCTCTTTCAAATTTGATGACCAAGCAAAGATTCCTGACTATGCCAAGGATGAAATAGCGAAAGCGATCGATAAGGAGATTATTGTCAATTACCCGAACCCCAAACAACTCAACCCTACCCGCGATGCTACACGCGCTGAGGTAGCGGCACTAGTTTATCAAGCTTTAGTAGATGCTGGTCGTGTAGCGGCGATTAACTCGCCTTATATCGTAGTTGGGTAATTTCTATAAATAGCTGACAGGCTGAAGCCTGTGGCTATATAAATAAGGCCCGCTTTTGCGGGCTGAAAAATAATTAAGAAATAAATTTTAGATGATGCTAACTCGTCAGGATGACAATTTATTCATCCACTTGTCCCAAGCCTCCAGATTGCGCTAGCGCCATTGAATTGCTGCGTGCACACACCGCGCAGGAAGTAGGGATCGCATTTTGATCTTTAAAGGTTCATTTAGCAATACTCAGCGTTTTTACTGCTGCTCTTCTTCATAAAACCAAGCTTCCGCTAAAAGTGTAAAGCCGACTAGCCAAAGCAAGCAAAAAATCGAAACCAAAATTATTCCCATCATGGCTACTACCTCCCTGAGCTTAATTTAAGTGCAGAGTTATCTTCAAGGTAGCGAGATTTCACCTAGCTAAAAGTAAGTTGCAACAAAGCTTGACATATTACTGTTTTTCCCCCCTCCCCAGCAAAAGCATCTTATACCATTTCACTTTAAAAATGATACATCTCGGATAGCAGAGGAAGCAGAGGAAGTAATTTGTATCAATAATTTCGTGAATTTGTATTAATTAGAGAGTAAATGTGCGTTGAATGCTTTAGTGATGCGATCGCTAGAAACTTCCAAATGAGCTAGTGTAGAAATATCAAGATTTTCACCAAATTGTTTTAGCCTACTATTAATAGCTGTTTGCAGTTGACGCAATTCATACCAAGCCAATGTCCGACCGTCTTCTGGTGCATCTGTAGTACGCAACATCATCTCTAGCAAAATATTCAGATGTTCTCGTTGCAATGAACGGCGGATACTAGAAATTTGCTTTGGTGCTTCGGGAGCTAAAACTTCTGTCCAGATGCCTTTTTGCAAGGTGTCGAATAATTCGGGGATAGAAAGGGCTTCGCTTGGGAGTGTTTTTAATTCTATATCTTGTAACCGATTCAGGCGATCGCTGTTTAAGAGCGATCGCAATACCCGACTTTGGAATCTTAAAATGCGTTCATGTATGGGATAATCGAGGCGATCGTTAGGTATGGGGTTACCCCAGTGTTGCCAGCGCGATGGTGCTAGCTGATTCAGCAATTGCGGTGAGAAACTAAAAGCATCCTCCGCAAATACATACTCTTGCAACTTCGCCAAAGCTTGACGTTGTTTGATTAGTGAAACTGGCACAAATGCCCAGGAAGTGTCATCTCCAGCATGGACACGCCGAAATGATTGCCCACCAATGTATTGAGAAACTAAGGTGGCATTGCGAAAGTAGTATTTTAGTACTCGATTAAATAAGACACGCAAATTACTATAGCTTTCTCCCTTCGAGAGATAACGCTTGTCAAGTCGTTGCCACATCACACGGGCATTATCCATTTGCCATTGAGAATAAACAAGTACGTCGCTACTCATGTCCCAAAGGTTTGCTAGCGGATTAATATCCCAGATATCTTCATCAGTGGCGTATGATAATTCAGGCTGAGGCGACGCTAGCGCAATCTGTTCCAAAAAGCTCCTTTCTGCTTCTGGGATCGTGGAATCAAGTCCAGCTTGAGGGCTTCTTTTATAACCATACTCAATTGCCCATTCATCATAGGGCCCAACCACCCCAGGGAAATAATCACCTTGCTGTTCTCCCTGTGGTGCTATGTTCACTGGTAAATAATCCATCACAGAACCCGCTAAACCCTTAGCGCGAGTAATTTCTGTCTGATTTAATTCCTGCGGCGCTAGCATGGTGCTGCCATGAAAATTGTGGCGCAAACCAAGAGTATGCCCGACTTCGTGAGCGATCACAGAACGCAAATATTGATGTACATACTCCTGCATCGCTTCACTACTTGGTGTAGTATTCTGCAACAGTGATAAGGCCAACGCCCCCATAGCTGCTTGATCTAAAGACTCTTTGCCATAGCAAATCTCAGAAGATGGTTGAATAACAGAATTCTTACCTATTTGCAGTTGCTCTAGTTGGACAAAGCCTAGACTGCTCTGTGCCTCCAGCCTTTGCCCAACGTCTTGACATGGGTTTTTGCTTGCATTTGCATCCATCAAAGCGCGATATTCTTGCTGAATTGAACGCACCATACCTGCATCAACAATAATATCTGCGTCCAATATTTCCCCAGTGAATGGATTAACGCGCATTGGTCCTTGGGCAAAACCTGCATCTAGAGAATTGAACCAGCGAATAGTGTTATAACGCACATCTGCGGGATGCCAATCAGCATCATCTGGCATTTGCTGCACTTGAATGGCATTTTGGAATCCTGCTTTGGCGAAGGCTTTATTCCACATCAGCACACCTTCACGAATTGCGTCTCGGTACTCTAATGGCACAGCATTTTCAATCCAAAACACAATCGGTTTTTTAGGTAGAGATAAAGGTGCGTCGGGGTCGGATGGTTCTAGATGCCAACGATTGATGTAACGTACAAATGATTCTTGAGTGTGATTGTGAGAAAAATCTTGGAAAGCAGTAATAAAATATCCCACTCGATCATCGGCAAGCCTGGGAATATAACCGTTATTTTCTCTTAGTTTAGAAAAACTGTAGTGTACTTTTAAAGTGAGTGCCCTGCTATCAGGTAAGGTGACTAAATTTGCACCTTCTGCTGATGAAAAACCATAAGTTGAATCAATCTCTAGATTTTCCGGGAAGCTGTTGACATCATCAAAGTAAGACTTGCTTGCTTCTAAGCGATAATCAGCTTGTAAAGAGTATTTTAATAAGGAAGTTAAACCTGAAAAATCCTGCATTAGGAGATTATCCAGGTTAATCAGAATATTTTTACTACGTGGATCAATAGTGTCTATTTCCAGCGCATACAGAACTGAGTCGCTAAAGGAACGAGCAAGCGATCGCTGTTCTGGTTCACCTGGCTCTGTCCGAAATTTAACATTACGAACCACAAAATGCAAATTGTTGTGTACTCGCTGGAAGTAGAAGAGAAAATCAGACAGAGGTAATCCACTATAAATCCCACTTTCCCCCAATCCCGATTCCAATGTCACTGTTGCTAAGTAGTTTTTATTTAGCTGTTCTGGTGCTAGTTCTAAATAAATTCTGCCGTCTTCATGACTGCGATAAACCGTGAATAATCCCTCTAATTTCTCTGTTCCTTTGATTATTTCCCGAAATCTCCGAAAATCTTCCTTTCTACTTTCCCCAAAAATATTGTCAACACTTGCGATGTTTTCAATTACCGGAAGTAGATTTAATTGCTGCACATCAATATTTGCATTTGCAAGTTGGTTGGCTGCTGCGTAATTAGTTCCTAGTAACAAGTTACACAGTAAGAATATATAGACTACTAAATTCCTGATCCAGTATTTCATCCTTTAGCTTTCCACCTGAAGCGGTTTTTATATTAAGGAAAAAATGTGGATTAATACGTTGTCTGCCAACCTCGCTAGTACTTCCCAAATACTTAGAATCTACGTATTGTATAATCCACCGTAATCAGATAAACAATCGTTTGCCATCCGGGAAAACACTACTAATAAAAAAGTAGTGTGTCTCTAAAGCTGTTCACAAATTATTTATTCATAAGATGAAATTCATTATATACCAAATATTTATGTCTTAAGATAGATGCCTTATCCAGCTAAAGATACATGCGTTTTTGAAGTTTATTTTGTATTAAAGACCAAAAAATGCCCAAAAATTGTATTTACAGCTACACTTGGGTGCATGAAGAATCTTCAACTGCTACTGCAATCGCGCTTGTGGAGAATAATTATTGGTAGAAGCGGAATTCAGCCGCAACCATCACCCAGCCACAAAGGTTGCCTGGCTAGCTGTAGAGACATTACCCAACCCAACATCACCATAAATTCCAGGTAGAGCGATCGTAGTTACAGTAGAATCCAGAATTCAGAAGGAAAATAAACTTTATGCTTGGGTCTGAGACTTAAGATATATACTTCACCAACTTGAAATTTGCTGTAAGTTTCGCATTTAACACAGAAATGTGCAGACGCGGCATTACTCCTTATAGTAGCCATAGCAGTTTTAAATCATTCATAAAATTCTTTCTTACCTCTTTCTTTAAAAGCATTTTTCATAAATTCAGATAGAACTGATATATAGCCAAAAATTAACTAGGATTAGTTAACAATATTGTGCTTAACTTCAATCTTTAAATATTTATTATGTGAAATCTCACTCAATACGGTTCAATGAAGGATTGATCCTCCTTATCCCTCCTTTTTAAGGGAGTTGGGGGGATCTCCGAGAAATGAACATCACTAACTGAACTGTATTGAAATATCAATAGTAAACATTGATTATTTCAATGCTAATTAAATGAGCAGAACAATAAATTTTGCTGATGGCTATCTTTAGAAATTAGCATTTTACCAATTACCTGTTTTCAGGCAATTATAAGAATAAGAACATTAACTATAGAAAATATCTTTTTGGTTAAAACACATGGTATTACTTACAGAGTCTACTCAGGTTACTACAACTCCCGGACGTTTGACGGTTCAAACTGCGGAAATTGCTGCGAAAACTACTGCTATTCGTTGTCTAGATTGGGATAGAGAACGTTTTGATGTTGAATTTGGTTTACACAATGGTACGACCTATAATTCTTTCTTAATTCAAGGCGAAAAAAATGCTTTGGTTGACACTTCTCACCGCAAGTTTGAGAAGTTATATCTTGAATTACTTACAGGATTAATTGACCCAACCAAAATAGATTACTTAATTATCAGCCACACAGAACCAGATCATAGTGGCTTAGTTAAAGACATCTTAGAACTAGCTCCTGACATTACCATAGTCGGTGCTAAGGTAGCTATTCAATTTCTCGAAAATATGGTTCACCAACCATTTAAATCAATATTGGTGAAAAGTGGAGAACGTTTAGCATTAGGCAATGGTCATGAATTAGAATTTATTTCTGCGCCTAACTTACATTGGCCTGATACAATTTTGACCTATGACCATAAAACTGGCATTCTCTACACCTGTGATGTATTTGGAATGCACTACTGTGATGACCACACCTATGACGAGAATTTCACTGTCATAGAGGAAGATTTTAAATATTACTATGACTGTCTCATGGGACCGAATGCACGTTCTGTTTTAGCAGCTTTAAAGCGGATTGAAAAATTAGACATAGGCATAGTTGCTACAGGACACGGGCCTTTACTACAACATTATATTTCCGAATGGTTAGGAAGGTATCAAACTTGGAGTTTAGAACAAGCAAAAACAGAGACATTAGTAGCAATGTTCTATGCTGAAGATTATGGTTCTAGCGAACATTTAGTAAGAACAATAGCACATGGATGTACAAAAACGGGTGTAGCAGTAGAATTAGTAGATATTAATAGTGCTGAACCACAAGAAGTCCGGGAATTAGTTGGACAAGCTTTGGGTTTAGTTATTAGTATGCCAGCCCAACATTCAGTTACGGCTCAAGCAGCTATCAGCACTATCTTAGCAGCGGCTCATCATAAACAAACAATTGGTTTATTAGAGTCAGGCGGAGGAGAAGATGAACCAGTTTATCCCTTACGCAACAAATTCCAAGAATTAGGATTAACTGAAGCCTTTCCCCCAATTTTAGTTAAAGAAACTCCCACACCATCTCTAGAACAACTTTGTGATGAAGCGGGAACAGATTTAGGTCAATGGTTGACCCGCGATCGCACTATTAAACAAATAAAATCCATCAATACAGATTTAGAAAAAGCCCTAGGTAGGATTAGCAATGGATTGTATATTATCACTGCCAAGAAGGGAGAAGTTCAAAGTGCAATGTTTGCTTCTTGGGTAACACAAGCCAGTCTGAATCCTTTAGGAGTAGCAATTGCTGTATCTAAAGACCGGGCAATAGAATCCTTGATGCATGTTGGCGATCGCTTTGTTTTAAACGTTTTAGAAGAAGGCAATTATCAAGGATTAATGAAACATTTCCTCAAGCGCTTTGCTCCTGGTGCAGATCGCTTTGCGGGAGTTAAAACATATCCTGCAACTAATGAATCTCCAATATTAGCTGAAGCTTTAGCTTATATGGAATGTGAAATCACTAGCCGCATGGATTGTGGAGATCATTGGATTATTTATAGCACCATCCAAACTGGACGAGTTGCCAAGGTAAATGCATTAACCGCCGTCCATCACCGCAAAATTGGCAATCATTATTAAACTTCATTTGTTATTTGTAAGGTGGGCATTGCCCACCCTACACTGAAGCAATCTATTGCCTATTTGCCTACCTCTACAAGTAACTTCACAAATCAATTAAGAGTTTTATATGTATCAGTCTACTGAAAAGAACTCAATCTCCATGTATGAAATCCATCGGGGGCGCATCCTGCGAACCTTGGAATTTATCCAAGACATGATTGTGATTTCTTTGTGTATCGGTTTATTTAGTTTCATGGTGATTCAGGTGAGGGATATGTTTTTCTCCTTGCTTCCCCCTCTAGATTTCCATGTTGTAACAGCCGATATTCTTTTTTTACTCATCTTAGTTGAGTTATTCCGGCTCCTAATTATTTATCTCCAAGAACAAAGAATATCTATTGGAGTAGCTGTTGAAGTTTCTATTGTTTCCGCCTTGCGAGAAGTAATTGTTAAAGGCGTATTAGAAATTACTTCGAGTCAAGTTTTAGCAACTTGTGCATTTTTATTAGTTTTGGGAGTCCTACTTTTCCTGCGCGTTTGGTTACCCCCTACCTTTGAAGGTATCGATCCGGAACAAGAAGTATCTAAACGTTATAAACGTCTCCATAGAGAAGAATTAGCAAAAAGCAACGGACGTTAAGAAGATGAAGGGGAGAAGGAATTTTAGATTTTGGATTTTAAATTACTATCCAATCCAAAATCCAAAATTGTTTCTAATACCCCATGCCCAATGCTCCATGCCCATTGACAAAGAGGTTACTATGTCTACTGCTACTTTAATGCCCAACCGCCATAGAGATGTTCAGGTTGCTGAACTTGGTACAAATACGCTGATATTGCGATCGCGTACTTGGGAACGTCTAAAATTTGAGATTGAGTATTCCCGTCAACGGGGTACTACGGCAAACTCTTATTTGATCCAAGCTGATAAAAAGGTTTTAATCGACCCTCCCGGTGAATCGTTTACCGAAATTTTTCTAGAACAACTAGCACAGCATCTAGATTTGACCACCGTAGATTACGTTGTGCTTGGCCATGTCAACCCCAACCGTAGGGCTACTTTAAAAGTTTTGCTCTCTCTAGGGCCGCAAGTCACGTTAATCTGTTCTCGCCCAGCTGCTAATGCTTTAAAAACCGCCTTTCCTGAATGGGAATCACGTATTCAAGCTGTGCGATCAGAAGATACCCTAGATTTAGGGCAAGGACATCACCTCTCATTTATCAGCGTTCCCACTCCCCGCTGGGCTGATGGGCTTTGTACCTACGATTGTGCCACTAAAATTCTCTACACCGATAAATTCTTTGGTGCTCATATTTGTGAAGATGCATTGTTCGATGAAGATTGGAAGGCTTTAGACCCAGAACGCCGTTACTATTTTGACTGTCTCCATGCTCCCCAAGCCAAACAAGTAGAAGCTGCCTTAGATAAATTAACGATTTTGGGTGCAAAATCTTACGCCCCAGCACATGGACCAGTTGTACGTTACAGCCTCAGTCGTTTTACCTATGATTACCGCCAATGGAGCCAAGGTCAAAAGTCTCAGGAGTTTAGTGTGGCTTTGCTGTATGCCTCTGCTTATGGCAATACAGCAACTATAGCCAATGCGATCGCTCAAGGTTTGATTCAAAATGGCATTAATGTCGAATCCATCAACTGTGAACTAGCAGAACCAGCCGAGATTACCCGCATTGTCGAGGCTTGTAATGGATTTATAATTGGTTCGCCCACTTTAGGGGGACATGCACCTACTCAAATTCAAACGGCTTTAGGAATAGTCCTCTCATCTGCGGCGAAAACTAAGCTAGCTGGTGTGTTTGGTTCCTATGGTTGGAGTGGAGAGGCAATTGATTTACTCGAAAACAAGCTCAAAGATGCCAATTATCGTTTAGGTTTTGACACAATTCGGGTACGCTTCAGCCCGACGCCGTACACTATACAGCAGTGTCAAGATGCAGGCGCTACCTTTGCCCAAAACTTGAAGAAAACGAAAAAATTGCGTACTCCTCGTCAGGTAGTCACAGAAGCGCAAGTAGACCGTACCGAACAGGCAGTAGGCAGAATTATTGGTTCTTTGTGTGTCCTCACTACTCGCGATCGAGACAACCACACAGGGATTTTAACTTCTTGGGTATCTCAGGCAACTTTTAACCCACCAGGGATCATGATTGCTATTACCCAAGAACAGAATGCAGATTTAATGCGTCATCCTGGTGATAAATTTGTGCTGAACATCCTCAAAGAAGGCAGAAATGTCCGACGCTATTTTGCTCGTCACAGCACTTTAGGCGATAATCCGTTTGCTAATCTTCCTACCCAAACTGCTGATAACGGGTGCCTAATTCTAACTGAGGCTTTAGCCTATTTAGAATGTACGGTACAAAATCAACTCGAATGTGGTGACAGATACTTGATTTATGCCGTAGTAGATAAGGGAGAAGTATTAGAAAATGATGGTGTGACTGCCATCGAACATCGTAAATCTGGTAGTCATTATTAAATTGGGTATGGGGCAATAGGCAAGAGTCATAATTTTGAATTTTAAATTACTTGCCCCTTGCTTCTTTCCCTTGTCCTCCCTAGCCTCTAGCCCAACCTACCTGTATTTTTAAAATCAAATAATACCATTTGTCTAAAATCTGACGACACATCAATCTTCGCGTCGTTGTTTCAGTTTCTATATCCAAAATATTCAAAATTATCTAACGCTGTAAATGCTTGATAGAGCGCACCCGAACGGATTGAAGCACCTGATAACTGTTGGTATTCCTGAAGGAGTCAAATTTTTATTTAAGCGGGTTCAAATACTCCTGGGGGAATCGGCACCAGTTGAGGAGTTGACAAGCAGATTCCCTGTCTGTACCAAATGCCTTCAACCTCAAAAGCCTCGAATTGGGTAGTGAGGATTGCCCAAGCTCGTTCATTCAGTCCAGCAGAATAAGTCCAGGTGAATTGTCTATCATTGTGCAACCTTTGTTCCAGTTCAGCTAAATCTTCAGGTAACCAAAACTGGGTCATGATCCTTTGAGTGGCAATTTCTGGCGGTGTCTGTAGCATCTCAGCCATTGGCTGATTCACAATGATTTGCTTGCGAGTATCTTGTCTGACGATGCTGACAGGGCGCTCATTTTCCGCAGCAGCAACTATACGGTATAACAACTGTGATGGTATGTGTAGCTGGCTGCAAAACACCGCACCTTGATATTGCAAAATTCGTTCGGCTATTTCCGATGGTGTAGGCGGTTGCTTGCTTGCCATCCACCCGAAAAATTCAATTGGTTGCTTGCAGCCTTTCCATCGAATTCGCACCTTGCCATTAATTTTGTATGCAGTTTCACTCAGAGCGTCTCCGTAGCATTGAGCCAGGTGCGTGGCATCGCGTTTTGTCGGGGCAAAAATTGAAACCCCTTCATGAGACATTTTATAGTTCCACCCCGGTAAATTGAGGATTCTAAGAATACTCGCACTCATCTTCTTTGACACCTCCAGAATCTTTATATAGTTTTACACCCTTAGCATCGTGATACACGGAAATTTTGAACGTTTCTTGCCAGATTTGTTTTCTTTCCTCCTCTGGGATAGCTAAAGCCGATGTAATGATGGCAAAGTCTCCTGGTGTTGGTAAAACTTCACCTTTTGCCAACGCTTGTAGGTTTTTAACGCCACAGCGTTTCAATTTTGCCATGTTGGCTTGTACTAAATCGGCAATTGTTTTTGGGGCTTGAGTTTTTTTGGCGAGAGAACCAGTTTTTTTGGCTATCCACTCCTGAGTCATCTCTTCTATGGCGTCGCTTTGGGAAATGCCTAAGCGAGCACAGATGCTTTTAAACTCTAAAGCTAAATCCAGTGGGATATAGCCGCTAATTTGCTTGTAATCATCAGAACGCCTTCTGTCAGTCATAAGTCCAAATGTTGAATATTATGCTTGTCTTTATTTTCACTCATGAAAACGGAAATGCAAGACATTTGTTTCTGTCATATTTAAATGACAGCTTGACAAAAAAAAATGACAAGCCTAGTATGGGGAAATGGAGCAGTAAGCGGCTGAAGACTAAGAAACGGTAGACCACATAGAAGCTAGCTGCTTTTTTGGTAGCTAGCTTCTCACCTTTATTTAGAAATTTAATGGTTTTTTGCCCCTTTGTATTAAGTATATATGCTTGTACTTATTCTGCAACATCTGCTCGTTGATTTGCCTACCCTATTTTCAAGTTGCATTCTGCCCCGTTACTAAAACTAGAGTTAACTGCATCAAGAATTTCGCTCTAGAAACAAAGGTAAGTCTGATTTTTCGGTCTGAACCGCAGCACATCACCGTAATGCCTGATTACCTGGGGTTTGAACTTATTCAAGGTATCGACTCAACAACAACTATGATCCAATTAACCTTTGAGCAATTCCTTCACCCTCTATCTGAGTTTCCTAACGTTGTCCATCTCGAAGATAGTGATGAGCCGATGTTAGATATGTACACTATGGCAGGAGTGCTACTTTTTTCTGCTTGCGCAAATAATAACTTGAACGCTAGAGAAAATATATTAGAAACTTTAGCAAACCACGAGGAATTGGATGCCCATCTTTTGTTTGAGAGGTGTCAGAGGGGCGATCGCGCAGCAATACTACAAACAATTAGCCTGATAGTCTCTGGGTTGGAAAGCAATCTGGAAACATTGGAAGTAGCTTAAATAGACGTTGCAGTGTTATGTAAGCAAGTAGAGACGTTAGGTGTAACGTCTCTACCAAGTATCTGTATCGGTAGGATGATGTTTTCGATTGCAGAGCATTGAGAAAATATCCAAGATATTTACCTGCCTTTTGATGACTAGCCTAGTTCTGCCAGAAGCTGTACAAAATGTTCTAGACAGATACAGCGATCCGGATGCTGTTTTTACTGCAATCCTGCCAGCAATTGGAGAAGTATTACAGTGCGATCGCTGTTTTCTCTATCTGCGAAATCCCCAAAATAAGTGGGCTAAAGTCGCTTATTGCTGGCGGCGAAATGAAGCAATACCAGATATTACAGACTCGGACTGGAGACGAGATCCAGAGTCTTTACCCCAAGAAGATCCCTTATTTGCCGCTGCACTCCGCAATGATCCTTCTGTATATGTCGAAGATATAGAAACCGCCAGTCCAGAAGTTGTTAATAAAGAATTTGAGCGCCAAAACTTTGGACATAGGGCGTTAATTCATGCTCACTTGTGCCAAAATCATCAATTGTGGGGAATTTTACAGCCTGCTATCTTTGGTAACAAGCGAGTTTGGTCAGAATTTGATCGAGCTTTTGTCACCCAACTCGAAAGTCAACTCACACCCTTGGCTGTTAGTTATATCAAAACAGCAACTGATTACCCAATTGGCAAATAATCACTGTCTGCAAATTAATTCATCAAATTTCCTAGTTTAATTCCTATCTGAGGGCAGTTGGATTTCAAAGGTTGAACCTTGGCCAAGTACACTGCTAGCTGTAATTTGCCCTCGATGCGCTTGAATAATTTGCTGAGAAATCGCCAATCCTAAACCAAAGCCTCCTGTTTGACGCGATCGCACATTGCCCACGCGATAAAATCGTTCAAATATATGAGGTAAATCTTCCGATGGAATACCAATGCCGTTGTCTTCTACTTGGATAACAGCTCGATGACCACGTTGAAATAGTCGTAGCTTAACTGTCCCTCCGGCTGGGGTATATTTGCAGGCATTGGCGAGCAAGTTAACAAAAGCCTGTTTTAACAATTCTGCATCTGCTTTCAAGTACAGAGGCTGCTGGGGGAGATAAGGCGTAAAATTAAGATTTTGGGAAGCTGCTTGTGATTGGTATGATTCAAAGAGCGATCGCAGTAGTTCTACAAGGTCAATGCTCTTGAGTTCGGTAGGATCTAAAGGCCCCTCATGACGAGCTAGAAACAGCAAATTGCTAATCAGAGTACTCATTGATTTCGCTATCTCCTCGATATTTTCTAGGCGAAAACGCTGCTCTGATTCATCTTCTGGCGGCATTAATGCAACTTGTGCATTGCTCAAAACCGCAGCCACAGGAGCACGTAACTCATGAGAAGCATCAGCAGTAAAGCGCTGTAGTTGCTCATAAGCGCGACGAGTTGGTTGCATAGCAAGTCCACCCAAAAACCAACCAGTAATCCCAATTAAACCTAAAGTTACGGGTACGCCTATTGTTAAAAATAACCTGCTTCTATTTAAGCTTTTACGCAAAGGTGTCAGAGGTGCAGCAATCTGTAAATAGCCGATGACAACATTATTTTGGATAACTGGTAACGTTAACTCTCGGAGCCAGGTTTTACTAATGTCATTAATTTGAATAGTTTGAAAACCAGCAACAAAAGTTAATTTTTTGGAGATATTTTCGCCACTAGATTTCACTAATTTTCTTTGGGGATTGAACCAGCGGACATATACCAATTTGCCATTTAAAGGTAGCGCATCACCAAGAATCGGAATATTATCTTTATTCACCTGCCATCGTTCTCTGTAGAGACGATGCTGTGCATTTGCTGTAATTGCTTTGCTGGTTGAATAAAGTTCTTCATCAAAAACCTGAAGCTGGTTTTCAGTTCCCAAGTAATAAGCTATGGCAGCAAAGATAATGAGGATACTCCCCATCGACAGTGCAAATAAGTAAGTAAGGTTACGACGGCTACGAGCAAATGCGAACATAGTTGATCATTTGTCATTACTTTGTTCACTAGTGGTTGATCGCATTAATGATGAGTAAAGTCCCAAAATTTCATACGTACATCATCAATATTAAAGTGTTAAGTGACACAAAAAATATTGTATTTCTCACATTACCTCGGTTGGCAGTCAGAGTCTATGCAATCGAGCTAAGTGCCATACAGCCTCTTTTAAGGGAACGGGGACGCGAATTACCTGGCTGGAATACTGTTTCTGGCTCTGATTTTTTGTGCAGGCATGATGATATTGTTATTGTAAAATAGTTGCCTAAGTATCTCTTTAACAGTGGAGCAAGACTTTAAAAGTATAAAATTTTATTAACTTTAACCAAATCAAATTGATATCTGATTGTATAAAATAAACATTTTGTATAAAAATTAACTTTTTAATAGTAACCTATCAAACTAATATCACAATTTAAAGGTTGATCTTGTAAGCTTTCTACGAGTTAGCTGATTTATTGAGGGAAAATTAATCAAGATATGAGTAGACATTTTAACCGACGTAGGTTTTTGATTTACAGTTCTGTAACTATCGGCAGCAGCATTTTTCTCAAAGCTTGCGTTAATAATTCCCCAACCGCGACGAACAGTCCAGCTGTCTCTGGCAATGCTTCTCCTGTTGCTGCTGCTAGTGGTAACACTATTAAAATAGGTATTTTACATTCACTCAGTGGCACAATGTCTATTAGTGAAAAAAGCGTTGTGGATGCTGAAAAATTAGCAATCAAAGAAATTAACGCTACTGGTGGTGTTTTGGGTAAACAAATTGAAGCAGTTGTTGAAGATGGTGCTTCTAACTGGGATACCTTTAGAGAAAAAGCAACCAAACTAATTGATCAAGATAAGGTGGCTGTAGTTTTTGGTTGTTGGACTTCTGCAAGTCGCAAGAATGTTAAGCCAGTCTTCGAGAGTAAAGACCATATGCTTTGGTATCCAGTGCAGTATGAAGGCCAAGAATGTTCTAAAAACATTTTCTACACTGGTGCTGCGCCAAATCAACAAATAGAACCATCTGTTGATTGGTTGTTGAAAAATAAGGGTAAAAAATTCTTTTTAGTAGGCTCTGACTACGTTTTCCCCCGTACTGCTAACAATATTATTAAAGCTCAATTAGAAGCTTTAGGCGGGACAACAGTTGGTGAAGATTACTTACCATTAGGTAGCACAGAAGTGACACCTATTATCACTAAAATTAAGCAAGCTTTGCCTAACGGTGGTGTGATTTACAATACGTTGAATGGTGATAGTAATGTTGCTTTCTTCAAACAATTGAAAGGGGCTGGTTTGACCCCAGAAAAATATCCTTCTATGTCTGTAAGTATTGCCGAAGAAGAAGTCAAAGCAATTGGTGTAGAGTATCTCAAAGGGCACTATGCGGCTTGGAACTATTTCCAAACAGTAGACACACCTGCTAATAAAAAGTTTGTCGAATCTTTTAAGAAAGAGTATGGCGCAGAGCGCGTAACCAATGACCCAATGGAAGCAGCATATATCGCAGTTTATTTATGGAAGCAAGCAGTGGAAAAAGCTGGTACTACCGACTTAGCTAAAGTGCGTGCTGCGGCATACAATCAAACCATAGATGCACCTGAAGGAAAAGTGACAGTTAATACCAATCATCACCTATCCAAAGTTGTGCGAATTGGTCAAGTAAGGCAAGATGGTTTGTTTGATATTGTCTATGCTACTCCTGTACCAGTTGAGCCAGTTCCTTGGAATCAGTTTGTGAAAGAGACTAAGGGTTTTGCTTGTGATTGGTCAGATCCAGCTAAAGGTGGTAAGTACAAAAAAGTCTAAGTAAAATTAATTCGTAATTCGTAATTCGTAATTAATTACAATTACGAATTTTGTTGAGATTTATTGGGACAAAAAGTATTCATAGGTTTCTTAGTAGGGTGCGTTATAGCGAAGCGCAACGCACCATTTATCTTAGTACGTTAATTTAGTAATTTAAGTCGTAAAATATCATA
This sequence comes from Nostoc sp. 106C, assembly GCF_002154725.1. Lineage (GTDB taxonomy): Bacteria > Cyanobacteriota > Cyanobacteriia > Cyanobacteriales > Nostocaceae > Aulosira. Next base: position 78,886 of record NZ_MTAW01000179.1, on the reverse strand, counting down.
TTCAATCTCTTGAAATTTAACTAATAATAAACTGAGATTTCTGGGAGAAAAAGAAGTGTTAACAGTTTTCTTAGAGGCTGTATTTAATGGTATCAGCATTGGCGCTGTATTATTAATAGCAGCGTTAGGGCTAGCCATTATATTTGGCTTAATGGGCGTTATTAATATGGCGCATGGTGAATTAATGATGTTTGGCGCTTATGCAACATTTGTTGTCCAAAATGGTTGCAAACAATTGGGCGGACTGTGGTTTGAAATTTATATTTTTTTAGCTTTAATAATCGCTTTTATTTTCACGGCGGCTGTGGGCTTAATTCTCGAAAGAGGCGTGATTCGTTATCTTTATGGACGCCCTCTAGAAACTCTACTAGCAACTTGGGGAGTAAGTTTGATTTTTCAGCAGTTTGTCCGTAGCGTCAATTGGGTTTTGGTAATTGGAATAGTCTTATTTTCTGTGTTATTTTTTGGAAGTTTATGGATTTTAAATTCTCGCACAAATCTGGAGAGAATTCGTAATTGGGTTATAGCAGTAATATTATTGCTATCATTCTTAATGACAGTATCAATTTGCAACTTATTGAGTCAAACCTATCAGCAAGCAGTGAATCAACCTTGGTTTGGTGCTCAGAATGTGGATGTCACAGCGCCTAGTTGGTTACAGGATGGAATATCTCTAGGTGGTGTGCAATTACCATTTGCTAGGTTATTTATTATTGGTTTGACAATAATCTGCGTAGCAGGAATTTACTTATTTTTACAACATTCTAACTGGGGATTAAGAATTCGGGCGGTTACGCAAAACCGTAGTATGAGTGCTTGTTTAGGGATTCCAACTCAAAAAGTTGACGCCATCACTTTTGCATTGGGTTCTGGTTTAGCTGGTGTGGCTGGATGTGCCATTAGTTTACTAGGTTCCGTAGGCCCCAATACCGGGCAAAACTATATTATCGACACTTTTATGGTGGTTGTTGTCGGTGGTGTAGGCAATTTATTAGGTACGATTGTATCTGCCTTGGCAATTGGTACAGCTAACTTTTTAATTGGTTCTGGTACTCTGACTTCGTTATTTACTCATGTCAAACCTTTAGCAAATTTCTTTACTTTTTTTGCTACAGCAAGTATGGCTAAGGTGATGGTATTTGTGCTGATTATTGTGTTTTTACAGTGGAAGCCTGCAGGAATTTTTCCGCAAAAAGGTCGTACTGTTGATGTTTAAACCATAGAGGCGCAGAGAATGAGAAGGAAGGGAGGAAGGTTAATATTAATTGAATTTGGGGTGGTGGTGGCGATCGCACTTATCCTCATATTGATTATGCCAGTAGTACTTACACAGTTTCGGCTGAATTTGTTGGGCAGATTTTTGTCGCTGGCTATTGTGGCTTTGGGTATTGATTTGATTTGGGGTTACACTGGGTTACTCAGTTTGGGACATGGCATTTTCTTTGGCTTGGGTGGATATGCGATCGCTATGTACTTGAAGCTGCAAGTCCCCCCTGGCGAGTTACCTGATTTTATGGGGCTTTATGGAATTACGGAATTACCTTGGTTTTGGCAACCTTTCTATTCTTTTCCTGTAGCTATAGTTGCTGTGTTCATGATTCCAGCTTTACTAGCTGGCTTATTAGGATATTTAGTATTTCGCAATCGCCTCAAGGGAGTTTATTTTTCTATTTTGACTCAAGCTGCAATTATTGTATTTTTTAACTTTTTTAACGGTCAACAACAACTTTTCAACGGTACAAATGGACTGATAGATTTCACAACTTTGTTTGGTGCAACAGTCAGTGATGCCAAAACGCAATTCGTTTTCTATATCCTGACAGTATTGTTGCTTGCAGCCACATACGGAATTTGTCGCTGGTTAACAAGCGGACGCTTTGGCAGATTATTGATAGCTATTCGTGATGATGAAAGCCGGGTAAGATTTTCTGGATACGACCCTACAGATTTTAAAGTAGTGGTCTTTGCAGTTTCTGGTGCGATCGCAGGCATAGCAGGAGCATTCTATACCCTGCAAAGTGGTTCTGTATCACCTAGATCAATGGATATTGCTTTTTCGATTGAAATGGTGATTTGGGTAGCTGTAGGCGGACGAGGGACATTAATCGGGGCGATTGTTGGAGCTTTGTTAGTTAATTACGCTCGTGCTTTTTTAAGCGAACAATTTGCCGAAATCTGGCTATTTTTCCAAGGAGCATTATTGTTAATAGTCGTGACAGTGCTTCCTGATGGCATAGTGGGATGGTTACGTCATCAAAACATTCCTATTTTCAACCGCCCTCAACCAATTTCTACATATCCCAGTTTAGAAGAAGATGCCGAAGTAGAACATGAACGCCAAAATATTGGAAACTGAAAACGTAACTGTTAGTTTTGATGGTTTTAAGGCTCTCAATCAACTGAAATTTAGTATGGAAGTTGGTGAGTTGCGGGTGGTAATTGGCCCCAACGGTGCTGGAAAGACCACGTTTCTTGATGTGATTACCGGGAAAGTGCAACCAACTGTGGGGCGAGTCCTATTTAAAGGAAAAAACTTACGTTCTTTACCTGAGCATCAAATTGCGCGGTTGGGAATTGGCCGCAAGTTTCAAACACCCAGAGTTTTTCTAAACTTAACGCCCCGAGAAAATCTAGAAATTACCAGCAACCACAATAAAAATGTTTTTTCTACTTTGTTTGGACGTTCTCATGCTACGGAAAGCAATAGTATTAAAGGCTTATTAGAAACTATCGGTTTAACTTCTAAAGCAGACATTCCCGCAGCTTTGTTATCCCACGGAGAAAAACAACGTTTAGAAATTGGAATGTTAGTAGCACAGTCTCCTGATTTATTACTTGTTGATGAACCAGTGGCGGGTTTAACAGATGAAGAAACTTATAATATCGGCGAACTGCTTTTAACACTAGCTCAGAATCATTCAATTTTAGTTATTGAACATGATATGGAATTTGTGCAACAAATTGCCCGGAAAGTAACAGTTTTACATGAAGGTTCGGTACTGTGCGAAGGTAGTTTTGCAGAAGTCCAAAATGACTCCCGCGTCATTGAAGTATATCTGGGACAACAACAGGAATAAATCGTAAAAAATCAATGCTCACAATTTCTGACCTTAACGTTTACTACGGTGAAAGCCATATTCTCCGCAACGTAGATTTGAGCGTACCATCTGGGCAAATGGTCTGCTTAATTGGACGCAATGGTGTAGGTAAAACAACTCTGCTTAAAACAATTATGGGTTTACTTAAACCCCGCAGCGGCACAATTAACTTTGCTGGGATATTAATCAACTCTAAATCTCCAGATCAAAGGGCAAAAATGGGAATTGGTTATGTTCCCCAAGGACGAGAAATCATCCCCCGTTTGACAGTTAAAGAAAATCTGCTGTTGGGGTTAGAAGCTAGACAGAAACAGGCACAAAAAGCCGGAATTTCCGAGGAAATTTTTAGCTTATTTCCTGTGTTGAAAACAATGCTTTCGCGAATGGGCGGTGATTTGAGTGGTGGACAGCAACAACAACTGGCGATCGCTCGTGCTTTAATGGGACAACCTCAATTACTCGTACTAGATGAACCCACCGAAGGTATTCAACCCTCAATCATCTGGGAAATTGAAGCCGCAGTCCGTCGCATTGTTGAAACCACAGGCATTTCTGTTTTATTAGTTGAGCAACACTTGCACTTCGTTCGTCAAGCTGATTACTATTACGCCATGCAAAAAGGCGGTATTGTTGCCTCTGGTTCAACCAACGAACTCAGTCAGGATGTGATTCAAAGGTTTTTGGCAGTTTGATTGTTGGGATTTTCATCTCAATTGTGTCTGCTCCTAGCAAAATAAAAAAATTCTATGGACGATTCAAAGTTCTTTCTGGTATTTGGTTCTATATTTGCTGGTATTGGCAGTATATTTGCTGTCACAGGCATCATATTTGTAATTAATACTCATTCTTTTGTTGGCACAGCAGAATCAATAAAAGGAACTGTAATTGATTTAAAGCGACGTTCATCAACTGATAGTAAGGGTCGCGCCTCTTCTGCTTACTATCCAGTCGTTAAATTCACTCCAAGTTCTGGTGAACCAACTGTATTTGAATCTAATACAGGCAGCAAGCCACCAGCATTTAGTAAAGGTCAACAGGTAGAAGTTCTCTACAACCCTCAAAAACCAAATTCTGCCATGATTAATTCTTGGCTTGAGCTATGGTTTTTACCTGCAATGTTTACTGGTATGGGATCAATTTTCGTATTGATTGGAGGAGTTGCACTAGTTAAATCTTTTCGCAATCTGGCAAGTTTTAAATAGAAATGGCATCAGTTCCCACTGAAGGTTGTTCCGTCAAAGAGTGGGTAGAGATAGGAACTGAGCCAATATTTAACACTGATAAATTAGCGATCGCGTTTAGCCCAACGGCGTGATGTGGAGGAACCACTACCGGACTTTTTGTCACCAGCTACGGTTGGTGCTGCCAATTTTTTAGGCGTTTTTTTTGGTAACGGTTCAGCAGTCGAGCCAGCTGTCCGCTGGTCACTTCCAGTTCTGGGTTTATCTTTGCCTCCACTTGGCATTGCTTCGGGCTTGGTGTGGGGGTTGGCTCCAAAGCTAGCGATCACTTCAAAGGGCAAGCGCTGTTTAATCAGTTTTTCGATATCAGCCAACAACGAATATTCATCGACGCTTACCAGCGATACAGCTTCACCTGACGCGCCAGCACGCCCAGTGCGACCAATACGATGAACATAATCCTCCGGTACATTGGGGAGATCGAAATTGACCACATGGGGCAGTTCGCTAATGTCGAGACCGCGAGCTGCAATGTCGGTTGCTACTAGTACCTGTAGGCTGCCGTTCTTGAATTTTGCCAGAGCGTGGGTACGCGCTGACTGGCTCTTGTTACCGTGGATAGCCAGTGCTTGAATGCGGTCCTCACCCAACTGCTTGACCAACCGGTCTGCACCGTATTTAGTACGGGTAAACACTAACACTTGATACCAATTATCTTTCCGTATCAGGTGAGCCAGTAATTGACGCTTCCTATCACGGTCTACTTTGTAAACTTTCTGTGCCACTGTATCAGCGGTAACATTGCGGCGTGCCACCTCAATCATCGTCGGGCGATTGAGCAACCCAGCGGCGAGTTCCTTGATTTTGTCGGAAAAGGTCGCGAAGAATAGCAAATTCTGCCGCTGTTTAGGCAGGAGCGACAGAATGCGGCGGATATCACGAATAAAGCCCATGTCCAACATGCGATCTGCTTCATCCAGCACTAACACCTCAATCTGCGACAGGTTCACCGTGCCCTGTTGCACGTGGTCTAGCAGTCGCCCTGGGGTAGCGACTAAAATATCCACACGACTCTTCAAACGCTGTTTTTGCTGACTAATGCTGACCCCACCGAACATGACCATTGAGTTCAGTTTCAGGTACTTGCCATAGGCAAACACGCTTTCTTCCACCTGGGCGGCGAGTTCACGAGTTGGGGTAAGAATCAGCGCCCGAATCGGCGGACATCCATGATGAGATGTGCCTTTAATGCTCTTTTCGGATGACAAGCGATGCAGCAACGGCAGGGTGAAACTGGCAGTTTTTCCAGTACCAGTTTGGGCACCAGCTAGCAAATCGCCACCCGACAATACAGCAGGAATCGCCTGCATCTGAATTGGCGTGGGTTGAGTGTAGCCTCGCTCGGTGACGGCGCGGATAATTTCAGGGGACAAGCCGAGAGTAGAAAAAGACATAAAACTCCAGAAATAACATCGGCCTGTCGCCACTGGCGGCATCAGTCTTAGGCGGACGGATGGTTTGAAGAGATAGAAGGCAGTAAGCGCCAAGACTGACAGCGAATGCCGCAGCTCTGCATTCTAACAGACTGTAGTTCGTACTAGTGCCTAAAATGTGAGCAAGTTTTGACAGGACACCAAAGAAAGTAGCCGCTGTAGTGTTCATGCTGAAGAGCGATCGCAATCCAAATCATCCCCTATTCCTGGCTTCAAACGAGAGTATTAACTCACTCTGCGAGGAAATCCTCCCTATGTTAGATAGCTGCAAAAAATTCGCTTGCTAAACTTTTATATGCGTATTTTATGATTTAGCTATTTTTCTTATGTGTAGATTAGTTGGCTACCTTGGTAATAGCATTCAATTAGATGAGTTGCTTTATAAGCAAGAGCATTCGCTATACAAGCAAAGTTATAACCCGCAGGAATTAAAATCAGGAGTAGTTTGTGCAGACGGGTTTGGTGTAGGTTGGTATAACGAAGCGAGTAAACCGTTTATTTACCGGAACACCATCCCCCTGTGGAACGATCCGAATATAGAAGAGTTGAGCAACTATGTCCAATCTAACTGTGTTGTGGGCTATGTCCGCCTAGCAGGGAGCGGTGAAACGCTCGACATTAGTAACTGTCAGCCATTCCGCAGTGGCAAGCTGTTGTTTGTACATAATGGTGAGATCGAAAACTTTCAACAAACGCTTTATAGACCGATACGCGAAAGCCTTTCTGATTCCACATACCAGCTGATTAAGGGTATGACTGATTCTGAACACATCTTCGCTTTGCTAGTGGAAATGTGGCAGTCGTCTCTAGATCGCAACCTATTATCAGCCTTACGTGCGACACTGCAAAAATTGACTGACTTGGCTAAAAAGCACGATACCAGCTTTAGTGCCAATATCATAGTTAGTGACGGTCAAGCAGTTGCGGCAACTCGCTACGCCTACCGTACAGAAGCCCCTAGTCTTTATTGGTATTGCGATCATCTAAAGCAGCCCAACCAAGTCATTGTTGCTTCTGAACCTCTATTCGAGCAAAATTGGACAGCTTTTCCTGACCAAAGTACGCTATTTGTTCAAGCAGAGTCATTACAGCCAACAACTAGCTTATTTGAGAGCGCTGTTTAACGCGATACAACAGCTTTTAAGCTGACTGGGCAAGACTTTTAAAAATAAATAATTCGGTTTCTTTGGCAAGGTAAAGCTTTAGATTACTTCGAGCATTGTTGGAAACGCTGCTCACCTAAAATTCCTAATTCTTGGAGAAAGTAGGCATGAAAACCAAACAACTCGGCAATTCGGAGCTTCAAATCACCCCAATCGGCTTTGGTGCTTGGGCTATCGGTGGAGGTGACTGGGCTTTTGGTTGGGGAGCACAGGACGACCAACAATCGATTGCAGCGATCAATCGCGCTCTCGATCTGGGTGTTAATTGGATTGACACCGCAGCTATTTATGGTTTGGGCCATTCAGAGGAGATTGTTGCTAAAGCGCTTAAAGGTCGAGCAGAACGCCCCTATATTTTTACTAAATGCTCAATGATTTGGAATGAAAAAGGCGAAATTGGTCGTAGCCTCAAGGCAGATTCGGTGCGGCGGGAGGTTGAAGCTAGTTTGCGCCGACTCAACATTGAAACCATTGACCTCTACCAGATTCACTGGCCCAACCCAGACGCAGAACTCGAAGAAGGTTGGAAAACCCTCAGCCAGCTAAAAGATGAAGGTAAGGTTCGCTATATTGGGGTTTCAAACTTCAATGTAGAACAATTGAAACGTGCCCAGGAGATTGCACCAATCACTTCATTGCAACCGCCTTATTCACTGGTCAAGCGCGATGTAGAAAAGGATATTTTGCCTTTTTGTAAGGAAAATAATATAGGTGTGATTGTTTATTCACCAATGCAATCTGGCTTGCTCACTGGGGCGATGACATCTGAGCGAGTTGCTAATCTGCCAGATGATGATTGGCGCAAGAACAGCAGTGAATTTCAGGAGCCACGTCTATCTCGTAATCTGAAGCTGGTCGAGATGTTGCAACACATTGGTCAACAACATGGGCGTTCACCTGGTGAAGTAGCGATCGCTTGGACTTTAAATAATCCTGCGGTAACAGCGGCAATTGTTGGCGGACGCAACAGTAAACAAGTAGAAGGAATAATCGGTGCAAGTGAATTTCGTCTCAACGAGCAAGAGCTAAAAGAGATCCAGGCTTTCTTGCACAAGAATCCATAAAATCTTTCAAATGATGCAGCATTAAGAGATAAGTAATACCAATTTGAAAAAAGAATGCAACACATCGATAAAACCCGTCCTTAACCCTTCTCGTAGGGTAGCAATGGCAAGGGTTTTATGCATTTTACATTCTATTACATAGTTCGGTTTATTTGTATCAGCTTACTTAATGCGCTTCAATACCTTGTTAAGAAAAATGCTCGTATTTTTCGCAAATTTGCTGTATCCTAGTTAATCCTAGTTAAATTATTCAACACTATACTTCATAAAATTTCTTGCGGATCTGTCTGAAAATTTTGAAAAGATTATATTAATCTTTTCAGAATCAATATGAAGATTCTCATCTCCGAATGTCCAGTTTTCAAAATTCTAAGTAGATACAGATGAAACTGATCAAAAAATCTGAAAAACTCCTCCTGAAGAAAATTAAGATTATGGAGGAAGTAGAAGAAGAAAATCTTCAAGACGATACTATCGATGCTCTAGAATCGATATTAGAGACGAAACAAGTACTGGATGTAGAGATTAGAGAACCTCACTATATTCCTTTGCGTGACAATCCTGTAGTCCAATCAGTTGGGAATACAGGCTGGCAGGTTTCTGAAATTTGGAAGGATGTTAGATTGGATCATTTCTAGCAATCGACATGATAGTAAGGACACAACGTTGTTGTGTCCTTACAAGGGGCTGTATTTCATTGGATTGGAAATTCTATAGCAGTCCTATTTCATTTGTGAAAAAACAAAGTAAATTTGTAGATCCTGACTCAACAAGTAATTTCACAACTCATTTAGGGTTTTACTAATTATTGAAATTCCATTGTGGTTGCTGCACCCAACTGGAGAGCATAGAGGTTTGCATAGACACCTTGCAGACTCATGAGTTCTGCATGAGTGCCGCGTTCGATGATTTGTCCTTGCTGAATTACTAATACCTGATCGGCCTGAGTAACGGTACTGAGGCGGTGAGCAATTACGAAGCTGGTACGACCTTGCAGCAAGCGAGCGATCGCATTTTGTACCAGTGCTTCTGTACGGGTATCTATACTGCTGGTAGCTTCATCAAGAATCAGAATGCGGGGATCGATCAACACCGCACGGGCAATACTAATCAGTTGCCGTTGTCCTTGACTGAGAGGCGCACCCCGTTCACCCAGTTGAGTTGTATAACCTTGTGGTAATGAAGTAATAAACTCATGCACATTTGCCATTTGTGCAGCGGCTTCGATCTCGGCTTGGGTAGCATGTGGAGAGCCAAAAGCAATGTTTTCCGCCACAGTACCGCTAAATAAAATATTATCTTGCAGAACAATACCAATCTGACGCCGTAAACTAGCTTGAGTAACACTACGCACATCAATGTCATCAATTTTTACTGCACCATCAGAGACATCATAAAAACGCAATATTAAATTAATAATTGTCGTTTTTCCAGAGCCTGTCGGGCCTACTAATGCAACCATCTGCCCTGGGCGGGCGTGTAAATTCACGCCTTTGAGAACCATTTGCTCTGGGTTATAGCCAAACTTGACATTCTCAAATGTCACATCACCGTAAATTGGTGGCATTTGGATAGCATCAGGTGCATCTTTAAGTTGTGATGGTTCATCCAACAGCAGGAAGATTCGTTCTAATCCCGCAAAGGCAGACTGAGCTTGGGTGTAAAACTGACTGAGAATTTGGATCGGGCGAAAGAATTGCTGTACATAAAGTAAAAATGATGTCACGACACCTACTGTTGCTGCGCCTGTGACAGCAAGATAGCCACCATAAGCTAGTACACCTGCGGTTGCTAGAGTATTAAGAAAATCAATCGACGGTAAAAAGGCCGCAGTAATTGCCACAGCATGGACGTTGGCATCGCGATTAGCAGCGTTGAGAGTGGCGAATTCTTGAATGTTCATCTGTACGCGATTAAATGCCTGTGCTTCTCGCACACTGCCAATATCTTCTTCCAACTTGGTGGAAAGTTCGCCAATTGTCTGTCGTGTGACGCGAAATCTCGCTCTTGCCCAACGTGCAAACAAGCTCGTGGTCAAAATCATCAGTGGTACAACGAGGTTGCTTAACAAGCCAAGTTGTAAGTTGATTGAGAGCATGGCAATGACAATGCCAACCAAACTAAAAGTGTTGCCCAGCATTTGGGCGATGGTCTGACCAAATGCCTGATTCACTGTATTCACATCATTGAGCAGGCGGCTCATTAAATCGCCCGCTTCGCTGCGGTCAAAAAAGCTGAGTGGCAAACTCTGGATTTTCGTGAAAATATCTTGCCGCAGTTGCGCCAGCAAGCGCTGCATAATCCAGCCGACCCGAATAATTTGACCACGAGTTGCCGAGATACCAAGCCCGTAAATTAGTCCCAGCAGCCCTAATAGCAGCATCAACCCCGGCAAATTTCCTTTAGCAATTAGATGATCGATTGACCAACCCAGTAAGAATGGCCCGATCGCCTGTGTTGACGCACCAATCAGTACTAATGTCAAGGCTATGGGGATTTCTTTGCGATAGGGCCGCAAGTATTGCAAAAAGCGCCGTAAAGTGGAGAGTTGGTGATTTGCCTGTTGCTCAGGTGCAACAACCGGACCGAAGCCTCTCATTTGTTCTCCTTCTGCTTTACTTGAGATTCCAAAATCGCCCCATAAAGTGGACTGGTTTGCATTAATTCTTCATGGGTGCCTTGGGCAACTAATTGTCCTTTATCGACCAAAAAAATGCGATCAGCATTCTTGATGGTACTAATGCGTTGAGCCACCACAAAAGTTACACAAGCTTTTTGGCGCATAAGGTTATCCAGTTCGGCTTGAATTTGCGCAGCAGTTTTGGCATCTACAGCAGAAGTACTGTCATCTAAAATCAGAATACTGTAATCAGTGAGTAAGGTGCGGGCGATCGCTATTCGTTGCTTTTGTCCCCCAGATAAACCAATGCCTCGTTCACCTACCATTGTTTCGTAGCTATCGGGTAGGCTGGCGATGAATTCATGGATTTGGGCAGTTTTTGCCACTTCAAGCACCTGTTCCAAAGCTGCATTCGGTTTTGCGTAGGCAATATTTTCGCGGATGGTACCAGAAAATAGGGTGGTTTCTTGAAACACAATCCCAATGTGCGCTCTCAAACTTTTCAGGGTAAAATCCCGCACATCCCGCCCATCAATGCGAATTGCTCCCCTAGTGACATCATAAAAGCGGGGAATCAAGTTCATGATTGTGCTTTTGCCGGAACCAGTCATTCCTAAAATAGCGATTAGCTCGTTAGGCTTGGTTTCAAAAGAAACATTCTTTAGAGCTTCAGTTCTAGCTCCAGGATAACGAAACGAGACATTTTCAAAAGTGATTCTGCCGCCGCAGGTGTTAAACTCTACAGCATCGGGGCGATCGCTAATTTCCACCTCCGCATCTACCACTTCGTAAACTCGTTCCGCGGAAGCAGCTGCTTGAGCGATCGCAGGTGCAGCAAATCCAATCAACAAAATTGGTTGGAGTACCAACACCAGGTAAGAGTTAAACGCTACCAATTCACCAACAGAGAACTTACCACCAATTACCTGTCCTCCCCCATAGCCAAAAACTGCGACAGTTACCAAATTACTCATTAAAAAGATAAAGGGGAAGGTATTGCGGATGGCGCTAATAGTCTTCATATTGGCCGTGACTAGGGCATCATTTAAGGTCGTATAACGCGACCTTTCGGTAGATTCCCGCACGAAAGCTTTTACTACCCTGATCCCCAACAAGTTCTCTTGCAATACCGCATTCAGGTCGCTCAGTTGCTCTTGTACCTGCCGGAATATTCGTTCATTGCGGGTAACGAATCGTGCCATTAACCATCCTGATATCGGCACTACTGTCAGGGTAATTAATGCTAACTGCCAATTCATCACTAGCAGAATTACCGCAACACTTACCAACGTCACCACTGCACCAATCACCTGAATCAGACTGGTACCAATAAATGTACGGATCTGCTCGATATCACTGGTGACGCGAGTTAGCAGTTGGGAAGTCTGTGCCTTGTCATGATAGCTAAAACTGAGATTTTGAATCTTACTAAAAATCTTATTGCGTAAATCATAGGCAACACCTTGAGAAGCCGCCTCTGCCAAATAGCTTTGTCCAAAGTTAAATAAACCGCGAGCGATCGCCGCAACTACCATCCATGCAGCACTGTAAAGCACAATTTGTAAGTTTTTCTGGGCAATACCTTGATCGATTCCCCAGCGAAATAATTGTGGTGTAGCTGCATTTGCAACTGTCAAAAGTAAGAGACTGAACAAAGCTCCTAAGGAAATCCATTGGTAATTGCTCAAGCTCCCCAGTACACGCTGGATTGCTCGCATCGATGAATTTTCTGGGATTTGTGATTGTTGAACCAATGAAATGCACCCTTGTGTCTTTCACAAATTATCTCGCACCTTAAGCCTTCTGTGACTCAATTAATGCTGATTCGGCACTGGAATACCCAGAAAAAATATCTAGAAAAATTTTAGGCGATCGCCTGTCAATACTCATACCATTTTGAAAAAAGAACGCGACACATGAGTAGGGGCACGGCAGCCACAATCTTTTGGTATATCAAATTATTTTACTGGTGCCGTGCCCCTACAAAGAATTTATCTGTCGCAAACATTATTTGAATTGGTATTAGATTCTAAAACAAACAACTATTGGATCAGCGTTTCAGATTTCCATCTGTCGCAATCATTTTTCAAATTGGTATCATACCGTTTCACTTTCATCATGATACAAATACGTTGATAAGGACACGGTATTGCCGTGCCCCTACGAGAGATCTATCTGTAGCAAAGTTTTCGTGAATTGGTATCAGAAGTCGATTACATAAATAACCATGAAAAAAACCCCCATTTGGGGGTTGGGTAGTTATTCGCGTGGAGTGAACAACTACTTATTAATACTTAGAGTATGTACAACAATCCGAAAAGAATAATCCAAATCACGTCTACAAAGTGCCAGTAAATTTCCGCAGCTTCAATACCGAAGTGCTTTTCATTACTATAGTGTCCCGGACGGCGCGATCGCCACAAGACAGCCACAATCGCCAAAACGCCAAGGGTAACGTGCAAACCGTGAAAGCCAGTTAAAACATAAAATGCGCTAGCAAATAAATTGGTAGTTAGACCAAATTCTAGATGGGTGTATTCATATACTTGCCCTACCAAGAAAATCGTACCCATTGCAGCAGTAATTGCCAACCAGGTTTGCATACCTTTGGTATCGTTCTTTTTGATGGCAGTGTCAGCATTATGCATGACAAAACTGCTGGCAATTAGATTGACAGTGTTAACTCCAGGTAGTAAAAGTTCTAATTCTGGCGTGCCTGCTGGCGGCCATACAGGTAAGATAGAACGGAAAGCCAGATAGGCTCCGAACAACCCCATGAAAATCATCCCTTCAGCTACGAGGAAGACAATTAGCCCAAACAAGCGATGGTCTGGATGTGCTTCGTGATGAGCATGTGCTGCTTCCGCACTATGGTGATGATTCAGTTCAGCTTTTGCTGAGTCAATAGTTTGACTTTGCATGAATCTTGAATTGTTAGAGGACAGGTGAGGGTGGGGACTAGAGGCAGGAGGGGAAGGGGGAAAGGGTAAAGGGTAAAGGGGAAAAAGAAGCAGGGGAGACAACTGACCAATGCCCCATGCCCAATGCCCTGCACTATTCTTTTTCAGCAGTAATTGCTGGATATGGCTCGTCAGGCTCGGCTCTTAACACCGAGTTAACACCGCCAGACAAAACTGGATTGGGATCTGATAGAGGTACACCCTTGTCAGCGTTTTCCAAGCCGTAGTCGTAGGGGCCTGTAGCCAGTACCGGGAGTTCATCAAAATTCTCGATCGCAGGTGGTGAGGTAGTCATCCACTCTAAGGTTAGTGCCCTCCAAGGATTATTACCAGCTTTTTCTCCGTATAGCCAACTCCAAATCGCGTTGATAATGAAGGGGAAGGTAGAAACTGCGAGTATATAAGCACCATAAGTGCAAATTTCGTTCAAAAACGTGAATTTGGGGTCATATTGGGCAACACGGCGGTTCATACCCATCATCCCTAACTTATGCATCGGTAAGAATGTCATATTCAGACCGACAATGGTCAAGGCAAAGTGAACCTTACCCCAAAATTCATTGATCATCCGCCCTGTCATTTTCGGGAACCAGTGGTACATCCCGGCATAAATGCCGAGCACGCTACCACCAAACAGGACGTAATGCAGGTGTGCGACTACAAAGTAGGTGTCGTGAACGTGGATATCAAAGGGTACAGCCGCCAACATCACGCCACTAATCCCACCAATCACAAATGTGCCCACAAAGCCCATTGCAAATAGCATGGCAGTATTTAGCTGGATTTTACCGCCCCACATTGTTGCCAACCAGCTGAAAATTTTAATTCCTGTGGGTACGGCAATGATCATAGTGGTGATCATAAAGAACATCCGCAACCAGCCAGGAATACCGCTGGTAAACATGTGGTGCGCCCAAACGATTAGTCCTAAAAAGCTGATGGCCAAGGAAGAGTAAGCGATCGCTTTGTAGCCAAAAATCGGTTTGCGGGAATGAACTGGGATCACCTCAGAAATTGCCCCAAAGAAAGGCAAAATCATGATGTAAACCGCTGGGTGAGAGTAAAACCAGAACATATGCTGGTAAACCACCGGATCGCCACCCCCAGTCGGGTTAAAGAATGTCGTTCCGGCGAATAAGTCAAAAGCCAGCAAAATTAAACCAGCTGCTAGCACCGGTGTTGATACCAGTACCAGTGCTGAGGTGGCAAACATCGCCCAGCAGAACAAGGGCATTTGATGGAAACCCATGCCTGGGGTACGCATCCTCAGCAAGGTAACAAGGAAATTGATTGCCCCCAGAATCGATGATGTACCTAGTAAGAGGACACTCATAATCCAAATTCCCTCACCCACTTGACCTGTTACCAAGCTCAGGGGAGGGTAGGAAGTCCAACCTGCATCTGGTGCGTCCCCTACCACTAAACTAGCGATCAGCAACAAACCAGCAGGCGGGATCATCCAAAAGGCAACAGCATTCAGTTTGGGGAATGCCATATCCTTAGCCCCAATCATCAGGGGAATCAGGTAGTTAGCAAACCCTGTACCAGCTGGCACAATCCACAAGAAAATCATGATTGTGGCGTGCAGCGTAAATAAACTGTTATAAACTTCAGGCGTGACAAAATCTACTTCTGGGGTACGTAGCTCGGTACGAACTAAGTCCGCTAAAACGCCGCCTATACAGTAAAAAATGAACGTAGTGACTAGGTATTGAATCCCAATCACCTTATGGTCGGTATTAAAAGTAAAGTAATCTTGCCATTTTCTCTCCCCTGGTTCTTCAATACGGGCAGGAATATTGGCAGTTTCTTGTATTTGAGCTTGGGTCATAAGAGTGCTGAGTCTGGAGTGCTGAGTCCTGAGTTGTTACTTTTGACTCTGGACTTTTGACTAATGGTGAACTTGATGGAGTACTTCAGGTTTAATTCCCATTTCTTTGGTATAAGGAGCAAGGAATTCATTAGGGGATAAATCTGCTGGGTTAAGAGCAACAGCTTGATTCAGGGTTTCGCGGCTGGCTACTTGCTGCTCTTGCAGCCATTTGTCAAATGCTTCTTGTTTCTCAACAACTATCGGTGCTCTCATTGCGCCGTGGTAGGGTCCACAAAGTTCAGCACAGATGAGGGCATAATCACCTTCCTTGTTGGGTGTGAAGCGAATCTCGCTTTGTCTACCGGGGATAGCATCTTGCTTCAAGCGAAACTCAGGTACCCAAAAAGCGTGAATCACATCGTTGGCTGTCATATTGATTTGCACTTCCCGCCCAATGGGAACGTGCATTTCACCAGTAGTTATACCTGTTTCTGGATAAGTGAAAATCCAGGCGTACTGGAGACCGGTAACGTTAATTGCCAACGCTGGCGGTTTGCCTACGTTTTCCGGACTAGGCCCAATGGTGGGAGAAACAACTCCGATTCCAGGAGCATTCCGCTTTTGAGGAATTTGGTCAGCATTGCGAACTGCTGCCGTGGCTGGGTCTTGCATCGCCTCATCAGACTTTTGTTGATTGAGGTTGGGTTCTGTGCTTGGTGGCGTATCGTTTAAAGTTGCAGCAATAGCTGCCCCAGGCATGTTCATCGACATATTCTGAGTAATCGGGGCTTCATGAACAGCATGGGGATCGAAGCCACCAATTTCGTTGTACACATCAAAACTGTATACAGAAATACCAATAACTATAATTGCTGGGATCGCCGTCCAGAGTATTTCTAGAGGTACGTTACCCTCAACTGGTGGTCCGTCTTCATTGTCACCAGGTCGCCGCCGATATTTAAATGCAGCGTAAATCAAAACACCTTCGACAATTATAAATATAGCTGTCGAGACGATCATCATTGTGTTAAACAAACCATCAACTAAGACGGCTTCATCAGAGGCTGCTGTTGGCAACAGACCGTGATTCTGACCGTACCAAAGGCTGACTAGGGTTAGCACAATGCCAATTAGTAATGTCCAGATCGAACTTGGAATTTTCACGGCTTACTTAAAATGAATTTACTACGTTATCTCAAAGCTGCCCACTTACTAAGGTAGTCCAGTCCATCAGTTCTGGGCTATTAAGGTCTGAAATTTTTATTAATTTTTTTAGCTACATAACTATTTTTGAGTAAAAGAGTTTTATCAGATATTGCTAAGGATAGATGTGAATCATGGCAAAAATTTAAGAATAAATTTAGATAGTAAAATTTATTGCAAAAAAAGGACTCATAACAACTTGAAAAATACCTAAAGTTTCGGGCAAAAAGTGGCAAGAGTGATTCAAAGTATAAGTGAAAGGTATAACTGAAAGCTAATCTATAAATCCTTGTCGTATACGCTAGGGTGGATATGGGTCGTGACTGACAAACTAATAATTTTAAGTAGCTCTACTCAAGAGCGGGCATAAGGTATCGTTCATGAGCGAATTTGTCCTAGAACAACAAAATGAAGCGGCAGCTCCGCAGCCAAAGCCCAAGGAAATGATTCGTCGTTTGGTTTGGAAGATCTGTATAGCCACCTTGATTTTGATGGCAATAGGCAGTGCCACAAGGGTGATGAACGCAGGACTTGCTTGCCCAGACTGGCCCTTGTGCTACGGGCAATTAGTGCCAGCCAAGCAAATGAATCTCCAAGTATTCTTGGAGTGGTTTCACAGATTGGACGCAGCTTTGATTGGTGTCAGTGCGATCGCCCTTGTTGGTCTGTGTTGGTGGCATCGTCGCGCCCTACCTACTTGGCTGCCTTGGGCATCTACATTCGCCCTATTTTTAATCGTCTTCCAAGGCATCTTGGGGGGACTTACGGTCACCGAACTGTTGCGGTTTGATATTGTGACTGCCCACTTGGGGACAGCGCTGTTGTTTTTCACCACCCTACTGATTGTTGGTACGGCACTCACTCCTTATCAAGGCACTGGCAATGTAGGCAAGTTGCCTTGGTTGGGTTTAGCAGCCTCTATTTTGGTTTACCTACAAAGTTTACTAGGTGCCTTGGTAGGGTCTCGCTGGGCACTACACCAATGTTTGGGCACATCCCAACTTTGTACTGTGATGTACAGCCACATCTTCGGCTTAGTACCACCGACAGTGGCAACTTTAGCGGTGGTATTGATATCTTGGCAAAGACCAGCACTTCATCCTGCTTTGCGGCGATTAGCAAATATGGCTGGTGGGTTGCTGCTTATACAAATACTGTTGGGAGTTGCCACTTTCAGATTACGTCTGCAAGTCGAGCCTCTCACTGTATCTCACCAAGCTGTAGGCGCAGCTTTACTGGGTACTTTAGTGGCTTTCACCGTGCTAGCATTACGCGACTGGGTTGCTAGTCGTGAAACTAACATTTACCCTGTGACTGTAACATTAACTACAAACACACAAGCGAATGGATCGCATTCATAACTCAAAGAGGCGGGGGGAAAGGGAGCAAGGCGCAGGGGAGAAATTTAATCTCCCTGCCATCTTGGTCACTAGCCCCTTTCCTAATTTTGGGGTTTCTCCCTTGCTCCTTTAGGCTCCTGCTCCCTTGCTTCTTTGACATCACATCTAGCACCAATCCCTAGCAACTAGAAGTGGTGGAACCAAAAAAACCCTTGTCTCTACCTGCATCCCAAGAGACATCAAAACGCAAATAACAGCGTTTCTACAAAGGCTCTACAAATAAAAGCCGTGAGTAGCACTCTTCATGGAAGCGCAACGGCGCGTATTGCGACCCAGCCAGATGCAGGAAGTCTGTACTTTCGTTCAACCGCACCAATCAGACTGAGCAGGGCGTGCACATAACTTGTTGAAAAATAAGGAACTAGAGCCAAAATGATTGAGACTAATGTCTCTCGCCACCACGAAACATTTCTCCAGGTAATTCAAAGCTACTACCAGTTAACAAAGCCCCGGATTATCCCGTTGCTCTTAATTACCACTGCTGGCAGTATGTGGATTGCTGCTAAGGGACAAGTAGACCCATTATTGTTGCTAGTAACTATGACTGGCGGCACTTTGGCTGCTGCTAGCGCCCAGACGATTAACTGTATCTATGACCGGGATATTGATTATGAAATGGAGCGGACGCGTCATCGTCCCATCCCTTCTGGTAAGGTACAGCCACGGGAAGCGCTGATTTTCGCTGTGGCTCTGGCTGTCATGTCTTTCACTTTATTGGCAGTTTTTGCTAACCTACTAGCTGCCCTACTGGCTTTTTCTGGCATAGTTTTCTATGTTTTAGTCTATACACACTGGCTAAAGCGCCATAGCACCCAGAATATCGTCATTGGTGGGGCAGCTGGAGCAATTCCGGCGCTAGTAGGCTGGGCCGCTGTTACAGGCACTTTAAGCTGGGCAGCATGGTTAATTTTTGCGATTGTCTTTCTTTGGACGCCTCCTCATTTCTGGGCTTTAGCTTTAATGATTCGGGATGACTACGCCAAAGTCGGAATCCCGATGTTACCAGTTGTTGTCGGTGATACAGCAACAGTTAAGCAAATTTGGTACTACACCTTGGTAACAGTAGCTGCAACGCTGTTACTAATTTTCCCCTTACACGCAACTGGGATTTTTTATGCAGCGATCGCTCTTGGTTTAGGAGCCATATTCATCCACAAAGCTTGGCGCTTATTGCAAAACCCAGAGGATCGGACTGTAGCCAGAGAGCTATTTCTCTATTCCATCTCCTACATGATGCTGTTGTGTCTTGGCATGGTAATTGATAGCCTCCCCATTACTCATAATTTGATTAATGCAGCAGTAGATCAGCTGCATTTATTTAGTTAGGGTAAACAATTATCGCGATCGCGTTACCAAATTTTGAAAGCGCGATCGCATCTATAAATTTAAGCCGTCAGTCGCTAAAATATTCTAAATTATCAGATATTTTCAGTTACAAGCCTACTTATTCTGGCATTACCTGTTCAAAAGTATTACTTAGCACTGTTAAACCTTCTACCACACTCCTCATTTGTTCTTCTGGTAGGTTAGTTAAAACGGTGGCAATTCTGGCACTCGTCAAGGAGCGAATTTGTTGTAGATGATACTTTCCTGTATCAGTTAAATTGAGGACAACATGACGACGCTCTAGGGGATTTTCTACTCTGCTGACCAATTTTTTTTGTACGAGTCGGTCTGTAAGCGTTGAAGCTGTAGCCCTTGTTACCCCTAAATGTTCTGCCACTTGGGAAAGAGAAGCACTTGGATGGCGATCGAGAAAAGCAAGCGCCCGAAATTGCGGGACAGAAAGCGACTCTGGGAGAAAAGAAGCATTACGTCGCATCTCTGTCCGAAAGAACTTGATAATAATCGGAATTGTTTCCATCATTTTAGCAGCGCATTGTTCCGGGGTTACTTCTGGGGCTAGTTTTTTGGGACTCATACAATTTTAGATTGGGGATTTTGCGAAGAGTTGAGGCGATCGCATGACTGATACTAAACCCGGTTTCAATACTCCGATTTGCTAAAGTTGTCAGGACAAAGCAGAGTTAGAAATGCGGATTTGGTAGGAGATTTTGCGCCAAAACTGTCATTTGTCAAGCTGCGGCTTCTGTTACTCAGTCTATCTAACCAAATCTGCAAAAATCTGATGTTTTATGCATTAGATGGCAGGAAGCTTCCAGTAATTTTTTCGCAGGTTATACCAGAAATGGTTCTGGGGATAGATGTTTGGCTAACTGTTAGCGTAGCTAACTAATTTTAGCTAAAATTAAGTGTGTGTTTTTCAAACATCTGTTAAACCTGTATTTAGAGGCTCTCATTAATGCTGTCGCTGGTCAGTATGAGATATTTATCTCTTAAGCTTAAGACTAGACCTTCTTTAGACGCTCAAAAGCTGACGTGGCAAGGACTTTTGCCCTTAATGCCGAAACAATTGAGCAGGGGAATCATGCTGTTCAGTTTAATTGCTCTGTGTGGTTGTACGGCAACTGAAGCACAGTCCAATAACCAAAAAGGCAAAAATCAGCAGCGTGCTGTACCTGTTGTGGTAGCGAGAGTAACGCGTAAAACCATACCTATTGAGTTACGACAAACAGGAACAGTTGTGGCGTATTCGACTGTAGGGATAAAGTCGCAAGTTGCAGGGCCGCTTACAGGAGTTTATTTTCAAGAAGGTCAGAATGTTAAGAAAGGTCAACTGCTATTCAAAATAGATTCCAGACCACAGCAAGCCACCTTAATGCAAGCGCAAGCGAATCGAGATAAGGCGATCGCTCAGGTAAAACAGGCGCAAGCTAACCTTTCTAAGGCTGTAGCCCAAGTCAATCAAGCCAAAGCTAATCTCCTCAAAGACCAAACCCAAGCCAAAAACGCCCAAGCCCAAGCACAACGCTATAGTACGCTTTTCACTCAAGGAGCGATTAGCAAAGAGCAAGCAGAGCAGTACCGTACCGCATCTGATGCTCAAAAAGCAACAGTGCTGGCTGATAACGAAGGTATTGCCAACACCATTGCAGCAGTTGACGCTGCAAAAGCCGACCTCAATAATGCTAAAGCAGAAGTTAGTGCAGCCGAAGCAGCAGTTGATAGCGCTAAAATCGCACTTTCTTATAATTCGATTTTTTCACCAATTACTGGGCGTACAGGTAGCTTGAAGGTTAATCAAGGCAACTTAGTAAAAGATAACGATACCAACCCCTTGGTCACAATTAGTCAAATTAGCCCCATTTACATTACTACTTCCCTTCCGCAACGCTTACTACCAGAACTTAACAAATATCGGGCACAGGGAAAAATAGAAGTAGATGCCTACATTCCCAAAGATGAACAGCGTCCTGAACGTGGCGAACTTTTTTTTGTAGACAGTGGTGTAGATCCCACAACAGGGACTATTCAACTTAAAAGTAGCTTTGCTAACGCCGATGGACGGCTATCGCCAGGGCAATTTGTCAATGTGGTTGTCCGGCTAACACAAGAACCCAACGCCATAGTTGTGCCAACCACAGCCATTCAAACAGGACAACAAGGGCAGTTTGTCTATGTGTTGAATCCTACCGACCAGACCGTAGATATGCGTTCAGTTGTTGTGGGTAATGCAGTTGGTAATGAATCAGTGATTCAGCAAGGGCTAAAAGAAGGCGACCAAGTCGTCACTGATGGACAATTTAACCTCAGACCAAAAGCCAAAGTACAAATTAAGCAAGCAGTAGGCACAGGGCAAAAGGCTGGAGGCGTTAACCAAGGAAATCAAAACCCCTCACAATAGCTTTTATTTTGTAAATATTTATACTTTTTGTCATTGGTCATTGGTCATTTGTCCTTTGTCATTAGTTATTTTCCTCCTTCTCCTCTTTGTCTCCCCACACTCCCCACACTCCCTTCCCTGCTTCCCATATAGCCTATGAACATCTCTGCATTATTTATTCGCCGACCGATCATGACCACACTCGTGATGCTAGCCATCATGGTGTTTGGTTTAATGAGTTATCAATTGCTACCAGTAAGTGACCTGCCAACTGTGGATTTTCCCACAATTCAGGTGTCAGCTAGTTTACCGGGAGCTAGTCCTGAAACGGTAGCTTCATCGGTAGCAACGCCATTAGAGCAGCAATTTTCTAGTATTGCTGGTCTGGATTCGATGAATTCTACAAGTTCTCTGGGTTCGGCACAGATTACACTGCAATTTAATTTGAGTCGGGATATAGATAGTGCGGCTCAAGATGTGCAATCTGCGATCGCAAAAGCAGCGCGGCAGTTACCGACTAGTATGCCTAATCCACCATCATATCGCAAAGTCAACCCAGCAGATTCACCTATTCTGTATGTAGCTTTAAACTCGACAGCACTGCCATTGTCAGAAGTGGATAAATATGGGGAAACAATCTTAGCACAGCGCCTTTCAATGGTTGATGGTGTAGCGCAGGTACAGGTTTACGGTTCGCAAAAGTATGCTGTTCGCATTTACCTAGACCCACAATCATTAAGTTCTAAGGGTTTGGGGATTGACGAAGTAGCAGATGCCGTTTCTAAAGGAAATTCTAATTTACCTACTGGTAACCTTTATGGACAAAACCAAAACTATACTATTGAGTCAAACGGACAATTAAGTAATGCCGAAGCTTATAGTTCTTTAGTAGTTGCTTACCGTAACAGCGCACCAATTCAGTTGAGAGAATTGGGTAAGGTATTTGATAGCGTAGAAAACGACAAAGTAGCAAGTTGGTTCAATGGGAAGCGAGCAATTGTCTTAGCAATTCAACGACAGCCAGGGAGTAATACTGTAGCAGTTGTAGACGGGATCAAGAAAATTTTGCCTAGCTTCCGGGAACAAATTCCCGCAGCGGTAGATATGGAAATTCTTTATGATCGATCCCAATCTATTCGCGAGTCAGTCAACGATGTCAAATTTACCTTGTTCCTGACGATTTGCTTGGTAATTTTGGTAATTTTTCTGTTTTTACGGAATATCTCAGCTACTATCATTCCCAGCTTGGCTGTACCTTTATCACTAGTAGCAACCTTTGGGGTAATGCTATTACTTGGTTACTCTCTGGATAACCTTTCATTGATGGCACTTACTCTAGCCGTTGGCTTTGTGGTAGACGACGCCGTGGTGATGCTAGAAAATATTGTGCGTCACATGGAAATGGGCGAAAATCGAATGCAAGCTGCTCTCAACGGTTCCAAAGAAATTGGTTTTACAATTTTATCAATGACGATTTCTTTGGTAGCTGTATTCATTCCCATTATGTTCATGGGTGGCATTTTGGGAAGGCTATTCAGTGAGTTTGCAGTCACTATTAGCGTGTCAATTTTAGTGTCTGGATTTATTTCCCTCACCCTCACACCGATGCTTTGTAGTCGTTTTCTTAAGCATGAAGGTGAGCATCAACATTCAGATAATGGACATCTTAATGCAAGCAATGGTCATGCTATATCCAACGGTGGTAATGGACATCTTCATGCAGACAAGGGTTATGAAATATCGAATGATGGTAATGGACATCTTCATACAGATAATGGTCATGCCATATCTAATGATGGATATTTAAATACAAGCAATGGTCATGATATATCTCACGATGAAAATTTAAATACAAGCAATGGCTATGATATATCCAACAATGGTAATGGACATCAAATAAATAAAACCAAAGAAAAGAAAGCTAAAAATTGGAAACGTCGTCTTTATAATGCTTCGGAATGGGTATTTGATACGATGCTGCGGGGTTACGAAGCAACTCTAAAGCTATCAATGAAATATCACCGCACGACAATGATTCTTTCGGGAGTGATTTTAGTTGCAACAATATATTTGTTTGTTGTCGTTCCTAAAGGATTCATTCCCAATGATGATACCGGACAGCTAAGCGTTAGCACAGAAGCAGCTCAAGATATTTCCTTTGCTGAAATGGTAAAGCATCAACAAGTGGTAGCAAACATTGTGCGTCGCAACCCCAATGTGGAAGCGATTAACTCCAGCGTTGGTGCAGGTGGAGCCAATGCTACATCTAACTCAGGGCGTATCTTTGTTAAATTAAAACCCCATTCTCAACGACATAAAAATGCTGACGCAGTAGCGGATGAACTACGACCTAAACTAACTGGTATACCGGGAATTCGAGCATTTGTGCAAAACCCGCCATCTATCCGCCTGGGTGGACAACAAACAAAAGCGCTGTATCAATTTGGACTCTCTAGCCCAAATTTACAAGAATTGTATCAATACGCGCCAGCTTTAGAAACGAAAATGCGCCAAATGTCGGAACTGCAAGATGTTAACAGCGACTTGCAAATAAAAAATCCCCAAATTAACGTCCAAGTTAACCGCGAACAAGCTTCAACCTTTGGATTGACAGCGAATCAAATAGAAACCACGTTAAATAACGCTTATGGTACGCGTCAGGTTTCTACTATCTATGCGTCTGATGGTCAGTATCAAGTAATTATGGGAGTAGACCCACAGTATCAACTAAGCCCCAATGACCTTGACCTATTAACAGTTCGCTCTACTAATGGTCAAGAAGTTCCCTTAAATGCAGTTGCAACTCTGACTAAAGGCGTCGGACCATTAACAATTAACCATGCTGGGCAACTTGCTGCTGTTACTATTTCCTTTAACCTCAAACCTGGAGTATCTCTAGGTAGCGTTACCGGAACCATTGAAAAACTGGCTCGTGAAACTTTACCCGCAACCATTAGTACCAGCTTCCAAGGTACAGCACAGGTGTTTCAATCTTCGCTTTCCAGCTTAGGAATTTTGCTGATAATTGCGATTTTGATAATTTACATTATATTGGGGATTCTCTACGAAGATTTTATTCACCCAATCACAATTCTTTCTAGTTTACCTTCTGCGGGGTTTGGTGCCTTGCTCACTTTGATGCTGTTTGGTGTTGACTTAAATATCTACGCTTTTGTCGGCATTATTATGCTAGTTGGTATCGTCAAGAAAAACGGCATTATGATGATTGACTTTGCAATGGATGCCCAACAAAATCGGGGAAAAACGCCGTTTGATGCCATATATGAAGCTTGTGTAGTGCGGTTCCGTCCGATTATGATGACCACAATGGCAGCATTGATGGGTACTTTACCGATCGCACTCGGTTTAGGTGCAGGTGCAGAATCTCGTCGTCCTTTAGGTTTAGCTGTTGTAGGTGGGTTATTGTTCTCTCAACTACTAACGCTTTATATTACCCCTGTTTTCTACACCTACATGGAATCTTTACGTAAGCGGATAACGCACCGCAATAGTAAACAGAAGAAAAGAGTCAGACAGCGCAAGGAAAAAGCAGAAGTATCATGAATCTCTACAACACCACAGCAGCCTTCTATTCTCGATTATGAGTCAATACAGTTCAGTTAAGAAAATTCATTGACAACAAAGTTCACAAATAATTACTAAACAAAAAACCGAACAATTATTTTGGAGGGGGCTTGGGGGACGCAACCGTCCCCCAATCGGGGGTTTGGGGGATAATCCCCCAAATCTTGGTTTTTGTTCGACAGATGAGAACTCTTATCACCTTAACTGAACCATATTGGATTATGAGTAGGATGCGATCGCAGTGCCACAATTTATTATGAAGTGATGGCAATGAGCGATCGGATTATGAAAGATAGCAAGGTTGTGACTTTCACTGCTGATGAGATTCCAGCAGTTCAAAATCAGCAGAATCGTCAGAACAAAAGTTAAAACTAAAAATGATATTTCATAAACCTAAACAGTAGCGAGTCCTTGCTTCAACCAATAGCATTGTCTGTTCAGATAACTTATACCAATTCACGAAAATCCTGATACACATAAATTTTTCGTAGGGGTTTAGCAATGCTCATACGTGTCAACTTAACGTGAAACCCTTGTTATAAGGTGATTTTGTATTCACTCACCTACCATTACGATCCTCGTCACCCCACCCCAGTTTTGTCTAAAGCCAAAACTTCCCCTCCCCGCCTGCGGAGAGAAGTTGCGTGCGGGGGTTCCCCCCCGTTGAGCAAACTTCGGGGGAGGGGATTAAGGGGTGGGGTAAAACGTATGTGGGATAAGCGTTGAGCTTAAGTTGACACCAATGAGCAATGCTAAACCCTGAAGCGCGTATTTGTATCATTATTAAGGCGAAATGGTATTACCTGCTGGATTTTCTGGAAATCGCTTTGGGTCAAGAGAACGAATTTGAAAACACAAAAATACAGTTTCTAAAGGTAAACCACTCTCTGATGAAGGGAGTCTAACCATTGTTGGATAATCACGAGGAACATTAGAGCCTTTAGTACCAACAACTACAGTAGCAACTAAGGGAAGACGGTTAATCGCATCAATTGAAAGTATAAGTACAGGACATTCTCCCGCCTGTTCTTTACCTTGAACTGGATTGAGGTTAACAAAGTAAATCTCTCCACGTTGGATAGTCATTTCTCAATCAAAGCATCCATTTCCGTAATAGCAAATTCTTGGTTAATACCTATTAGTTTTGCTTGAATTGCTGGATCGTTCGCCATATTTGCTAGTTGTTGTTCAAGACTCTCTGTTGTAATGTTTGAAGTATCATTTAAAGATCTGACTCTCATCTTGTGGATAATTCGCTCAACTAACCATAACTGTTCTTCACGTGATAGATATCTGATGGATTGTTCAATTTGATTCAGCTTTGAGGAGTTAATTGAACTGCATAGGAAATCATACCTCCACATCTAATGATCGCAACTAATCGCACTAAATTCCTGCTACCAATCCTATCACCGCTAATTGCGATCGCCTGTGCCCTGATTGTTGGTGCTATCCTCATCCTACTTGCTGGGGCAAATCCCGTCACCGCATACAGCGCTTTATTTCAAGAATCTCTTTCTACCTACTTTGGATTTGGTAACACCCTCACCAAAATGACACCGCTATTGTTCACCAGTTTAGGCGTGTTAGTAGCTTTGCGGGCTGGGCAATTTAATATCGGTGGGGAAGGACAAATTTATCTGGGTGCGTTGGGAAGTACTTTAATTGGGTTATACGTGCAAGGCTTACCTGCTGTGATTCATGTCCCCTTAGCACTTTTGGCAGGATTTCTTTTTGGTGCAGTTTGGGGTTGGATTCCTGGTTATCTTAAAGCAATGCGCGGAGTGAATGAGGTAATTACGACGTTGTTGCTCAACTATATCGCAGTGAATCTAGTTAGCTACCTCGTACAAAATCCACTGATGGCACCTGGTGCACCTAGCCCTTATTCGCCATTAATTGCCAAATCTGCCCGATTACCAATTATTTTACCGCAGAGCCTCGCCCATGCTGGGATTTTATTCGGATTAACTGCCGCAGGAATTTTATGGGTATTGTTAGTGCGATCGCCTCTAGGCTACCAAATTACGGCAGTGGGATTTAACCCCATCGCCGCTCGTTATGCCCACATGTCTGTGGAACGTACCATTATGCTGGTGATGGCGTTAGCGGGAGGTTTAGCGGGGTTAGCTGGGAGTTGTGAGGTGATGGGGTTGAAATATCGACTATTTGAACAAGTTTCGAGCGGTTATGGGTTTGATGCGATTGCGATCGCTTTTTTAAGCCGTGGTAGTGTTGTCGGTGTAGTGCTAACTTCTTTATTTTTTGCGGCGCTTCGCAGTGGTGCGAATGTGATGCAGCGTAGTGCAGGTGTTCCAGTAACTGTGGTTTACGCCATTCAAGGGTTAACGGTGTTGTTTATTGCTATCAGTCTGGCGGTGGAAAGGGAGATAAGAGTAAAAACGCAAAGAGACGCGGAGGTTTAACGCAGCGAAAAGTTCCTCGAAGCCGGGTTTCCCGGCGTAGGAAACTTTTCAAGACAGAGTAACACGGAGAAAACTTTGCGAAACTCTGCGCTTTCCTCTGCGCTCCTCTGCGTTTAAAAATAGCTTTATGAATAATCTCAATTTCTTCTCTGATTACCTGGTGGCTACTTTACGTCTAGCCGTACCCTTAGGATTTGCTGCCCTAGGTGGATTGTACTCGGAACGGTCAGGGGTACTTAATATTGCTCTAGAAGGTATGTTGCTCACTGGTGCTTTTACGAGTGCTGCTACCACCTTTCACACTGGTAATCCTTGGCTGGGTATCTTCGCAGCTTTGATTGCTGGGGGATTGGTAGGATTACTCCATGCTTTTTTATGTGTAACTTTGCGTGTTGACCAATTAGTGTCAGGGCTAGCAATTAATCTTGTAGCTGCTGGGTTAACATCATTTGTGGCAAGGCTAGTATTTAGCGGTAATAGTACACAGCAATTACCTGGAATTGGGGCAATTATTATTCCTGGTTTAGCTAATATTCCCCTACTTGGACCGCTACTATTTCAGCAAGATATTTTAGTATATTTACTATTTATATTAGTTATTTTTACTACATATATTTTATTTCAAACCAGCTTTGGATTAACATTGCGCGCTGTGGGAGAATCTCCTAAAGCTGCTGATACGGCTGGAATCTCAGTACAATTTGTACGTTATATCGCTGTGATAGTTAGTGGTTGTCTTGCGAGTTTAGGCGGTGGTTATTTATGTTTGATACAGGTGAGATTTTTTGCTGAGGGGATGAGTGCAGGTAAAGGATTTATTGCGATCGCAGCTTTAATTTTTGGCAGATGGCATCCTATAGGTAGTGCTTTGGCTTGTTTGCTGTTTGGGGCTACGGAAGCTTTACAACTGCGAATTCAGGCATTAGGGGCAAATATCCCTTACCAATTTTTAGTGATGCTACCTTATGCGATCGCTTTATTGGCATTAGTCGGCTTAGCCGGGAAATCTACACCACCTAAAGCTTTAGGCACTCCCTACTTTGGAGAAAATCGCCACTCAGACTAATTTTATTATCTTGTGCCAAACAAGCGATCACCTGCATCGCCTAATCCAGGAATAATATAGCCGTGTTCATCCAAATGGTCATCAATTGCGGCTGTGTACAAAGGTACATCGGGATGCACCTCACAGAAATGCTGAATACCTTCTGGCGCAGCGAGTAGGCAGACAAACTTAATCGACAAAGGATTAGTTGATTTCAACCGTTCCACCGCCGCCACCGCAGAATTTCCCGTGGCTAGCATCGGATCGACAACGATCATGTCTCGCTGCTCGACATCATAGGGAACCTTAAAATAATACTCCACAGCAATTAAAGTTTTTGGATCGCGATATAAACCAACGTGTCCCACCCTTGCTGATGGGATCAACTCCAGCATCCCATCTAAAATTCCCTGTCCCGCCCGCATAATCGAAACTAACACCAGCTTTTTATCAGGGGCCAAAACAGGCGCATTCATTGGTGCGAGTGGTGTTTTAATCTCTTCGTATTTCAGCGGTAAATCTCGCGTTACTTCATAAGCCAACAACAAACTAATTTCTTTAACAAGATTACGAAATTTCGTTGTACTAGTTTCCGCCCGCCGCATCAACGTTAATTTGTGCTGAATTAAGGGATGTTCAATAAGTGTTACTTGATTTTTTTGGTCAATAGTCATTAGTCAGTTGTTAGTTGTCAGTTGTCAGTTGGCAAGAAGGCAATAGTCATTAGGCAATAGGTTATTTGTCTTCCTTCCTTGCCTCATTTCTCCCCACACTCCCTTATCTCCCTAATCTCCCCAATTCAGAATACCGTACCATCACTTTCTAATTGTATGGGGGGTATCCCACCTGTTCTGAGTTCAGCCGCAATTTTGCGTCCAGCAGTCCAAGTTCCCCCTTGGAGGATTTTTACTAATGGTAGTTCCTCAGTACTCATACTCAACTTTTCACGCACTGTAGCAGCGATTCTATCTAAAAGAATCACGGTCAAAGCCCGCCATTCAACTATAACTGCCGATGCCACTGAGTGAGATGAACTGAAAATATCTGGGTTTTTAACACTGATAAGCCCCAAATCAAGACATAAGCCCCCATTGCGATATTCTGGTAATCCAGTGAGTTGATTTAGACCAGTAATTTTTAACCCAAGTTCTTGTAGTGGTTCTAATAAAGAGTATGTCAACCACTGAGACAGCTTATGAAAAGGTACTAAACCATCATCGCCAATAGCTGGATGTTGCCATACATCGCCCAAATTTACCCCAGCTACCTCTAATCTTCCCGGCCAGATATCACTCAGCCCTTCTAGCACTGCACTTAACACAGTTGTAGCTGCTAACTCACCATTCTCTGACTTACCCAACAGATAATGAACTAAATTCCCCGGACGAGGATTTTTATCTCCAAAGATATGGGGTGAAGCCAATAAAACTTGACCTAACTTTTGTAATAAATTCAACCTTCCCGCAATTCCCACCAAAGGATTTTCAGAACTTACCTGGAATCCAGTTGCTAATTCTGCCTCAGTTAATTCTTGCAACCGCAAAGCATTAACCTGCGGTAAACCCTCACTAGCAAAATTACCTTGACAAAACATTTGGAAACTAGCTACAGCCAAACCTTCAGAACGCCCCAATCTCAAGCCAGTTTCTTGCTCGTTATAATGCCACCTATCTCCTGCACCCGCATCCAACAACACACTCACAATCGCCAAATCAAACTTAGCCGCCGCCTTCTCTACAGGCGATAATCCCAGCAACAGATTATCCAACTTAGCTAATCGCCCCACACCCTCAACTTCAAAATGTCGCCACCGACTATGAAACGGAATATCTAGATTTGGGTATTCCTCCCGCATCACCTCAATTACATAATCCGCAACCCTTCCCAACTGCATCAAATCACAAACAAAATTATCTGACTTCCCCTCACATACCCACGAAAACAATTGCCCACATCGTTCCCGAATCGCCTCTGGAGAACGAAGATATGCAACTAATTCTCTCTGCGCCTCTGCGGTTCCTATCTCCATCCTTCACCTCCTGATACACCCCAGAAGGATAAAGGATAAAACTTCATCCTTTATCCTTCACACTTTATTAACAAAGCCAGAAGTGCAGAGAGCAGTATTCCTTCTGCCTTCTACCACGCCACTTGCTACAACGCAGGGAACCTCCCTTCGGGTTCGCAGTTGCTTCAAGTCGGCGAAGCCGCCCAACGCACTGCTCACCGCAATGGAGTGGCTCCTCTGCCTTCTGCCTTCTTCACTCTTCCAACTCTCGCCCCTTCACCTCACTCAAACCCTCACCATCTAACACATCACCTGTAGTAAAGTAGCCTGCTGCTTTCTTCGCCTCAATTTCTACCCGTGCATCTTGAGGAATCAAATCTTCTGGGATGGGAACCCGTTCGACAATCTCAATCCCGGCTTGGGTAATGGCTTTGAACTTCATATTACTCATCGACACCATGCGGTCAATACGGGTAATACCCAACCAATGCAACACATCGGGCATCAACTCTTGGAAGCGCATATCTTGCACGCCCGCCACACATTCTGTCCGGGCAAAATAGGCATCAGCGCGATCGCCTCCTTCTTGGCGCTTTCTGGCATTGTAAACTAAGAATTTCGTCACCTCTCCCAAGGCTCTTCCTTCTTTGCGGCAGTATACTATTACGCCTACACCTCCTTCTTGTGCGGTTTGTACACAAACTTCAATTCCATGTACTAAATAAGGACGACAGGTACAGATATCGGAACCAAACACATCAGAACCGTTGCATTCATCATGTACCCGCACCGCTAAGGGTTTATTCGGATCGGCGATCGCGGCTACATCACCGACAATATATACAGTTACACCCCCAATTGGTGGTAAAAACACTTCTAAATCAGAACGTGTCACCAATTCTGGGAACATCCCCCCAGTTTGTTCAAATAAAGCGCGACGTAAATCTGCTTCTGTGATTCCAAAGCGCTTGGCAATTCCTGGTAAATACCACACTGGCTCAATTGCAGCCTTAGTGACAACTAAATCACCACCTGGCTTCATAATTTTGCCATCAACCTGCAAGCGCCCTTTATCCACCGCATCTTGCAGTTCCGGCATATTAATATGAGCCTGAGTAATGGCGATCGTCGGGCGGATATCATATCCTTGGGCGTAATAAGAGCTAAACACCTCACTAGCCACTGCCCCAAAGGGATCGAGGGAAACAATTTTCTCAGGATCGGCCCAGCTGGGATGGGGACCAATATGTGTAACTGGTGATGTATTAGTCAGATCTGCGCGATGATCTGACTGTAAAGCACCGCTAGCCACTGCTAAAGCGCGATACACAGCATAACTACCAGAATGAGTGCCAATCACATTCCGGTGCGCCTGCTTAGTCAAAGTGGCAATAATCGGACCACGTTCCATCGGGTCAGCTGCTCCCCAGTGAATGGGGATTGGTTTGGGACCAAAATTATTAGGATGGGATGTTAGAACAATATGCCTGGAAACACTATTTGGCTTTGGCATAGACAATTTATTTTTTGTGATGTTTTTATCAAGTATTAGTCAACAGGGGTTTGTCAAGTACCAACAGTTGGCTTTTATTTTTAAATTTATGATGTACTAACGATTAGTTAACCATGAATTTACATATTAAAACCCGTATTTATAGTATTGCTGAATACCTAAAAATAACAACACGGAAATTGCTCAATTTGCAACTGTAAAAAGAGAATTTAAAGATGACTTTAAAAATGACTAAGTAGAGATTTTTGTGCGAAAGTTGATATATAAATACAATTACCTAGACCGAATTTATGGATTCTTTATCTATCAACTCTTTACTTGAAGATTTGAAAAATTCCGATGCTGCAATCCGGGAAAAGGCAACTAAAAAAATATGGCGCATCTGGTTTCAGCAAAAAGGAATTTACGGGTTGGAGAAAATTGACCACAGTCAAAAGTTGTTAGATGCTGGTGAAACTACTGAAGCAGAAAAAGTCCTAACCCAACTAATTACAGAACAACCAGATTTTGCCGAAGCATGGAATCGTCGTGCTTTTCTTTACTACAGCATCGGCGATTATCAAAAGTCTTTGGCGGATTGTCAGATGGTTGTGAATCTCAATTCTGTACATTTTGGCGCACTCCACGGTATGGGATTGTGTTATGCCGCATTAGGAAAGTATCGTGAAGCAATCCAAGCTTTTCAACGCGCTCTACTAATTCAACCTTATTCTGTAGTGAACCAAAAGCTGATTCTAGAATGTACATTCAGAATCAGCTAAAACACCACAAATAAGAGAGCGTTAATTTGTTCCATGAATCAGTCTCCATCCTCATCAACAGTAATTTATCGCCTTAGTCGCCGTCAGTTTATTCAGTACAGTTGCATCAGTATAAGTAATAGTTTGATTGCAGCCTGTGCTAATAGCAACTCCGCAACCACAAATTCAGGATTAGATAAAGTTACCTTTGGTACTAATTGGATTGCACAAGCAGAACACGGCGGATTTTATCAGGCGATGTCTACGACGGGCTGTGCCTACGCAACTGGAATCTACAAAAACCACGGTCTGGATGTGACTATTAAAATGGGTGGTCCCCAAGTACCCAGTGGTACCCAGTTATTGATGGGAGATGCGGTAGATTTTTTCATGGGTTATGGCATTGATGCCATCAACGCCGTAGCACAAGGAATTCCTAAAATTACGGTAACGGCAATCTTTCAAAAAGACCCTCAGTGTATAATTTCCCATCCCAACACAGCAATTAAAACCCTTGCCGATCTCAAAGGCAAACCAATTTATATCTCAGCAGCAGCTAATGTTAATTTTTGGCCTCTTCTCAAAGCTAAATATGGTTTTACGACGAACAAAAACGCCCTTATAACTTTAATTTTGCCCCATTTTTAGCTGACAAAACCTCAGCACAACAAGGCTATATAACATCAGAACCCTTCGCTATTGAAAAACAAGGTGGGGTTAAGCCGATAGTATTTTTACTAGCAGATTATGGTTATCCAGCATATGCAACTACTATTGAGACAAAGAAAGAATTAGTAGAGAAAAATCCAAATTTAGTGCAACGCATTGTTGAAGCATCAATCAAAGGTTGGTATAGCTACTTAGAAAATCCGGTAAATAAGACAATTTTATGAAAACAGTATTAATCCAATTACCATCAACTGTATTTTCGGCTCTCCGCAAAAACCCTGAAGAGTTCGTTCAAGAGATGCGGATTGCCGCAGTAAAATGGTACGAGTGAGGCGAAATATCTCAAGCGAAAGCAGCAGAAATTGCAGGATTAACACGAGCAGAGTTTATTAATGCTCTCTCTCGTTACCGAGTTGATTTTATGCAATACACTACCGAAGAAATAGCCGAATAAATGACAAATGTCGATTAACCGCATCATTATCAACTCTTCACCTCTGATTGTTTTATTTAAAAGTAAACAAACAGAATTACTCTCACAACTCTTTAAAGAAATCATTGTTCCCGAAGGTATATTTACAGAAGTCACTTCAGCAGGGGAAGATGATGCAGCCTCAAGACAATTGCCTAATGTTTCTTGGATACAAATAGTAAAAATTCCGGCTGTATCTCCTGAAATTGCTGCTTGGGATTTGGGTTTAGGAGAGTCACAAGTATTAAGTCTAGCTTTGACAACTTCAGATTGATTGTGCAGCCGTTGTTGATGATAGAGCAGCACGGCGCTGTGGTCAATCGTTCTATCTATTTTTATCTGTATCCGGTCTTGCAATTCTGGAGATAGTTTGATGAACGCTTTTCTCGCACCCTTGGTAAATTTAACTTCGTAAATCACGCTACATCCTTGTTTCGTTCATTAGCGATTTCCTGTTTAATGTTCTCCCATGCAATAAGACTATTATTTTCCATATCACTTTTAGCAGCATGATAGGCTTTTAAATCGTTTTCTTCTTCTTCATCCTCAATTTTTTGTAGTAGTGCATAAATTTCATCTAAGGTACTATCATAAGCTTGATGTAAAAGTACATTGATTGCTTTAATTAACTGTTCGCGTTCTTGTTCGGTTTTCATTTTTCTACCTCTTCTCAACTGAACTCCTGAATTTAATTTTAAATTAGCGCTCAATCATCTTTGCGCCTACCTAGCAAGAATTCGCTTTGCGTCTTTGCACCTTTGCGTGAAAATAAAAAGAAATTTGCTAGTTTAACCAAAATACTAATGAAAACTATCAACTTAGATACCCTCATTGCTGCTTTTGCAGACATCGAAACCATTACCGATCCCGCCCAAGTCGCCAAATTATCCCAGGACTATCACACCTTTAGCCCGGTTCTCGTACCCAAATTAGCCGGAAAAGTCGGGGATATCGTCGTCCGTCCCGCCAATGAAGCAGAAGTCATTAAAGTAGCCGCAACCTGTGCCAAACACCGCATACCTGTAACCGTCCGGGGTGCAGGAACAGGGAATTACGGGCAATGCGTACCTCTGCATGGTGGCGTAATTCTTGATATGACCAAAATGCACGAAATTCTCTGGGTAAAACCAGCAGTAGCGCGGGTAGAAGCTGGGGTGAAATTGGCAGCTTTGGATAAAAAAGCGCGAGAAATCGGTTGGGAAATGCGCATGGCTCCCTCAACCTACCGTACAGCTACAATTGGCGGATTTATAGCTGGTGGAAGTGGGGGTATAGGCTCAATACAATATGGCTTATTAGGCGATCGCGGTAATCTATTAGGACTGCGAGTGGTAACTTTAGAAGATGAACCCCGCATCATCGAGTTACGCGGCGATGACGTGCAAAAGGTAAATCATGCTTGGGGTATTAATGGCATCATCACGCAATTAGAACTACCTTTAGGGCCAGCTTATCCTTGGGCGGAAGTAATTGTCACCTTTGACGACTTTATAACAGCCGCCAAATTTGGTAATGCCCTTGGTAATGCTGATGGCATGATGAAGAAATTGATTAGCGTGTTTGCATCGCCAATTCCTCAATACTTTCACGCTTTACATGAATACATCCCAAAAGGTACGCACCCAGCATTTTTAATGGTTGCTGAACCGAGTTTGGAATTTTTACCAGGATTGGTTCACCAATATGGCGGACAAATTACCTATCAAAAACCCGCACAAGATGCAGGTAAAGGTACAAATTTAGCAGAATTTACCTGGAACCACACCACCTTACACGCCCGTACTGTAGATACCTCAATTACCTATTTGCAAAGTATCTTTCCTCCAGATTCTAGTTTGCAATTGGTGGAACATATGTATCATCACTTTGGTGATGAAATTATGATGCATTTAGAATTTTTTCGGGTCAAAGGTGCAGTTATTCCTGGTGCTTTACAACTCGTGCGCTACACCACAGAAGAACGCCTCAACGAGATTATCCGCTATCACGAAGCGCAGGGTGTAATGATTGCCAATCCTCATACATACATTATTGAAGACGGCGGCAGAAAAGTAATTGACCCTGAGCAGTTAAAATTTAAAGAAATGGTTGACCCCTATGGATTGATGAATCCTGGTAAAAGCAAAGTATTAGAATTCAAGATTCAACATTAACAGCAAATAGGGGAATCATTACCAGCTGTAAAGATTTCCCTTGCCTGCAAAAGTTGTATTGCACTCAAGTGTAAACCGCTATAAACTTTGTAATCTGATT
Organism: Nostoc sp. 106C; assembly: GCF_002154725.1. Lineage (GTDB taxonomy): Bacteria > Cyanobacteriota > Cyanobacteriia > Cyanobacteriales > Nostocaceae > Aulosira. The sequence goes on along the minus strand of NZ_MTAW01000179.1, from coordinate 42,456 downwards.
ACTCAACCGTAGAGATAATCAAAGTTTAAAAATCACCAATTGCCCATGATTGAAATTGACGGTTCCTACGGAGAAGGCGGTGGACAAGTTCTGCGTACCTCCTTGAGTTTAGCCGCTATCACTGGTGAAGCTATCAGCATTGCAGGTATTCGTGCCAAACGTAAAAGGCCAGGGCTAGCCGCACAACACCTCACAGCAGTTCGTGCTGCGGCCAAAATCTGTCATGCGCAATTGCGAGGTGATGCTTTAGGTTCAATGAAGCTGGAATTCATTCCTGGTAGTGCTGTACAGCCAGGACAATATACTTTTGATGTCACAGAAGCACAGCAAGGTGGTTCGGCTGGGGCGATGACTCTGGTTTTGCAGACTGTGCTTTTACCTTTAGCCTTGGCTGCTGATGACTCGCAAGTGATTTTAAAAGGCGGAACTCATGTTCCTTTTAGTCCGACAATGACATACATTGAGCAAGTTTATCTACCGATGCTGCGCCGCATGGGAGTAAAGGCGACAGCAAAGTTACGTGCGTGGGGATGGTATCCTCAAGGTGGTGGAGAGATGCATATAAAAGTCAGTGGTAGTGGCACAATCAATGGGATTACTTTGTTGGAACGGGGTAACTTACACCAAGTGCGGGGACTAGCAGTAGTAACAGAATTAGCTTCTCATATTGCCCAACGAATGGCGAATCGTGCCGAGAATTTGTTGCGTCAAGCTGGATTGAAAGCTGCTATTGAGGCATTGCGAGAAAAAGGTGTCGCACCTGGGGCAGGTGTTTTTTTAACTGCTGAGTATAAAAACAGCTTAACAGGGTTTGGTGGATTTGGACGTTTGCGCTTACCAGCAGAGAAAGTTGCAGATATTGCTTGTCGGCAACTATTACAGTTTCACCAAACAGGTGCGCCAGTGGATGAACATTTGGCAGATCAATTATTATTGCCAGCAACTTTAGCATCTGGGGCAAGCCAGTATCGAGCATCTGAGATTAGTACTCATTTAACAACAAATGCAGCGATCATTGAACGGTTTGGATTAGCACGCGTAACAGTGGATGAAGCAGAGAAAATAGTAGCGATCGCACCTCATATAAGCTAGTACTATTTTAAAATAGGCGGCGGTTCTCAAATCCATAATTAGAATTGCGATCGCGCTACTCTATCATAGAAAAATTCATCAGTAAAAAAATGATTTTTGACCAAGCAGAATTTGCTTTACGCTGTGAGTGGGGACAGCAAGGAGTTGCTCAACTTGCACCAATTAGTGATGCCATTATTATTGTCGATGTTCTATCTTTCTCTACTGCGACAGAAATTGCTACCAATAATGGTGCAATTATATATCCCTATCAATGGAGAGATGATTCGGCAATTGATTATGCCAAGTCTCTAAAAGCAGAATTATCAAAAGGTCGTATGTCTCAAGAAGGTTATTCACTTTCTCCTGCATCTTTAACTAAAATTCCTACGGGAACTAAGTTAGTTATACCTTCTCCTAATGGTTCTACTCTGACATTGCTAACTGGTAAGACTCCAACGATAGCAGGTTGCTTGCGAAACAGTGAAGCCGTGGCAAAATTTGCTCAAAAATATGGTTCAAGAATTGCAGTCATTCCCGCTGGTGAAAAGTGGGAAGATGGTACACTGCGGCCAGCTTTTGAAGATTTAATTGGTGCTGGCGCAATCCTAAGTTGCTTAAGTGGTAGCTTATCTCCGGAAGCTGAAACTGCCATAGTAGCATTTCATACTTTTCAGAATAATTTGCTAACATTTTTAAAAAAATGCAGTTCTGGAAAAGAATTGATTGATAAAGGTTATGAATTGGATGTTGAATTAGCAGCAGCTTTTAATATTAGTGATTGCGTGCCCTTATTTACGGAAAACGCTTATATCAATAGTCATTCTATAAATCGATAATTTGATTAAAAATAGATTTATATTATTTGATATATAGGATTACTACCTGATTTATTTTTAAATATACATACGCTCGCAGCGCTTCGCGATTTTGAATTTTGAATTGTTTATCTCCTTTACCGCTGACGAGCTTTTGGGTTGAGTTTGAAGTTTATTAGTGGAGCTAAGAGTGATGAAAGAAGATACTGTTAAAATCACTGGTTTTCACGCTCATGTTTACTTCGATATTGCAAGTCGTGAGGCGGCTGCACGTGTACGCGAAGGATTAGGTGCTAGTTTTGATGTGCAGCTCGGACGTTGGCATGAAAAGCCTATTGGCCCTCACCCAAAATCAATGTATCAAGTTGCATTTTCTCCAGAGCAGTTTGGCAATGTTGTTCCCTGGTTAATGCTCAATCGTGAGGAGTTAGACATTCTTGTTCACCCTTCAACTGGTGACGATGTGGCAGACCATATAGACCATTCTTTGTGGTTAGGAAATAAGTTAGATCTAAATGTTGAGTTTCTTCAACAGATTAGAAGATCATAAGCTTTTGTGGAAATTCTAATTGTGCGATCGCCAGTAGGATATAGTGGCGGGTTTTCAGATTGTGCATTTGGGAATATGACTCTATTGGAGGGCTTCGCAATAGCAATCATCGTATGGAAACAAATCATCATCAGGTTTATTGACGGTAATAAAACATCGATGCTTGACTAATTCAATTCGCTCTTGCAATTCTAAATCATCACTTTCAGCGTTCTCGCACTGCCCCAAATTTAGATCATTTTTTCCGTCAATATTGTAGTAAACAAAATTGTTAATCTTGTAATCTCGTCGAAAACTTGTTCGCCACTGAGAATTGCTTCCCCAACCATAGGAAAGATCTTGGCATTTTCGTGTCTTTCTACGATAAGTCCAGTACAGCGTTGACTTCTCTGCAATGGATTTATTAATGTTTGCTATACCACCAGCTACGCAAGCACCAGCACGAGAAAATATCATGTCCCCTAGCATCAGAGAATCCCAAAAGATACTAATAACAGTGATTTCTGGATAGCGGTGTTCATCTTGAATAACCTGAACAATTTCGTGATAGAACGGCGAAAATTGTCTAGAGGTCACTACCTCGAAACCTAGCGATCGCATAAATTCAAGATAATTACCACTTGTAATTTCTGCTCCAGAACCAATTTCAGTATCCTCATCACGGAGATGCCAGATTAACAAGTCGTTTATACGGGAAAGTGCATAAAGTTGCCACAAATCCTCAATTGATGCTTCTGGTATTGGAGAACCGCTTCTTGTTGCAAAATCGCTTAACCAAGCCTTGATTGCCATTGCATTTGCACACCACGGATGCAATATCTCTGAATAGAGATCGGTTCCTTGATAACTAAGAATCGAATCAAACAGTTCACGATACGGTGCTTGGGAAATATGCATTGGTTCTAGGCTAGAGAATTGCTTGATTCATATGATGTCCGGCAAATTGCCCTTAATATGTCCGCAGCGAGTGCAACTTAGACGCCTGAAAGGTGGCTTCCCGTTCGCCGTTAGGCGTTCCCGTAGGGTAGTGTAATAAAGCAATCACAAGGACTCTGCGATTGCTTCACTTCGTACCCTTCTCCTGCCAGAGACGCTATGCAAACGGGTTATCCGAAATAGTACGCAATGACAGGTATTTGAACGGGCATAATCTGATTATTGCGATCGCAATAATTTTTCAATTCTTCGCCCCAAATCTGAGATATATAACCTTGAGTTGTTGAAATTCTCGGGAAATAAAACTTATACCTCTAGACCTAATTCTTGAGTTTTCTTCACATGTTCAGGAATCATCACCGTACACATCAAAGACCAAAGCTCTAACCAAGCAGCCTTAGTTTCCTTATCAAAATTGTTCTTTAATGTTTTCTCCAAAGTACGGACGAGTGCCAAACCTACAGTATGATAATGACTCGCCTTTACGTTATAAGAAACGTGCTTTGATGCCAAGTCTACTAATATAGGTATAAGTTTAGGGTCTAGTTCTGTCTTCTCATCACCCAAAAATGGGTCTATAGTACCTGGTAACAGACCCAAGGCAGCATCAACCATCTGTGTCAGCATTCGGCTCTGATTAAACTTGTTTTTGAACATAAGTTTCAGCGCTGGATCGAGTTCAAAGAGTATCTCGTAAAACTCTAACCCCCAAAAACCCAATGAGTCAGAAATCAACTCCTGCTGTTTAAAATCATCAAACTGACCGTCTTTAACTAGCTTCCAAGAATTCTGGATTTGGCGAAACTGTTCAGGTGTCAATTGAGGATTGGGATTGACATAAGATGGGTAGTACTTTGTGGGATCAAAAGGCTGTGTAGACATCTTTAGTTACCCAAACATAAGAATCAGTATTTGGTTGCATACTGATTTTATAAACCTCTCCTCGAAAATAAAAGCAGAGCTTGGTAAACTTTTATATGCTAAAAATAGGGCATTGATTTTAATACCGAGCATTGTGTGATTGATCACATGACCATTTAGCTTGAGGCGATTTTAGCAAGAATTGCTTGGGCAGCGGCTTCATCAGTTGTAAAAAGCTTTCAACTGTTCTGTTGTTGGTTCCATCTAGATCCCAGCCTCAATCAAGCTATCAGCTAAGTCACTAAGACATTGTTTTATCTGTGCTACTAGCTCTTCAAGGTGCCTATACCTTTAAGTAAAACCCAACATTATCTTACGATTAATGCTGGGTTTCACTCAATTCAACTAGCCTGATCAGTTGGCGGTATTTGGTCTGGCGGTACTTCCGCTGGGGGAGCGAGTACCGCATCCGGTGCAATTTCCTCGACGGGAATTGGTTCTTTATTCTCAGCCTCAGAATGGGCTTGTGCTGCTTCCACCAACTCCGGAGATGGGGGATTTGGTGGAACTACTTCTGGAAGACTCTCAGTTTTCGCTTCCGTGTCAGTAGTGGTGACTACCTCATCGGTTGGTTTTTCTGATATGGCAGTTTGAAAGTCGGTGTCAGTGGTCGTAACTACTTCTGCTACTGGGGTTTCTGTTGTATCAGTAGTGTTGTCGATAATTTCAACCAGAGAAGAAGCTTTAGTTTTGGATGTTGCAGGTGCTTTTTTAGGAGTTTTTTGAAATTTATCTGTTACTCCACTAAAGGTGTTACCAACACCCTTTTGCAACTGGGCCAGCCGTTCTGGCAGAGACAACTTAGTAACCTGTTGCTGAATTGAAGTTTTTACAGCTTCTGAACTGGGGACTTGTGTTTGTTGTGCTTGCGGTGTTACCTGCCGACGTAATGAGAAAGTTTGCCAGCCAAACCAACCCAAAAGAGCGACACTAGCCACATGACCCAGCAAAAGACCGCCATTAATGCGTTGTGCAAAAACCCATAACATCAGAGCATAAAATAGCCCTATCCCACTCCAAATAAAATCATTCTTGCGATGGATTTCCGGAAAGAAGAAAGCTGATAAATAAATGGCTAAGCTTCCAAGGCCCACCGCCAAAGCTAGGACATATGCCAGCATTATTTGGTTACTCCTTACTGTGTCCTTTGACTAGATATTTCACTTTTGCAAATTTTGCAACTTAATTGTTGATTTAGATACAAATTAAAACTAATTATCTATGTTAGTTGTGTATCTTTGCAGCCTAGATTTACTCTTTCTTAATGTCTTCTTTAGGAGAGAAGCGAAAATCTCGGACTACCCTTAAAGATAAAAGGATCTGCAAGAGTTAGCCAAACATAGTTTATGACACTACAAAGCTTTGGTGTGATTGGTTTAGCCGTTATGGGCGAAAATATCGCTCTAAACGTCGAGCGTAATGGCTTCCCAATTGCAGTTTACAACCGGTCCAGAGAAAAAACCGATGCCTTTATGGCGCAACGTGCGCCAGGACGGAATGTCAAAGCCGCCTTTACCTTGGAAGAATTCGTAGCTGCACTAGAACGTCCTCGCAAAATATTAGTGATGGTGCAAGCTGGTAAGCCAGTCGATGCTGTGATTGCTCAACTCAAACCATTGCTAGATGAAGGCGATATCATTATCGACGGTGGTAACTCTTGGTTTGAAGATACAGAACGACGCACCCAAGAATTAGAACCTGCTGGGTTGCGGTTTCTCGGTATGGGTGTCAGTGGTGGCGAAGAAGGTGCTTTGAATGGCCCATCACTAATGCCTGGAGGTACACAAAGCTCCTACGAGTATCTCTCACCAATTTTTAACAAAATTGCTGCCCAAGTCGATGACGGTCCTTGCGTAACTTACATTGGGCCTGGTGGTTCTGGTCACTACGTCAAAATGGTACACAACGGCATTGAGTACGGCGATATGCAGCTAATTGCTGAAGCCTACGATTTGCTCAAAAGTGCTGCTGGGCTTGACCACAATCAACTGCATGAAGTGTTCACTGAATGGAACACCACCGACGAACTCAATTCATTTTTGATTGAGATTACGTCCAATATTTTCCCTTACATTGACCCTGAAACAAATTTACCCCTAGTCGATTTAATTGTTGACGCCGCAGGTCAAAAGGGAACCGGACGCTGGACTGTGCAGACTGCATTGGAATTGGGAGTTTCCATTCCCACAATCACAGCCGCAGTTAATGCCCGAATTATCTCTTCTATTAAAGACGAACGGGTAGCAGCATCCAAGATTTTGACAGGGCCTAGCGGTAAGTATGATGGGCAGGTCAAAGACTTTGTGAACAAGGTACGGGATGCTCTCTATTGCTCAAAAATCTGTTCTTACGCTCAAGGGATGGCACTGCTATCTACAGCTTCAAAAACATATAATTGGAATTTGAATCTGAGCGAAATGGCGCGGATTTGGAAAGGTGGCTGTATTATTCGCGCTGGCTTCTTGAATAAGATTAAGAAGGCTTTTAACGAAAATCCAGCATTGCCTAACTTGCTATTGGCCCCTGAATTTAAGCAAACAATTCTCGACAGGCAAACCGCTTGGCGGGAAGTCATAGCAACAGCCGCCAAATTGGGAATTCCAGTCCCAGCATTTAGTGCATCTTTAGATTATTTTGACAGCTATCGCCGCGATCGCTTGCCGCAAAACTTGACTCAAGCACAACGCGACTATTTCGGCGCGCATACCTACCTGCGTACTGATAAGCCTGGAACCTTCCACACTGAATGGGTTCCCATTGCTGAAGCTGAGAAAGGATAAACTTTCACCTCTCTAAATTCTTAGATTATTTGCTGGTGACTCTAGATATTAGAGTCACTTTTTTTGTCATAACCATAAAGACACAAATATTATTCCACAGCAAAACCAGTCAGTTGCCGCATTTTTGGTGTGTGAAAGCCAATGACAATATCCTGTTTAGGTACACCCATTTCTATTAATTCCGTAGCGATGTCTACTTCAGTAGTATTTTGCTGAATCCAGATCTTTTCATTTTTGAGATCCAGGTGGATGATAGGGCCATAAACCCGTTTTTGTTGATTCCAACCAACGCTGATAATTTGGTAGTGGTCACGTTGTGTATCAAATATCGGCTCGACGTCTACATCGCCATAACTAGGTTTATACTGTGCATATTTGTCCAGCAATTGCTGAATTATCAGCCGATATTGATCTAATTTAGCCATTGCACTATTTCCTCCGTTTCAATGTTGTAAATTAGCAGTAGAAGTTTAGTTTCCTGTACTACTGATTGGGTAAAGGGCAAGCTAAAAAAATCGTTATAAATTAAAGAAGGGACTGCCAAATATAAAATTCGTTCTGGATCTTCTGTCCGCAGGGCAAAACGATAGTTGATAAATTGCCCCAAGGCTGTATGAAATTCTGATATTTTTGAGGCACTAGCGAAACTTTTGATTTCAACTGCTATTTTCTCCCCGGCTTTTTCGGCGGCAATGAGGCGTTCTGCACCTAAATCAATTTGCACGTCTACACCACCACAACGAATACTTAACGGGTCGTCTGTAATTGTCCACCCGTCTTTTTCTAGGGCTGATCTAACAATGTCATGGAATAAATCTCGCGCCATACTTAGATTAGTAGATTTGAAACTCCTAACTTCTCAATTTTTTTGTGCAATATGATACCTCTTTGAAGTATCGAGAGTAGATTTTCAAGATGTGTGATGTAATAGAGACTTTTTTATCTGTAGTTCTTATTGATTTGGTGTGTTATTGTTTCCAAGGTATTTAGCTTTTAATTCTTCTAGCTCATCATCTATGATGCTTTTACTAGTAGATTGAGAAGTTGAAGTTGGTGGGTTTATTTTATTTTTTTGAGGCTTAACGCCGCCAAGAAATTGAGTTTTCATCTCCTCTAATTCTCGATCAATTTGACTGTGAGATTTGCTGTTTCCAGCAGGTTGAGGTGTAGATGGCGAAATAGTAACAGGCTTGGCTGATATGGCTGGTGTAGGCGCTACTGGCGACTTTTGGAGATCGTTGAGAACTTCATCGGCTGTTTGATAGCGACGAATGGGGATACTTTCTAGCATTTTGTTGAGAATGCGGCTCAACTCATTACTAACAGGAGTTTTTAAGTACTGCTGCCAAATCCAAGCATCATTATTAATATCATAAGAATCAAAAGGCGATCGCTCAGTTAATAACCGAATACAAGTAGCTCCCAAGCTGTAGATATCACTGGCAAAAATCGCCCGTCCTCTAATTTGTTCTGGAGCGACATATTCTGGGCTACCAATACTTGTACCAGTTCTGTTGAGAGCGGTGTTGGTGGCAGATTTAGAAGCACCAAAATCTACTAATACTAGTTTGGCATCGCTCGCACGTAAAATAATATTTTCGGGTTTAATATCGCGGTGAATTACTTGTCTGGCATGACAAAATTTCAGTACTGTCAATAAATCATTGAGCAACTGCCGTATCTGCACTTCATTGAAAGCGCCTTGCTCTACTAATTCCTGCGCTAAGTTTTTTCCATCAATAAATTCTTGTACAAGATACTGTCTGTCATCTTGAGTAAAATATGCCAGCAGTTCTGGAATTTGGGGATGTTTGCCTAATTCATCCAACTGCACGGCTTCTTGGGTAAATAACTCCACAGCTTTTTGCACAGTATTAGTGCCTTGGGCTTGGGGGTAAAATTGCTTAATCACGCAGCGCGGTTTCGAGGGTTTATCCTCATCTACCGCCAAAAAAGTTCTACCAAAACCACCTTGCCCTATAGGTTGAATAGCGCGATAACGTTCTTTAAGGAGTAACTTAGATCCACAAGTCAGGCAAAACTTGACAACATCAGAATTTTCCGGTTTTGGGCAACGGGGATTAAGGCAGTAGCTCATGGTGGCGCTAAAAATCGCTCTTATTTGTCTTTATTGTGCACTGCGATCGCCATTATTGAGTGTAATAGTCTGAGCATCATAGCAGCATGACCAAAATCTACGGCCTCGGTATGACTCATGTGTGCCTGTTCATCTGCTATAAGAATGCGAGGTAGTGACCAAATACTGCTTTTACAAAATAAATATGAAACAAAGTAATAAATGAATCAATGGCAAGAACAAATCAAGCCTTTGAGGCGAGGTACTAGCTGAGTCTTTGCAAACAATGAACCAAAGATTTAGGGGGAGTTTTGCACTACCTATTTTCTCTTATAAAAAAGAATAGCAGTGGTGCACAACAACTTATAATTATTTACTGGAGAATGTACTGCCAGCTATGCTGAGAGGTTACAAAAGTTTTAGGTAAGTCTGAAAGCCGTAATGAAATGCAATATGGCAGTATTTGTCCTAAAGTTGCTATCACAGCTTAATGAAAAGCTTACTTAAATAACAAGATTTTTTTACAATAAAGAGGTATTTTTTTGTACTGTTTTCAACAGATTCTAGTTCACAGAAGCCAAGATATAAAAGCCATTCTAAATCAAATAAGCTGTCTGATTACCTGTCTACATTCACACCTCAGAAACAATACAAAGGTGGAAAAAAATGGTTAATAATAAACAAATTGCTGATCATCCATCTCAACAAAACTATATAAAGCCTATAGACAAAATTGAGTTGGCTATGATTCAGAATCGCCGGGCTGTCAAGCGTTTTAGCATACAACAAACTCTGGGCGATCACATTTTAGAAACAATCACAATTTCTTCTGTGTTGATTGCTAGCTTTTTCGGGATAAGTGCGTTGGGATGTTGGGGGCTAGAAATCATTGATACTAATACTAAATTAGTAATCATCAGCAAGCAAGAGGATTGGCAGACACGAAAGCATGTCTGTCTAGGCTGGATGCTAGTAGGTTTGTCCAGTTTTCTTGGTAGTGCTTCGTTAGCTAGCAAGCCTCATCGATAAGGGCAATCATTCTAGATGTTTAATACATAGGTTAAAACATTTATAACCCAGTTTTTACAAGGATTTTAAAGATTGCTTACATGCCTTCAATCAACTTAGCTATTAGATTTTTTCATAGTTGATAATGATTTAGATAACTAAAATAGAATTTTCAAATTTTGAGCCTCAGCATGATTTATTATGCTGTATAATCCGCTAAAGGTATATGGCTAAGACATTAAGACATATAAAAATAAAATTTTATCTTCTATTTTTTTACTGAGTTAATTTTCTGATGGGTCTAATTAATTAACGTAATTCAAACTTCAAATTTTCTAATTACTTCTGACTTTAGCTAATTTTTTCGCTGGGTGAATAAGCTTTAAGAAAATGCACCTTGTACTTCAGAATTTATTGTAATGATGGTTTAGTACAACATTTCATATTTGTGAAGAATTGAATCATTTGCTGGTAACACCTGAATAAACCTGATAACAATATAATAATCTGGGAAATTTCGTACTAATACCAAATAGGGAACTCAATCACTACTCTTAAGCTCTGTTGAGAGACTAAGGGTACTATTTGTTTGGGTAGATAAATAAATGGTTAGATGCAACAATTAAAAATCTAGCTATTCAACCAGCGTTTCAGCATTATCAATGACAGTTCTTGAAAAGGTGATTAAGCCATTGCCTTTTCTTTACTCTGCTTTTTGGCGTATTTCTTCTTCAAGGCAGCGCCAAATCCTAAAGCCGTTGCTGAACCTAAGATAGTTAAAGGTTCAGGAACATCTGTAGCAACTATGCTGTATGAGTAACTGCCAATAGCGCCTTTTTTCTGTTGTCCAGTGATAGCTCCATCAGCTACGGCATTTACACCATTGTAGAATTTTCCAGCGATCGAAAAGCCATCAATACTGGTAGTGTTTGATTCGGTCGTTCTCAGAAAGTTGGATATGCTAGTTACCTGAAACTTTATCCCATTACTAAAAGTAAGGAATGGGTCAGTTATGGAAGCTAAATTTGCTGTGTATAGAGCTGATGTAGCATTGACGTTAGAAATTTTATTCAATAGCAGGCTATAGGGGTTGCCAGTGCCGATGGTAACATTGGTTGAACCAGCAAATATACCATCAGCACTCAAAACAGTTCCTGGATTACTGAATTTGAGTGTTTCAGTGAGTGGATTAACCTGGGATTGATTCTGAAAACTCAGCAGTCCCGCAAAATTTGCACTTCCTACTGTAGCTGCTTGAGCTTGTGATACACCGACAGTGCTACCTAAGGACAATGTGCCACAAGTCAAAGCTATTCCCAAGCCTATTGATTTGAAATTCATAATTTTCTCCATCCAGAATTACTAGATTTTTGCTATCTGCAAACTTTCCTAATGAGTTGCAAACATTAGCTCTTCAGGAGTTAGTAAACATTCACTTCCTTATTTATATTTGCTGTTAGTAGCAATAACAAGGACATGTTAATCTCATTGTCGCAGATATTTTCATTATCTAAGTGTTTACTCTAGACTTACATAAAGTGTTTGTAAAAAAAATACATTAGTCCATAAAGTTCGTATAAAGTCTTACTAATACTCTTAAATACTAAGCTTTTTAAGTATCATATCTGGTTTTATTAAGAGAATATTAAGTCAGTGTTTTATATTTAAAGGTATAAAAAATGGCTATTAAGCAGGTAATTCCAGCACAAAAATCTATCAAAAGCATGACTGATGTTCATTCTGTTATAGCACAGTAAACAAAATACACCCTTCAATACTTTAAGTATTTAAAGCATTCATCATGAGATTCTAGATTATACAAAGGCTGATTAAAAAATCACAATTATCTGTGAAGCTAAGATAAAGAATAGTTGCTCCAACCAATTTTAAATCAATTACCTATCTTTAGAGTGATGAAATCTCTATAACTCTTTGTAAGTAAAAATATTTAGTGCCACTTCGGATTTTGTCGCTACGTTTTCAATCTTTGAGTAGCTATGCAAGGCAGCAAAACTCATCCTTAGTGCTATATCTTGGCGCTAGACTAGGAATAGGCAACCGAACTGTGCTTTATGATTAAATACTAATGGCAGAATTTTTGAACAGGCAGGCTAACTAACGCATTATGCTCTTCAGACTGTAGAAATTTGTTAGCATACCTACTTGGTAATACAAACTGCGATCGCAATCATCCAATTGCCATATTGGAAATTGTGCAGGATTGAAAGTCATCAGTTTACAAGAATACTAATTCTTCAAAAAGGTGCAACAGATGATGATCCCAAGATGCAGAAAAGCGGTTCTTCAAGTCTTTATACTCAGTAAATCTAGACGCAATTTAGAGACATAGCATCCTATGTCTCTAAGATTAATATTTTCAGACATCGCTTGGCAGCAAAATTTAAGCAGCACAAAAAATCGGGGCAGGTTTTAAACCCACCCCGATTGATTCTGAGATATTCCGCCCAACTGCTGCGGCTACAGGCTTTAAACTATTAACTAGATTCACCATATCTTCTAAAGATAGTGCTTGACGTGCATCGGAAACAGATTTTTCTGGTTCTGGGTGACACTCGATAATTAATCCATCTGCCCCACAAGCAACAGCAGCTTTAGCCATAGGTGCTACTAATTCTCTTTTACCCACAGCATGGGATGGATCTACAATCACAGGTAGATGAGTGATTTGTTTGAGAGCAGCTACTGCTCCTAAGTCCAACACATTGCGAGTGTAATTATCAAAGCTACGAATACCTCTTTCGCAGAGTACCACATGAGGATTGCCGTGGCTCAAAATATATTCAGCTGCCATGACGAATTCTTCAATTGTCGCCGCCAGTCCTCGCTTGAGTAGTATCGGCTTCCCAGCTTGTCCCAAAGCTTTGAGCAAATCGAAGTTTTGCATATTACGGCTACCAATTTGCAGCATATCAGCATGGGCAGCAACTATTTCAATTTGGGCAATTGACATAACTTCAGTCACAACTGGGATATTGTAACGCGATCGCACCGCTGCCAAAATTTCCAGTCCTTCTTCTCCCATTCCTTGGAAAGCGTAAGGAGATGTGCGAGGTTTGTAGACGCCGCCACGTAAAGCCTGTACAGGTGCAGCAGCTAACTTTTGCGCGACTGTCTGCATTTGCCCTAAGCTTTCAACTGTGCAGGGACCACCGATAATTACTATTTCTTCTCCTCCGAAGCTGACTGTTTCTGAGAGTTTGACAATTGTTTGGTGGCTAGGATGAGATTGAGCAGCGAGTTGAGCATTAATCATTGTGAGATTCTCCTTGTATGAGGTTATGAGAGTGAGGTTGATAACAAAAAAGCCCGGAAACTCAGCTTGAGAGTTCCGGGCGCGTTCTAAATCATCGACATGACGCTATTTACCTGGAACTTGCTCTGGGCCAAAAGTAAAAACCATAAAACCAACTACCGAAATAGATCATGACGATGAAATGCTCCAAAAAAACAAAAACCGCAGAGTTTGCTCTGCGGTTCACCTGGCGGTTTCCATTAGGAAACTAATTCACCGCCGGTGAACCGCCTTAAACCAAAAATAAAAGTAAGATTTGCTGTTGAACATTTTTAGTGTACGCAACTAGATAATTTTGATGTAATCCTTATATATAAGTCACGATAACAGACCCAGTTGGAGGAGTCAATAGCTCCACAACTCTTGAAAAAGGGTTAAACTCAGTACTATTGCGCCTGTCAAGACGTTTTCCTGACTTATAACCGTAGAAATTATATAAACTTACAACTATTTTTGGGTCATGGGTAACAGGATATTGATGAACTCTAAACAATCTAGCAATTCATCATTCCTGTCAAATTCCGCGGCAGCCCAATCACATTATTAGTGCCACTAGGTTTTATGATGCCTCGTTCTAAAATTTTAGCCACATCTTTCGACTCTCAAGGAGCTTACCCTTGCCCAGTCTGCCGTGTAGGTAAGATTACTCGGATGCCATTAATGGAAGCTATGGCTTGTGACTTCTGCCAAGAGATTTTTACTGTCAACCTAGAACAACAGCAAATCAAGATGCCTTCCCGCCAACCGCCGCTAATTTGGTCTTGGAATGGTTTTAGCTGGACAGAAGCCCAGTTAGAAGGGGTGGAATTAGGTTGGGGCTATGGGTTAGCAGCAATTGCTTTTATACTCTTGCCCACAACTTTGATTGGCATTGTGGCTTACAATTTTCCTCCATCTCCACATCAATTTATTACTTGGATACCATATATCTGGACTATATTAACTTTTCTGTTACATTTAGCAATTATTGTTTGGATTTTTATTGAGGTTTATCAAATTCCAGTTGCAGCATATTTAAGAGCTATAAATCGATGGAGAAATGGATAGATGGAGAGATAGAAGATAGAAAAAAATTAATCATAACTATTAACTAAAGGAAAAATCCCAGAACAGCCCAATTATGCCAGCTGCTAAGAGTGGTTTGCCAACAGAAAGGTTATTGATGGACTGAGTTCGTCACTATTGGCTTGTATAATAACTGTGTGAAAGTGTTCTGCTGTAAGACTTCACTATACAAGCAGTTGCAACAGAAATACCCCGTCTCTCGTTTCAGGTTTGGCGAAAGGGTCGAATTTGCCTATTCTGCGCTTACGCTCAGAATCAGCAGTCAGCAAAGATCGTATCTGGCTTGATTATTTACAATCATAGGAGTTTCACCAACCACTAATCGTCAAATTGAACAACAAAACTATTTGCGATCATTTTTAGATAATGTTAAAGGAGTAGATAAATACGACAAAAACACTATACAAGTAGCTTTTACAATAGCTAATACACCTGATAAAATTGCCGTACTGTATCAGTTAGCATATTAATATAACTTTTTTTGCAACGAAGGCTACTGTGGCTCAATTAATATATTGAGCTAGTCAGGTTGCTAAAACTACTTCTATTGGCACTCAAAAACTCAAAGTATATGTGTTATTAAATAGTACAAGTAAATAGAGATTTAATAAAGAATTAAGCCAATAGAGGGATGCATCACTCATAATTAACTTGATTGTCCACTAAAACATCTTATGAGCGAGTTGGAACGGTATTATAGAGCCTTGGAATTAGAGCCTGGTGCAACACTTGAGGAAGTGAACCAGGCTTATAAAGATTTGGTTTTTGTGTGGCACCCCGATCGCATTCCGCAAGACAATCTCCGTTTACAACAAAAGGCACAAGACAAAATTAAAGCAATTAATGAAGCACGTGATAAATTGCGTTCTCTAAAAGTTAAGCATCAACCTGAAGTTAAGCATCAACCTGCAACTTACTCACCGCGTTACTCACAACCTTACTCACCGCCTGACTCTCCACCACCACCACCTCAACCAAAAAAGCCACCGCAAACAAACCATCAACCAACACAGAAAAATTCCGATTTGAGTGGTCAAGACTTTAGTCGAGCTAATTTGAGTAACAAAGATTTATCCGGAAGAAACTTGAGTTTTGCGAACTTGAGTGGTGCAAATCTCAGCGATACTTTTATGCACAAAGTTAATTTGAGAGGTGCAAATTTATCGGAAGCAAATTTATTTCGGGCTAACCTACTTTTAGCCGATCTCCGAGAGGCAAATTTGCGCTCTGCTAATTTAATTGGAGCAGACCTCAGTGGCGCTGACTTGCGGGGAGCTGATTTAACAGGTGCGCGGATTCGCTCTGGCGAGCGCCTTCTGGTTAAACTCATTGGAGCTAATTTAAGTGGAGCCATTATGCCTGATGGTGCAGTTCACACTTAACCTGCTTTTGTCACTCACTCTATAGAAAGAAACATAATTGAAAATACTCGATACTGCTGTCTATCAAAAAGGTGATGTCTGCATTCCCAAGGTCATAGAAACGCTATCAGATAATTGCCCCAAATTAGCTACAATAACTGCCGATCGCTCCACCCATGTTTTGTTTGGTAGTAAAAATTTGGAATCAAATGTATCTCGGATAGGCGTTTAAACTTCAGTTGACACCAATGGCGCTAGACTCATCCTTAATCGTTGAGATGAATAAATCATTGCAGACAATCTTTACCAAACACCGTCTACTCTGGGCGATTTTACTCTTAGTTACAGCACTGCTAGTGACTTTAGGGCTTTCCCTCTCTCAAGGCGCAGTACCTTTGAGTGGAAGTGAATTATGGCAAGCAATTCTTCACCAAGGCGATCCGGTGAAGCAGACAATTCTCTGGGATTTGCGGCTTCCGCGGATTATTGCCGCACTGATTGTTGGTGCAGCTTTGGGAATGTCAGGCACGCTGCTGCAAGGAATGTTGCGTAATAGTCTTGCCGATCCCTTTATTTTGGGTATTTCCGCAGGTGCAGGGCTAATTGTCATATTTATGGTGGTGTTGCAAATCTTCCCGGCTGCTATTCCTCTGGCGGCGTGGGTGGGAGCAATTTTGACTTCGGCTATAGTTATTTTCCTGGGCCGTGCGGGGTCAGGAATTGCAGTTGAGCGCTTAATTTTAGGCGGAGTGGCTGTGAGTTCTTTATTTGGTGCAGTACAAAGTACATTACTGCTGTTAGCCGAAGACGGTCAAATTCAAATTGCACTTAACTGGCTGGTTGGTAGCCTAAATGGACGGGGTTGGAAAGAAATTACCACTACTGGCCCTTACATTATTGTGGCATTGCTGGGCGGATGTTTGCTGGCGCGATCGCTCAACGTGCTGGCCTTGGGAGATGATTTAGCTTTGGGTTTGGGAGTATCATTAACGCGATCGCGTCTTTTAATTGGTGGTGTTGCTACTTTACTCGCCGCAGGTGCAGTTAGCATCAGCGGCTTGATTGGGTTCGTCGGTCTTGTAGTTCCCCACGGTGTCCGCTTAATTGTCGGTACAGATCATCGCTTTGTTTTACCGCTTTCAGCACTAGCAGGTGCATGGTTACTCATCTTTGCCGATTTACTCTCTAGATTAGGAGCCATAGAATTACCTGTAGGTTCCGTCACCGCCTTGCTGGGTTCACCGTTATTTATCTGGTTACTTTATCGCCGTTCTGCTGGTTTGAATCAGTAGGGCACAATGTTTTTTGCAGGTGATTCTCGATAATTTTGAAGTTGACAATACGATTACATCGACCTGCAATTCAATTACATCGACCTGCAATACGATTACATCGACCTGCAATTCAATTACATCGACCTGCAATACGATTACATCGACCTGCAATACGATTACATCGACCTGCAATTGTAATTAATCACGGGGCGTAGACGCGGAGCGGCTTGTCGTTCGCGCAGCGTCTCGTAGAGAAGACATCGCATCAACATTAGATCCTCAACTTTCTGGCACTTGAATTGGTAATACCCTTTTACTTTAAATTTGCTTAATCCTTGTTATTTGTTGGCTGTGAGAGGGAATTCTGTATTTACAGGAGAGCAAACACTGCTGGTTATACTTAACCAATCTTTAGATTGCGAATCTGACTCCTGAGTAAAAATACTAAATTCCAGCAAGATCCAACATTTAAGATGAGCGATATTTCACCATCGGAAAACTGCCAGGACACTGCCCAGCAAAAAGGGAATATTAATCCAAATCGCAAACAGGCAGAAATCAACTCTTATCAGAGCGAAGTATACTTGCAGCAGTCAATTGAATATGCTCCCGTTGCGATCGCCATATTAGACCAAGAAATGCGCTATTTTGCTCTGAGTCACAAATGGCTGGAAGAATATAATCTGCCCAAAGATATTATCGGGCACTCTCACTATGAAATATTTCCTGATATCCCCCAAGAGTGGAAGCAGATTCACCAACGCTGTTTAGCAGGAGCAATTGAACAATGTGATGAAGATCCCTACCCGCGGGCAGATGGTTCAGTAGAGTGGGTACGTTGGTCAATTCGCCCTTGGTATGTGGCAAGCGGTGAAATCGGCGGCATTATGATGTTTAGCGAAAACATTACCCAGCGCAAACAAGCAGAAATCGCTATGCGCCACAATGAAGAGCGCTATCGGTCTCTCGTTACTGCAATCTCTCAGGTCGTTTGGGTCGTGCCTTCTGATGGCAACGTCGTTAATGATAATCTCAGTTGGCGGGACTTTACTGGGCAAACATTAGAGGAATTTTTGGGCTGGGGATGGCTAGAGGTAATTCATTCAGACGATCGCCTAGCAGCTGGCGAGGCTTGGGAAACAGCGATTAAAACACGTAGTGCATATGAAGTAGAATATCGCCTGCGACGACATGATGGCGAATACCGTCATATGCAGATGCGGAGTATCCCGCTTTTTGAACTAGATGGTAGTATCCGCGAATGGGTAGGCATTTGCAATGACATCCACGATCGCAAACAAGCTGAAGTTGCCCTACGGGAAAATAACGCACTTTTACGTTCAATTTTAGAAAGTACACCAGATTTTATTGTCGTCAAAGACTGTCAAGGGCGTCATGTCGCTCTTAACTCGAATTTAGCCAACTTCATGGGTAAACCAATTGAAGAGATTATTGGCAAAGATGATACGGAAATACTCCCATTAGATGTTGCCCGTGAAATCATGGCAAAAGACCGCCAGGTTCTTGCCACAGGCATGACTCAAACTTATGAGGAAGATGTTTCTAATGGTGAAATCGGCGGTACTTTTCTTACTACCAAGGCTCCTTGGCAAGATGTTCATGGCAACATCTTGG
This sequence comes from Nostoc sp. 106C, assembly GCF_002154725.1. Classification (GTDB taxonomy): domain Bacteria; phylum Cyanobacteriota; class Cyanobacteriia; order Cyanobacteriales; family Nostocaceae; genus Aulosira. The sequence goes on along the minus strand of NZ_MTAW01000179.1, from coordinate 23,647 downwards.
GTATCATCGCCATCACACGGAATATTAGCGATCGCAAAGAAACTGAACGAGCACTACAACAGAGTGAAGAACGATTCCGTTCCCTAATTGAAGCGACATCTCAAATTGTTTGGAGCACTGATGCTGAAGGTGCATTTGTTACCGACCAACCACAATGGCGAGCTTTCACAGGACAAACCGTTGAAGAAATTTGGGGTTGGGGATGGCTAAATATGATACATCCAGGAGATCAGGCTCAGACTAATGAGGCATGGTCAGCAGCACTTACCAACCGCACTGCTTATGAGGCGGAGACACGGATTCGGCGTTATGACGGTGAGTATCGTTACTTGAATGTGCGTGGTGTACCAATTTTGAATGCAGATAATAGTATTCGAGAGTGGGTAGGTGCTAACACTGATATTACTGAACGCAAGCTATTTGAACTTGCCCTCGCTCAAGCCAAAGAAGCAGCGGAAGCCGCCAGTCATGCCAAAAGTGAATTTCTTGCCAACATGAGCCACGAGTTACGCACTCCCCTAAATGGTATTCTCGGTTATGCGCAAATTCTCCAGCGTTCTAAACACCTGAATGAAGACGAGCGATCGCGAATTGATGTCATTTACCAGTGCGGTTCCCATTTGCTCACCTTAATTAATGACATCTTAGATTTGTCGAAAATCGAAGCTCAGAAAGTGGAACTTATGACTAGCGACTTCCACTTCCCCGCATTTCTCCAAGGTGTAGCTGAGATGTGTCGTATTCGTGCAGAACTTAAAGGTATTCAATTCTGCCATCAATTGGCTTTAGAATTACCCGTTGCGATCCGTGCCGATGAAAAACGACTCCGACAAGTATTAATCAACCTACTCAGCAACGCCATTAAGTTTACCGATGCTGGCACTGTCACCTTTACCATCAGCTATGCTTCTGAAGGCAAAATTCGCTTTGAAGTTCGTGATTCAGGTGTTGGCATCGCCCCAGAAAAACTGCAAGCGATTTTTCAACCCTTCGAGCAAGCAGGCGATCGCCGGCGACAGATCGAGGGTACAGGATTGGGATTGGCAATCAGCCAAAGAATTGTGGAATTGATGGGCAGTACCATTCAAGTTCAGAGTGATCTAGGTGTTGGCAGTATTTTCTGGTTTGAGGTTCACTTACCGGAAGCTGATGAATGGGTGAAAACCTCTCAAGCTGATGATTATGGTCAAATTATTGGTATTAAAGACCGTAAACCGAAGATTTTGGTTGTTGATGATAAATGGGAAAATCGCTCAGTAGTTAACAATTTGCTCAGTCCCATTGGTTTTGATGTCACTGAAGCCACCGATGGCGAAGAGGGTTGGCAGAAAATTTTGGAATTTCAACCAGATCTCGTAATTACTGACTTGCTCATGCCAGAGCTTGATGGTTTCGAGTTGATCAAGCGCATTCGTGAGTCCGAAACATATAAAAACATTATTATTATTGTTTCTTCAGCGAGCGTATTTGAAAGCGATCAACACCGCAGCATAGAAGCAGGCGGCAATGATTTTATGGCTAAACCTATACAAGCGAGTGTACTATTTCAAAAAATGCGGCATTATCTCAATTTAGATTGGATTTATGAACAGAAAAAACCTGAAAATCAGCTAAATCTGAAAAATGCTGAATTTGTCTTACCACCGCAATCAGAAATAGAAATTTTGTATGAGTTGGTAATGAAAGGCAATTTTAAGGGAATTATAAAACAAGCTACATTAATTACACAAATGGATCACAAATATATTCCCTTCGCACAACATTTGCACCAACTAGCAAAAGGATTTCAAGATCAAGAAATTCTGGCACTACTTCAATTTCACAAGTAAGCGTTATGAATTTTGCAACTGCACAAACTACGACAGTTCTAATTGTTGATGATAATCCTGCTAATTTAGGTGTCTTATCTGATACCTTGGATCAAGCTGGTCTTGAAGTATGGGTAGCAAAATCCGGGAAGGTAGCTCTAGAAAGAGTCAAATATGCCTTACCCAATTTAATATTATTGGATGTAATGATGCCAGAGATTGATGGATTTGAGACCTGTCGGCAATTAAAGGCAAATCCACAAACTCAAGATGTTCCTGTTATTTTTATGACAGCACTTTCTGACACCACCAATAAAGTTGCAGGTTTTCAAGTTGGGGCTGTGGACTATATCACTAAACCATTTCAGCAACAAGAAGTCTTGTCACGGGTGAAATTGCATTTAAAGCTGCATACCTTGGGACAAGAATTAGAACATAAAAATACTTTGTTAGAGCAAAAATTTGCCGAAGCAAATCAAGCTTATGATGATCTAAAACAGCTACAAATCAAGCTAGTTCAAGGTGAAAAACTGTCAAGCTTAGGGCAGATGTTTGCTGGAATTTCTCATGAGATTAATAACCCAGTGGATTTTATTTATGGTAATCTCATCCATGCCAATGAATATACGCAAGAAATGCTACATCTTCTGCATCTGTATCAAGAGGAATATCCAACTCCTACCCCTCGCATTCAAGCAGAACTAGAATTGACTGACATAGAATTTATTGATAATGACTTGTTAAATCTACTCAAATCGATGAATTTTGGCGCACGGCGCATACGTGAAATAGTCAAGTCTATGCAGATTTTCTCTCATGTAGATGAAGTTCGTTTGGCAGAGATTGATATCCATGAATGTATTGATGGTACACTGACAATTTTGAATCATCGCCTAAAAGCACAACCTGAGCATCCTGAAATCGAAGTAGTTAAAGATTACAATTTGTTTCAGCTAGTTGAATGCTATGTTGGACAAATTAATCAAGTATTTATGAATATTATTGCTAATGCTATTGATGCCCTAGATGAATATAATCAACAGCGTTCATTGGAAGATATTAAACAAAATCCCAGTCTGATTAAAATTCGGACGATGATGATTGAAGATGATTGGGTTGCCATTTACATCGCTGATAATGGCCCAGGAATGTGTGAAGAAGTAAAAGCAAAGCTATTTAATCCTTTCTTTACGACTAAAGCTATAGGTAAAGGAACTGGATTGGGTTTATCTATAAGCTACCAAATTGTCGTAGAAAAGCATGGTGGTAGTATCGAATGCCAATCTACACCGGGAAAAGGAACGGAATTTGCGATCAAAATTCCAGTTCAACAGTAAATTTTTAAATAGTATAGCGATCGCCAGATAGATTAGTAAACCTGCATTACATACAATACAGGTAGCAAAAGCCTTTCAAAGCTATTGCTTGTGCCCTGCTATACATTCTTCAAATGCCACTCGAATTACAAAACCTGACTGGTGGTTACACCACAGCGCCAATTATTCAAAACATTAACCTCACTCTGCAAACCGGAGAATGGTTAAGTTTAGTTGGTGCCAATGGTTCTGGTAAGTCTACATTATTGAAATTGCTGAGTCGCATTCTCTCACCCCAACAGGGAACAGTGCTACTTGATGGTAAAGCAATTCACTCGCAACCACCGAATTTAGTTGCTCAGAAATTGGCATTGTTACCCCAACAACAAACTGTTCCTGTGGGTTTAACTGTACGACAATTAGTTAGTTTAGGACGTACACCTCATCAACCTTGGTGGCAATGGGAATTAACAGCGAAAGATAGGCAACAAGTAGAAGCAGCAATTGCCAAAACGCAACTAGAAAAATTGAGCGATCGCCTAGTTGAACAACTCTCTGGTGGTGAGAGGCAACGTGCTTTTTTAGCTTTAGCATTGGCGCAAGAACCGCAAGTTTTATTGTTAGATGAGCCAACGACTTATTTAGATATTAACTATCAACTACAACTATTAGAGTTGCTCAAAGACCTCAATCAGCAACAACAATTAACTATTGTTACGGTGTTACATGAATTGAATTTAGCTGCACGCTATAGTTCCCGCATTGCTTTATTAAAACATGGTAATTTGTGGGATGTTGGTACACCAGAAGCAGTTCTCACTCCCCATACCATCGCCCAAGTCTTTGGCGTAGAATCTGTAATTATCCATACACCTGTTGGTTTACAAGTTTGTGCGATCGCTGCTGTATAATTTGATGCTGCAAAATTAAAGCTCTATACTTTTTGTGTAAAGTATTTTGAATTATAAATTTTTATTCGGTTAATATTTTAGTATTTTTAACTGCAAATTTGTTGAGATTTTTTACTTCCATAAAATTAAATTGATTGTAATAATCACTAATTGCTCTTAATAAATAGCTAGAGTCGCTAACTAGATAAGTATCTAATTACTCTTGGCGAATCATTCACTGTTATACAGCATAGCTTCATGGGAACACTATTTAATAAACCTCGTCCATTTTGAAACCTGGAGTAGTGCGGGACGGAAAGCCTGCTACTAAGAGCAGGGAGCAAGCCGCTCCCACTACTTTTAAAACTATGGTTATCAAAATAGATGTGGTTGAGCTAAAACATTATTAACAGTAGTTCCATAGATATGCTGACTGCATTATTAAAAATTCCTGGGTACCGGATTGATGAACAAATCTACGCTGGTGCGAGAACGCTTGTCTACCGGGGAATTAGAGAACAAGATTTACACTCTGTGATTCTCAAAATGATGCGGAATGAATCCCCCAATTTCAGCGAATTTATTCAGTTTCGTAACCAGTACACTATTACTGCAAATCTTGATATCGGCGGTATCGTCAAACCATATAGCCTTGAAGAATATGGAAATGGCTATGTTTTAGTAATGGAAGATTATGGTGGTATCTCTTTGCCTAGTTACCTCAATCAATATACTACGTCAGGTAAATTTACCCTAGAAGAATTTTTCCCTATAGCCATTGCAATTACGACAACTATTGGTGAACTCCACCGACAACGCATTCTTTATAAAGATGTTAAACCTGCCAATATTTTAATTCATCCCCAAACTAAGCAAGTTAAACTAATTGATTTTTCTATCGCTTCTTTATTACCGCGAGAAACCCAACAACTTCAAAACCCTAATATTTTAGAAGGAACTCTAGCTTATATTTCTCCAGAACAAACTGGAAGAATGAATCGGGGGATTGATTATCGCACAGATTTTTATTCTCTAGGTGTGACTTTTTACGAGTTATTGACTGGACAGTTACCCTTTGAATCATCCGATCCAATGGAGTTAGTTTACTGTCATATTGCCAAACAACCACCACCGTTAGGAGGCAGGAGAGAAGAAGAAATTCCGCAAGTGATTTCAGATATTGTGCTGAAACTGATGGCGAAAAATGCTGAAGACCGCTATCAGAGTGCTGTCGGTTTAAAGTATGACTTAGAGCAGTGTTTTTGTCAGTGGCAAGAAAAAAGAGAGATTGTACCCTTCCAACTCGCGCAAAAAGACATTAGCGATCGCTTTTTAATTCCAGAAAAACTCTATGGCCGCCAAAATGAGGTAGAGACGTTACTAGCAGTATTTGACCGAGTTGCTGGCAATCAAGAACAGATAAATCAAACCTCCGATATATCACCTCAAAGCGAATTGATTCTCATAGAAGGTTTTTCTGGTATTGGTAAAACTGCTGTAATTAATGAAGTGCAAAAGCCCATTGTTCGGCATAGAGGCTATTTTATTGCAGGTAAGTTTGACCAGTTTCAACGCAATATTCCTTTCTTTGCGTTTGTACAGGCATTACAGGATTTAATGGCACAAATTCTCACCCAAAACGATGCACAAATTAATGATTGGAAAAATAAAATTTTGGCTGCGTTAGGGGATAATGCTCAAGTAATTATTGATGTGATTCCTGAACTTAAGAAAATTATTGGTTCACAACCAGCAGTAATAGAACTTTTTGGGAATACAGCACAGAAACGATTTAATCGCTTATTTCGCAAATTTATTCAAGTATTTACAATCCCAGAACATCCATTAGTGATATTTCTGGATGATTTGCAGTGGGCTGATATGGCATCACTCAAGTTACTCCAGATGCTGATGACTGAAAAGCAGATTAGTCATTTGTTATTAATTGGAGCATACCGAAATAACGAAGTTTCTGATACTCATCCCTTAATGCTGACATTAGAAGAAATTCGCAATTGTGAATATCAAGGAGCAATAACGACTATTACTTTAACTGCTCTTACTGCCACAGATCTAAATCACCTGTTTGCAGATAGCTTGAATTGCAAGCTAGAAGAAGCATTACCACTAACACAACTAATTTACCAAAAAACCCAGGGGAATCCCTTTTTTAGCATTCAAATGCTGAAAACACTTTATGCAGAAGGACATATTACTTTTGTCCCAGAAGTTGGCAGTTGGCAGTATGACTTAAAGCAAGTACAAACTTTAAACCTTACAGATAATGTTGTAGAGTTTATGGTTTTGCAATTGCAGAAGCTACCACAGACAACGCAAGATGTTTTAAAATTAGCAGCTTGTATTGGTAATACCTTTGACTTAGTAACGTTAGCAATTGTCTATGAAAACTCGCTAGAAAAAACCGCAAGTGATTTATGGTCGGCTTTAGCTGAGGGACTAATTATGCCTACGAGTCAGACATATAAAATTTTTCAACAAGAAAACGAGCAAAGACAAGCTCAAGAATATAATCAAGAGCAAGGTTTTCTTGACAATAATCAACTTGATTTAGTGGCTGACCTTCAGCAGTGGTCTGCATCTGTTTCTGAAGTAAATTTTCTACCCTCTCAAGATTATGTATACGAGTTCCTTCACGATCGCGTCCAACAGGCAGGTTATTCTCTAATTGACGAAGCACAAAAACAAATTACTCATTTACAAATTGGAAAATTATTGCTGCAAAATATTCCAATAGCAGAACAGGAAGAACATATTTTTGAGATTGTCAATCACCTAAATATGGGATGCCAATTGCTTACCGAACCTCAGGAAAAAGAGCAAATCGCTCGGTTAAATTTACAGGCGGGGCGTAAAGCTAAAGCATCTACAGCTTATGCTACAGCATCACAATATTTAGCGATCGCCATGCAATTTTTGGCTGAAGATAGTTGGTTACAGCAGTATGAATTAACTTTTGCCATTTACAAAGAAAGCTTAGAAGTTGAATATCTTAACAGCAATTTTGAACAGTCGTATACGCTTATAGAAGAAGCATTATTACTGGCACAATCAGCACTAGACAAAGCCGAAATATATAACTTGTTAATTGTGCAGCGGACACTTCAAGCAGATTACTCAGTTGCTATTCAAGCTGGTAAACAAGCTTTAGAGTTATTAGGTATTCATTTACCAACAGATAATCTTAACTTTGCCATTGATGCAGAAATTGCGGCAATTCAAGCCCGTTTAGAAAATCAGAGAATAACTGCTATTTTAGAGTTGCCAGATAATCTAGATCCTATTTATTGTTATGCAATTAAATTACTAATAAATTTAGATCCACCTACTTATATTAATTCTGAGCTTGATTTATATATCTTGATTACAGTGAAGGCTGTCAATTTATCGATTCAATACGGCAATGTGGCAGAATCTGCCAAAGCTTATGCTAATTATGGTTTTCTGCTTGGTTCTTTTTTTGGAGATTACTCCACAGGATACGATTTTGGAGTTGTGGCTACAGAAATAGCCGAAAAATTTCAACATAAAGGTCAGAAATCTCAGGTTAATTTATTATTAGGTAGTTGGTTAAATAATTGGATGAAGCCAACTCATTTAGCAATTCCTATCAATAATGATGGTTATCAAGCTGGACTAGAATCTGGAGAATTACAATTTGCTGGCTATAATATTTTTGGCAATATATGCAATCAGTATTTCCAGGGAATTAATCTGAATAGTATTCGCTTGGATATTGGCAAATTTCTGCCATTTGCACAACAAACGCAAAACACTTTATTATCTGAAATTTTACTCGAAGTACAAAAGGTAATAGATGGTTTAATTGGCTCCTGCAATTATCAAGATGCTTCAGAACGCCATCATGTTAGCCACACCCCAATGGCAATAGCGATCGCCCAAATTTTGCAAGCCCAATTGGCTTATTTTCAAGAACAGTATCAGCTGGCTTTGAAGCATATAACTCAGGCAGAAAGCTATCTCCCAGCAATTTTAGGTTTTACAACTTCGGCTAGCTATCCCTTTTATCAGGCTTTGATTTTAACTGCGCTTTATTGCCAAGTTTCACCATCCAAACAACGCCAATATTGGCAAAGCCTAATTAATCATCAAAACCAACTGAAAATTTGGGCAGATAATTGCCCGGAAAACTTTGAGCATCAATATTTGTTGATTCAAGCTGAGATGGCTCGGATTAGCAAACAAGAATTAGAGGCGATGGATCTTTACGATCGCGCGATCGCTTCTGCCGAAGCCAATGGATTTACGCAAAATTTGGCCCTAGCTAATGAATTAGCCGCAAAGTTTTGGCTAACAAAAAATAAAACTAATATTGCACAACTTTATTTAACTGCGGCGGTTAGTGCTTATACTCAGTGGGGAGCCATCGCACAAGTTAAGCGTTTAGAAGCACATTACCCGCAACTGTTGGAGCAAAATCAAGCTGTGACGCAGTTGGACATAGAATATCATGAACAAACAACTATCTCTAGCAGTAACGTCAGTTTCTCAGCACAATTAGACTTTGCGGCATTTTTAAAAGCCTCACAAGCGATCGCTGGAGAAATTCAACTCGAACAACTCCTGTCAATTTTTATGCAAGTCATGCTGGAGAATGCTGGAGCGAAAAAATCTGTACTTTTGTTACCCAAAAATAATCGGTTAGCGATCGCCTCCATAGCTGGTTTTGATCAAGGAAAAATTTTCGCTCAAACAGATGTCTCAGCCATACCTTTAGAAGCAAGTCAGGAGATACCGCTTACCGTTATCAACTACGTGAAGCGTACCTTAGAATCCTTGGTAATTGATGACATTGCCACACAACCTCGATTTGCTAGCGATCCCTACATTACTCAACATCAACCGAGAAGTGTGTTGTGTACTCCGATTATCAATCAAGGTGAGTGGATAGGTTTGCTGTATTTAGAAAATCAACTGACAGCAGGAGTTTTCACGCGTGATCGTTTAGAAGTTGTGCAACTACTAACAGCGCAAGCCGCCATCTCTTTACAAAATGCTCAACTCTACACTAATTTATCGAAAACAACAGCAGAACTAAAACAGGCAAACTTTCAATTAGCAGAATATTCGCATACTTTAGAAGAAAAAGTTGCCGAGCGGACATCGCAATTAAATGCACAAACACAGCAATTAGAAGAAGCATTCAAAAATTTACAAACCGCTCAATCTCAACTAATTCAAAATGAAAAAATGTCTTCTTTAGGGCAACTAGTAGCAGGAATTGCTCACGAAATCAATAATCCTATCAGCTTTATCTATGGTAATCTCACACCAGCCACTGAATACATTGATGATTTAATGTTTGTATTACAAACCTATCGCCGACACTATCCCAGTCCTACACCACAACTACAAGCCGAAATTGCCAAAATTGAACTCGATTTTATCACCGAAGACTTACCTAAACTTCTCAATTCTATGCAAGTTGGCGCTGAAAGAATTCGAGATATTGTCATGTCACTGCGGAATTTCTCGCGTCTCGATGAAGCAGAAATCAAAGCCGTTGATGTTCATGAAGGCATCGATAGCACGTTGATGATTTTGCAAAATCTCATGCAAGCAAAACCGGAGCGTCCAGAAATTTTTGTTATTAAAGAATACAGCCAACTCCCAGCTATTGAATGTTATGCGGGACAACTCAATCAAGTATTTTTAAACTTACTGATGAATGCAATTGAGGCTTTAGAAAAGTCAATTATTCGGGGAAAAACTGCTGAAAAACTCCAAATTTTAATTCGTACCCAAATTTGTAATTCAGATAAAATTAGAATTTGCATTGCTGATAATGGTATTGGCATTAGCGACAGTACTAAGCCTTATATATTTAACCCATTTTTTACTACCAAACAAGTTGGTCAAGGTACTGGCTTAGGATTATCTATTAGTTACCAAATCATTGTAGATAAGCACCAAGGAAAGTTAGAGTGTCAGTCTACACCGGGTGAAGGCGCAGAGTTTATTATTACCTTGCCGCTTCGACGTTAGATGTTTCAGATATTAGGAAATAGCTAAGAGTCTCCAAACTTTAGAAATTCACTACCCTATCTAATTCTGACAACATTTGCTCTAGAAGGTCTTCCATCATTTCCTGGTTTAAAGAATGTAAAACTGCTGGACCACCTAGAAATTCTTTAATAGTTATTTTTTCTTCTTTAAAGTCTTGCACAAAATCGCGAATTTGAGTCACTATAGTCATTTGTGCTTCTATTGTTTCTAACATCATATCAATAGAGTCAATACCTTGTTTAGCAGCTTTACGCGAATCAGATACCATCGCGCCTTCAGGAGTATTTTTTGCCTGACGCAGTTCCCTTTTTAAGTTCTCATACTGATTTTTGAGAATTTGATTTTGCTGTTCTAATGTCTTACATTTTCGAGTTAAATCATCTTCGTTATTATTATCAATATATTCTCCCACTTCATGCTGTTTTTCAATTTCCAAAAGTCTTGCCAAGTCACCTTCTTGGTAAGCTTTATTAATCTCCTTCATGATTTCTGTATGGTACATCTGCGTTTCGCTGTCTTTTACCTTATCGGGGTGAAATATTTCAGCTAATTTCAGAAATGTCTGACGAATTTTTCGAGATTCATCTTTATTGATTTCAGCAGAAGATGAAAATCCTTGTTGTCCTCTCCAATTTTGATAATCTTGTTCAGCACCTTGGGAGAAATTATTATCTTGCTGGAAATTTTCAAATAGCTCGTCTAACTCTGGCTCTTCTAGTTCGCGATCGCGTTTTGGACTGATGATTCCTGCTAACTGGAGTTTACGGTAAACTGCTTGGATATTTTTCTCAGTTTGTTTACCAAATTTTCTTGTAGCAAAAATTTCCTCAAACAGAGCATGAATTTCTCGATCGAGGTCTGTCATTTTGTTGAGGCTGGGAGTAGCTCGTTGAAATATTTCTGTGGCTAGAGAACGCATTTTTTCCACAAAGTTTTTCAGTTCAGTTCGCTTGCGCTTAATCTGTTTTAGTAGGGATTGGTGTTCTTTATCTAGAGCCTCTAAGCGGATATGTAGTTCAGACAGAGCTAGTGGTGTTGATTTGACTGAGCCAGATGTAGATGAGGTTGTTCGCGGCATAAAAGACGTAGAAACGTTTACAGTTTAAATAAAGAACAGAACTGTTAAGTCTTTGGGTAAATACTTACAGAAAATACTTTATAAATGATACATGATTAGCGTCATACTTTTTCTCTGACTGGATACTCCAAATAGGAATCTAGAGGAACAAAGAAGCAGAAAAAAGTAATTTGTGTAAGCGATTTAGAAAATTGGTGTATTATCTGTATTTTTTGATATCAACACGGCTCTGGCGATCGCAAGCTGCTAATGAGGACGTAAAGGTTACAGAGTTAGGCAGAATTTTACAAAAAATTTAGGATTACTATCTACTCACCTTTCCAAAATTATCTAGGAGGACGTTGTAGATATTTTTTAAATCAAGTACTATCTGACGAAATAGAAATTTACCCACTAAATAATTCTAAAGGAGGTGATGTGTGAGAGGTTTTGCGTGCTATTTGTGGTTATACCAAATCTGAGTACAACGATTAGGTTAAGGCTTCCAACAGCCAAGGTTAAAGCTTGGAGCAGACAGAAACACCAAACTTAAACAGTTTAACTTATTAACTAAGAGTTCCTATATTGTCATATCTACTATAAAATCAGAGAGAAATATTGATATGTCTATCTGGCTATTTATTGCTATTTCTTCTTATCTTTTGGGAGCCATTATCCAATGGCTACAACTCAATAATAAACTTCGAGAATTTGAGGAATACACTAACTTTCCGATTGTTTGGGCAGCAAATTTAGTCTCAAAATTTGGTTGTTTACTCAAAGCTTTAATTTGGCCTTATAGCTTGATAGTTGATAACGAGAGCTAATACTGTTTTTTCATAAAATTTATGTTGCACTCGCAATGATATACAGCAGGTTGCAAATAAATGAGGTACACAACTGGAGAATTAAATATTAGAAATTCTTCTACCTCCTGCCTCCTGCCTCCTGCCTCAAAACCAGTTACTTTCTACCTCATGCAAATAAAAACTGCTATATATCATTCCTGAACCCATTGCCCAGGATCTACTTGATAGTAGCGTTGCAGTAAATCATATAGTGCCGGATGCTTGTGTAGTAACTGGTGAGGTTTCTCAAAAAATGTTTCAGTAGCTACAGCAAAAAACTCTGCGGGATTAGTTGCGCCATAGCTATCTATAACACTTTTGACACCTTGTTCTACATCATTGCAGAGTTGCTGATATTCTGCTGTCATCACCTGCGCCCAAATTGGATAATCTGATTTTCGGGGCAAAATCGGCACACCTTCCGCTTTACCATCCTCTTGATCTAATTGATGGGCGAATTCATGCAGTACAACGTTATGTCCATCCTTCCAGTTGTGAGTGTCTTGTTGCACCTGATCCCAAGACAGTACCACTTGATCGCGACTCCATGATTCTCCCAGTCTTGCTTCTCGCCTTTCTTCGACAACATAATCTCCGGTGGCGACGGTTTGATTTACCAAATAAGTGCTGGGATAAATCAAAATTGAACGCAGTTTTGGGAAGTATTCGCCTCTCTCATTGAGTAGCAGCAAACAGCTAACAGATGCAATGATCAATTTCATTTCTTCGGTTACCTGCAATCCTTTACAGCCGATGAACTGTTTTTCTGCCAAGAACACCTGAATATGTCCCTGAAGTCTTCGACATTGATCAGGAGCAAGATTTAAGTAGATAGGAAGATTATTCTCTATAATTGCTTGCCAAAGTGGCGGGAAAGGTCGATATTTCATGCGATTTCTGCGCTGTTTAGTAAGGATAGGACTGAGCAGAATCCCAGCGACAATCAATCCAATGATGACAAAAATAATAATTGTTGCACCCATTGATTTTTCACGATCGCGATCAAAGGTATTGGTACTGCCAGTAGTATAGCGATCGCAATCATCAAATTACTGCTTCAATTCAACCCCATCACAGCTAATCCCAACTACACTAAACACATAGTCAGTTCACCTAACCCTTGCCATGTCTATTACTCAAGACTTCGATACTCGTCAGGATATCCCAGAAGATGTTATCTTTCCTCCAGGTGATTTATATAGCGATGAGCCTCCTTTGGAAACGGAACTGCATCTACGACAGATAATCCTACTGCTGACATGCTTGGAATGGTTGTGGCGGGACAGAAAAGACTTTTACATGGCTGGTAATCTGACTATTTACTACAGCCCAAATCAACGTAAATCTGAAGATTTTCGCGGCCCAGATTTTTTCGTTGTGTTAGGAACTGAACGGAAAACTCGTAAAAGTTGGGTAGTTTGTCAAGAAGATGGGAAATATCCGAATGTAATTGTTGAAATTCTTTCGCCAAAAACTGCTAGTACTGACAAAAATTTAAAAAAACAAATTTACCAAGATACCTTTCGCACCCCTGATTATTTTTGGTTCGATCCAGATAATTTAGAATTTGCAGGCTTTCATTTAGTAGATGGTAAGTACCAACCCCTAGAACAAAATCCTCAAGGACATTTGTGGAGCCAACAGCTAAATTTATATTTGGGAATTCATGAGGGATTATTGCGTTTTTTTACACCCTCAGGGCAATTAGTGCCCACACCAGAAGAAGTCGCAGAACAGGAAATTCAACGCGCAGAACGCTTGGCAGCCAAACTGCGAGAATTAAATATTGACCCAGATACAATTTAACTAGCGATCGCCTTGATGAATTTCTCGAAGATTTTCCCACTGTGAGCCGCACACAGGCGCAAAAATATTTACAATGATTGCGATCGCTTCACTTGCAATGACAAATTTGTATCCGGATTCAACATTGGATATTCATTAATGAGTATCAAAGCCTCATTCACGAGGATAAAAGCCTCATTCACGAGTATTAAAGACTCGCCGACGAGTATCAAAGACTCGCTCACGAGGATAAAAGACTCATTCACGAGTATCAAAGACTCGTTCACGAGGATAAAAGACTCATTCACGAGTATTAAAGACTCGCCGACGAGTATCAAAGACTCGCTCACGAGGATAAAAGACTCATTCACGAGTATCAAAGACTCGTTAATTACGAATTACGAATTAGTAATTGTCAGCGCTCCCTGCAACTTACGCTAATAATATCCGCAGTAATGGGTACACAAGTGCCGTAAAATTATCATTTATCGGCATCTGCTACCCCCTTGACGCCCATGTATTGCGACTACCTGGTTCAAATTCTGACCGCCCGCGTGTATGATGTTGCCCAGGAAACACCTTTAGAGTATGCCCCAAATCTTTCTAAGAGACTGAACAATAAGCTATTACTGAAGCGGGAAGATATGCAGTCAGTATTTTCCTTCAAGCTGCGTGGTGCTTATAACAAGATGGTAAACCTACCACCGGATTTATTAAAGCAAGGTGTAATTGCGGCATCCGCTGGCAACCATGCCCAAGGGGTCGCGCTATCTGCCAGTCGGTTGGGAACGCAAGCAATTATTGTCATGCCCGTGACTACACCCCAGGTAAAGGTAGATGCAGTTAAAGCACGGGGGGGACAGGTGGTGTTGCATGGCAATACCTACGATGATGCCTATGCCTATGCCCGTGAATTGGAGGCAGAAAAGGGACTCACGTTTATTCACCCTTTTGATGACCCCGATGTGATTGCCGGACAGGGAACCATTGGCATGGAAATTCTGCGGCAATATCAACAACCCATCCATGCAATTTTTGTCGCCATTGGTGGTGGCGGATTGATTGCGGGGATTGCAGCTTATGTCAAACGGTTGCGTCCAGAAATCAAGATTATTGGTGTGGAACCAGTGGATGCTGACGCGATGAATCAATCGCTGAAAGCTGGACATCGGGTGCGCTTATCCCAGGTGGGGTTATTTGCCGATGGCGTAGCAGTGCGGGAAGTAGGAGAGGAAACCTTTCACTTGTGTCAGCAGTATGTAGATGAAATCATTTTAGTAGATACCGATGCTACCTGCGCCGCCATTAAAGACGTATTTGAAGATACGCGATCGATTTTAGAACCAGCTGGAGCATTAGCGATCGCAGCTGCCAAAGCCTACGCTGAACGCGAGCAAATCGAGGGACAAACCTTAATTGCCGTCGCCTGCGGTGCTAACATGAACTTCGACCGCTTGCGCTTTGTGGCAGAACGGGCAGAATTTGGCGAACGCCGCGAAGCCATCTTTGCTGTAGCGATTCCCGAAGAACGCGGAAGTCTGCGTAAATTTTGTGAATGTATCGGCAACCGTAACTTAACTGAGTTTAACTACCGCATTGCCGATGAACAAGAAGCACATATCTTCGTCGGCGTACAAATTCAAAACCGTGCCGATGCGACAAAGATGCGCGAAACCTTTGAAGGCTGCGGCTTCAAAACTATCGATTTAACCGACGACGAACTCACAAAACTGCATCTGCGCCACATGGTTGGCGGACATTCTCCCCTGGCACACAATGAATTACTCTACCGCTTTGAGTTTCCCGAACGCCCCGGTGCGTTAATGAAGTTTGTCGGTTCCATGAGTCCCAACTGGAATATTAGTATGTTCCACTATCGCAACAACGGGGCAGATTACGGGCGAATTGTCGTCGGTATCCAGGTTCCACCTCACGAAATGAAAGAATGGCAAGCATTTTTGGATACACTCGGCTACCGTTATTGGGATGAAAACAAGAATCCAGCCTACAAGCTATTTTTGGGGTAGAAAGGATAGAGCGATCGCGTAGATTTAAAAGAGCGTAGTTTACTGCCGAAGGCATCGCTCCTGTTCCAAAAAATCAACCCCAATGTTCCCATCAAGCAGTAGAGAGTTTACAGAGAATCATCACAAGTCGTTGAAATTCAACAGCTTGGTAAAACACTCTACCAGAAACTTACTCCATGAAGTAGACTTGCTGAGAATTGCCGCCAGCTTAAAACTGGAGCAAAAACACAAGGGAACACTGGGTCAGTTTTTCACTCCCGCATCAGTAGCGGAATTAATGGCTGGGATGTTTAACAAGCCTAATCTGCCTCGAATATCTTTACTTGATGCTGGCGCAGGAGTTGGCTCATTAATTGCAGCGTTTGTGGGTAACCTTTGTCAGCAGCAACAACGCCCAGCTAGTTTAGATATTGTTGCCTATGAAATTGATCCTTTTCTAATTAAATATTTACACCAGACATTGGAATTATGTGCCAGGGAATGTCAACTAGCTGGTATTTCCTTGAATTATCACATCCGAAATCAAGACTTTATTCAAGATGCAGTCAGGTTACTTCAGCCCAGTGTATTCGATAATCCTGACCATTCTAGATTTACACACGCTATTCTCAATCCCCCATATTTAAAAATCAACGCTCAATCTCAAGTTCGTGGCTTATTACGTTCTTTAGGATTAGAAACCAGCAATCTCTACACAGGTTTTATGGCTGCTACAGCCCAACTTCTTCAGCCAGGAGGAGAGTTTGTCGCTATCTCACCGCGTAGTTTTTGTAATGGCCCATATTTTAAAGACTTCCGCAGGATGTTTTTGGGGATGATGGCTTTAGACCAAATACATCTTTTTGAATCCAGACAGGAAGCTTTTAACGATGATGAAGTTTTGCAAGAAACAATTATCATTCATGCTGTCAAACAAAAACAAAAATTTGATCGTGTATTCATCACCACATCTTCAAGTGCTGATGACGATTTTGTGATGACCAATTCCTTAGCTTATGCAGAGATAGTTCATCCCCACGACGCGCAACAATTCATCCACATTATTCCAGATACTCTGAGTCAGCAGGTCATTCAACAAATGACGAATTTTACCTGCACATTAAAAGACCTAAGATTAACCGTATCAACTGGACGTGTTGTAGATTTCCGTGCCAAAGAATATCTGCGTTTAATACCAGAGAAAAGCACTGTTCCTTTGATTTATCCATTGAATTTGTCAGCAGGATATGTTGAGTATCCCAAGGTAACTAAAAAACACCAAGCTCTAGTTTATGCAGAAGAAACTATTTCTCTACTAGTACCGAACGAACATTATGTTCTGACTAAACGATTCTCTTCCAAAGAGGAAAAAAAGCGAGTCGTTGCAGTCGTATATGATGCTGACCGAGTTAATTGTGATTGGGTAGGTTTTGAAAATCACCTAAATTACTTTCATCAAGATGGAAAGGGACTCGATATCACCCTAGCACGCGGTCTTGCTGCTTATCTTAACTCCAGTCTTGTAGACGCATTTTTTCGTTTATTTAATGGGCATACTCAGGTTAATGCAACCGATTTACGCAATTTAAAATATCCGACGATAGAGCAGTTAATAAATGTGGGACTAAGTATTGGGGAACATTTTCCGTCACAGCAAGAAATTGATCAACTTGTACAAGAACTACTCAGGATGACAAATCAGTTTGACAACAACCCTTTAATAATTAAAGCCCGCATTGATGAAGCACTGCAAATATTAGTTGAACTTGGACTGCCACGGGCACAACTTAATGAGCGTTCAGCCTTAACTCTTCTGGCTCTACTTGACTTAAAGCCCAATGATCCTTGGTCTGCTGCGGCATCGCCTTTAATAGGAATCACACCCATGATGGAATTCATGGCACAGCACTATGGCAAATCATACAAACCCAATACTCGGGAAACTGTTCGCCGCCAAACAGTTCATCAATTCTTAGACGCAGCTTTAATAATTACAAATCCAGATGCACCTGAACGTCCGATTAATAGTCCGAAAACTGTATATCAGATTGAAGAAAGTGTGCTGGAATTATTACGGACTTATGGAAGTTCAGAATGGGAAAAAAGTATTCGTACTTACCTTTCTTCGGTTGAAACATTAAAACAGCGATATGCACAGGAGCGGGAATTATCACGTATCCCTGTAGTAATTGAAGGAGAAGTGAAAACCTTATCACCAGGTGGACAAAACGTTTTAATTGAGAAAATTATTAATGAGTTCGCACAACGTTTTACGCCAGGGGGTAGGCTAATTTATATTGGCGACACAGATGAAAAGTTTGCACATTTTAATGAACTGGCTTTGCAAGATTTAGGTGTTACTGTTGATGCTCACGGGAAAATGCCTGATGTGATTATCCATCATTTAAAAAATAACTGGTTAGTTTTAATTGAAGCCGTAACTTCTCACGGTCCAATTAACCCTAAAAGGAAAAAAGAGCTTCAATCTCTATTTGCAGAAATAAAAATTCCTCTGGTCATGGTAACGGCTTTTCTAAGCCGTAAAGCTATGGTGGAGTATTTAGCTGATATTGCATGGGACACAGATGTTTGGGTTGCTGAAGATGCCACTCATCTCATCCATTTTAATGGAGAATACTTATTGCAGACTTATAAAGTATAGCAATCCGAGTAAGGTGGGTACTGCCCACCGTATCAGGGTTTTAGTGAGCAAATCAAATTCCTAAAGATCAGAATTATGAAACCAAATAAACTAGAAGCTGCTTTTAGACAAAAGTTTTATGAAGCCGGCATGTTTCCACACTCCATAAAATTTGATGAAATTTAATATATAAATTAGATGGGTTATGGCTTATAAATATGGCAAGCCTCCAAACCAATGCCAAGCGGCAAATAACTAATAATAAATAACTTATGAAACCTGAAATAGCCCTTCATCTCTATTCATTACTATGGCAAGAATACAGTGCCAGAGTAAATCATGCCCGTACCTACCAGCAAATGATTACTGCTGCGGGTGGGACTGTTGCAAATGACCACATTGCCTTGAGGTCTTTGCGTCTGTCGCTAGATAGTCCAAAAGGTCAGATTAACTTGGGAATTAACTACCTTGAACAACTGGCCACAGCTTTGGGTTACGTCGCTGCTGGGGAATATATTTTTCCTGAAACTCATTTATATGCTCGTCATTATAGTCATCCCCAGCAAGTAGAATTCGACTTACCCAAGCTGTTTATCAGCGAGTTAATTGTCGATGAATTACCTCCAAGAATTGCCCAACTCATCTATACAACAGTATCTTTACTTCAATACGAACTCATCTCTCCTGTAACTGATTCCCTAATAGAAGATGGGAACGTAGAAAGCATTGCCCAACAACTCCAAAAAATCTTCACCCGTCCTTGGCAAACTCCCCAACGTTCTGTTGTGGAAGAAGTCAATCAGGTAACTCAGTATGGTGCTTGGGTATTGCTACATGGTTATGCTGTTAACCACTTCACAGGCTACATCAACCGCCAAAACACTATACAATACCCAGACATTGATGCCACAGTCAGCGGTTTAATTAACCTAGGTGTACCAATGAAAACAGAGATAGAAGGTGATATTGCTTGCGGTTTGCGTCAAACAGCAACTCAAGCAGTAACAGAAATGGTAACGGTGTTAGACGATCGCACTGGTGCAGAAATTCAGATACCCTGGACTTACGCCTATTATGAAATTGCCCAGCGCTATCCTGTAGAAATAGAACCCGGAAAACATCTACTGTTTGATGCTTTTTTAGGCAAAAATGCCCAGCAATTATTTGAAATGACAACTCATAAATTGCCAGCTAGCATCACCAATTAAGTGGCAGCGAAAATTGCTATGAGCAGTTTGTGTAACAGTGATGTTTGTATTTTCGTAAAGGCGATCGCTATTACTTTCACAACTTACGCAAAAATGTTTTTTGTTGAGCCAGGGTGTAGGGGTTTTGCAGACAGATAAACCGCAGTCTGAAATACCACCTAACCCCCAACATGAATACCTGGACGGCGCTCAGGATCTGTCTCTGCCCTACGTAGTACTTCACGAGTCACCACAGGAATATCGCCTTCACCAAACAAGATAAAACGCAGCAAATATTGTATGGGGTTTCCTTCTACCCAGCCAAAGTAAACGTGTGGAATCTTACCTGTTTGGTCGCGAATATACAGAAGTAAAGCGGCAATAGCATTAGGTACTGCTGCACTTTCCGCACGCAAGATGCGGTAATCACCAACCTGCACTCCTTCGACTGTAATCACATCTGCAAATTCTGAAGCATCCGCTACCATAACTTCTAAAAACAGAATGGGGTCGCTGGCTGGAATATGATTATCCTCACGCACCTCTTTTTCTTTGAGAAAATACTCTTGCACATCGCCCTCATTCAATCGATTGGCAATAAGTCGTATCTCACCCCGACTTTGTTCGGTAATTAATTGACGCGCCTTTTCGTCAATTTCAATTCGTTCTACTCGCAGCTCGGTTGAACGCCATACCCGGGAAATTAATGAGGTGAGAATGATGGCGCTGATGAAAAATCCTGCAATCCTAATCCCCTCAGGTCGCTCAATTATATTGGTAACAGTGGTATATAAAAACAGCAGTGTAATTATGCCAAAGGCAAGTTGTCCTCGCTTACTTCTCTGACGATGAACAGATAAGGTTACAGCAAACGCAGCTGAAGTCATCAGCACGAGTACGCCTGTTGCATAAGCTCCGCCTTGAGCTTCCACATTAGCTTTAAATAGAATAGTGACAATAAAAGCAATAGTTATAAACACTAAAACCAAGGGTCTTGCTGCTCTTGTCCAAGTTGGTGCCATGCCATAACGTGGTAAGTAGCGAGGTACGATATTGAGCAACCCTGCCATTGCCGATGCACCTGCAAACCACAAAATCGTAATAGTGCTGATGTCGTAAATAGTACCAAAGCTATTGCCTAGATATTGATGTGCTAAATAGGCAAGAGCACGTCCATTTGCTTTGCCTCCGGTTTGAAATTCTGCTGTTGGAATTAATAGAGTAGTTACTAAGCTGCTGGTGAGGAGAAAGAAGCTCATAATCCCAGCCGCAGTCGCCAGCAGCTTGTGCGTATTCCGAATGCGTCCCTTGGGATGGTCGGAGATTTCGTTGTTGCCTTGTACCAGAGGCATAACAGTCACGCCAGTTTCAAAGCCCGATAATCCCAATGCCAGTTTCGGAAATACCCACAAGGCTATGCCGATCATTTTTAAAGGGTTAGAATGCTGCTGGAAAAGTGTAGTTTGCCAGTCACTAATCAAAGATGGATGATTGAACAGCTGCAACAGACCAAAACTAATAACAATAAAGTTTAAAAATAGGTAAACTCCAACCAACAGTACTGCTATGCCAATCGCTTCTCGGAAACCTCTAAGAAAGACTGCACCAAGTAATGCCACCAGTACTAGCGTAATCGTAATCTCTTGATGGTGGAAGATACTTGGCATCAGCGGATTTTCGATGATGTGGGCAGTAGCATCAGCAGCTGAGAGGGTAATAGTGATGATAAAGTCTGTTGCCACAAAACCGAGTAGGCAAAGTACAAATAGCTTGCCTTGCCACCAGGGAAGCAAATTTTCCAGCATTGCTATCGACCCTTCGCCATGAGGACTTTTGCCAGCCACACGTCGATAAATTGGCAATGCTCCAAACAATGTCAGCAGCACCAGAATCAAGGTAGCCAGAGGCGAAAGAGTACCTGCTGCTAGTGCTGCAATTCCAGGTTGGTAACCAAGTGTTGAGAAATAGTCTACACCAGTCAAACACATAACCTGCCACCAAGGATGCTTACGGTGCGGTTCTGCCTTGTGGTAGGGGCCTTCCTTTGGTTTGTGGTCTTCTTCGAGCAACCAGCTAATTAACTGTTTGCTGAACTTCTTTTTTGCAATATTAGCCATCAAATACTGCTCCTGCTATGTAGTATATTCGTGACTCTGTAATACATTGCGTTCTCCTCATGAATCCTTCCTAAGTAGTGGCTTGTTAATTAAAGAGAACGCACCTGCTTTAAGAGAGATTATTAAAATTATCAATATCAATGGGGCAATATTATAACTATCGCAGACGTGAATGAAGATCCCCCCGATTCACTCTACCCTGCTATGCTTTTAAAGCAAAGTAGTTTTTTCTGAGCCATATTTACCCACATTAGGTCAAGACTGTATGTGTCTCGATGATGTCGTGATTGAACGCCCCAGCCCCGCCGATGTTGATGGAGACAAGTAAAACAATGGAATCAAAAGAAATTAAGAAACCGTACAAACCCAAAAAACTAGATACCGAGGCAACTAGTTGTCAACACATCAAGATACTCGACTGTAACAAACCAGTTAGTCGCATAATTTTTGAGTGTTGGCACTGTAAACAAGGTCTATTAAGTGAAGTAGAGTCAGCAACTCCAGCGTTTCTAGAAATACAATGTCCTAGTTGCGGCAAAACGGCTCTTAGGTTAACAGCAAGCAAGGTGCTTTCAACAACGCCTATTTCCTCACCTTGGGGTCAGTGAGCAACCTACAAACTATCTTGTAAAACAGAAAGCCCCTGACAATGCACCAGAGGCTTTCTGTTTATTTTCTGTTAACTGTTGGCTATAAGTAGAAGGCAGAAGACAAAAAGCTGTTTCTGTCTGCCGTCCATAAATCGGCATTTTATGTTTAATTATGTCTACTTACTTAGTATAAAATCCTAAATTAAGTAAGTCAGTGAGAAAAATTCAATACATATTAAGAAATATAAATTTGAAGGAGGGTGTGTTATGCCGTAGGCTAACGCACTTTGAATCCTTGATCGTGGGTCGGTGCGTTGCGCGGCGCGACAACACAACGCCAGTTGCTACAACGGAGGAAACCTCCGCAACGCACTGGCTCCCCTACATTTACATTCAGTAACATAGCTTTAAATATTAGCATCTACTTACTTAGTTGTGAAATTACTCGTAGAGCGAGGCAACAGGGAAACAAGTTAAAAATTAAACCGGATTGCTATATCAGCGGGAAAATCATAAAAATGGAAAATTTATTAATTTAACTTTTTGAGACTAAATGCTTTTGATATTATTTTTATTTACAATTTGAAGAAAATTATTTTTATATTTAAATTTCTATAGTTTTAATTATATAAAATATAGCTCTATAAAAATTCAACCGCCCTCGATTGTTTGAGGGCGGCTTTTTACTTTATATGAATTAGTTAATTTACAACTATGAAGAATGCTAATTCTGAAGAACAAGCATACTTAATGTTCGCTTTATCTGAGCAGCCTGGTTACCCTAACATCGTATTCAGTGCCTTGTGGATGCTCGCTTCTAGCCTTTTGGAACGCCATACCATCAGCTGTTTCTTTAGAAGGAGCGTCGATTTCGTACCTTGTTGTTCCGCGTTGAAAAGTATTGTTCGGCAGGTCAATAAATTCCTTAATATCGACTAATACTTCGTATGTATGAACCATTTTGGAACCTCCAAATGTGCAGTATGCACGCGAATGGGGAACACCATAAGTATATGAGCATACAGATGTGTCAGTTCTCAAACTAATACAATTCTTTATTTAATATGCAGATATTGCTAATTATTTTGTTAAGAAAAGTAGAGCAAGCCTCGCTACAGATAAACCAGTATATATAAGGTTTGTTGAAGCTTGGGTAGTTGATGCGATCGCAAAATTGGATGATGCTACAACTCTATACTTTCGTTGTCCGATTTTGGCAATGCATTGACATTAACAGGTATTTCTCGACAAGTAAGTAAGTGGGCAGGAAAATTCCTAAATATGTAACGAAAAGTTAAACAGAGCAATTGCAGTTAAATTTAATACGTTGGGTACTATAGTTTCCTCTTTCCCCCCT
>NZ_MTAW01000217.1 GCF_002154725.1 Nostoc sp. 106C | reverse complement strand
TACTCCCCCTCAAGTGTTCCCTTTGTCAATAATCCTCTACCTGAATCCTTACGCATTTAGTATCAAGTTGTCACTAACTTGTAGGATTGACGCAGTGAGTAACCAAGCAGAACTGGATGATTACAAACAGCAGATAGCTGATTGGTATAGCCGTCGAAGTTCCAATTATGATAATGGTGATTGGCATCCGCGAATTGCTCATCGTCTTGTTGAATATGCACAACTTAGAAGTGGCCAGCAGGTATTGGATATTGCAACTGGAACAGGTCTGGTTGCGATCGAGGCGGCTCAAATTGTGGGAGATGAGGGAAAAGTTATCGGCATAG
This sequence comes from Nostoc sp. 106C, assembly GCF_002154725.1. Classification (GTDB taxonomy): domain Bacteria; phylum Cyanobacteriota; class Cyanobacteriia; order Cyanobacteriales; family Nostocaceae; genus Aulosira. The sequence continues at coordinate 24,865 of NZ_MTAW01000217.1, read as the reverse complement.
ATATTTCAACTGGGATGCTAGAACAAGCGAGGCGCAAAGTTAAAGAATTACAGTTGAGTAATGTTGAATTTCACCTAGCAGATGCAGAAGCACTGAGTTTTCCAGCCAACAGTTTTGATTGTGTTTTCTGTTCATCAGCACTAATTTGGATGTCCGATTTACTAGCTTCGTTGCGACTTTGGCATCACTTTCTCAAACCAGGAGGCTTGCTTGGTTTTCATGCATTTGCGGATCGTGCTTTTGTTGGAGGAGTAGTTGCACGAAAAGTACTCGCAAAATATGGCGTTTCACTGTTGTTTAATCAGCCAACAGGTAACGTTGAGAAATGTCGTAATTTACTTCAGACAGCAGGTTTTAAAGCAATTGACATTCAATCTGAGGAAGATAGCAGTTATATCAGTTTAGAGCAAGCGAAGGGAATTTGGTCTAATGGGTTGTATCCAGTTCCTGGTCAGTTTCCCAATCCTTTATTGCAACTTTCTCCTGAAAAATTAGCACAAGCTAGATCTGAATTTGATGCTGAATTGGAGGCATTGCAAACTGAGCAGGGTATTTGGAACGACATCACTATCTTCTATGCGTTCGGGCGTAAAGCAGCATAATAACGTTCAGACACCAGAGTTTTTAAACCGCAAGGCACAACCAGCTAGAACACTGTTGCAATTCTAGAGTTGAGAATAATTGATATGAACTCAATTATAGTTATCCATCCATATAAATTAAATATGATGAGATGTGGGTGTTCGACGATGATAAAGTCGGTTTAGTACGAGAACCATTTGTAGCAGGCGCAGACAAGATCATCGATCGGCTAGTAGCGAACATTCCAAATGCAGAAGCAGGATTCAATTTACTGTTTTCTGCTCGTCCATTTCCAGGTTATCAAGCGAAGTTTGATTGGCAACGCGAGGAATATGGTGGAAATTGGTACTACAATGCGGAGCTAAACATAGAAGGATGGCTGTGTCCTGCTTTGTTTAAGTATTTTCATGAGGCTCCAAAAGAGTTGTACGCTCAATGTAAAGCGATCGCCGCATAACAACTCGTTTGCACCCGATGGAATCTCATCTGTTGTCGGCATATAGTGGTGCGTTGCGCTGCGCGACAACGCACCCTACTGGCGTGGCAATTTGATACGAGTAACAAAGTGGGCGATCGCTTTCCTTGAGCAAACTCTAGTTTCTAACTCGTGAATCAAGTTTACAATTCGTGCATCAATGCTAGAACTTGTAAACCTGTTAATATCAACATGTTTCAGCAAATTTAGCCACATTTACCCCTGTTTATGCTAATTTAAGGGGACTCACTCAACTTAACCTACCTTCAAGCGATCACAAATTGATCGCCTCACTTTATACATCGCAAGAAATGGGTGGTTTTTGATTTACACCGTCTGTAAAGTGAAAAAGTGCAAGAACTCCCTTGACTCAGGCTACGTGATGGCGATGAATAGTGTAAATGTATATGACAGCAAAGACTACAGCCGAATTGCTCAGGCGATCGCGTTCATGCGGCAAAATCACCTGAACCAACCAGATTTGGCAACTGTGGCACAGCAGATAGGGCTGAGTGAGTATCATTTCCAACGCTTATTTAGCCAATGGGCGGGTATTAGCCCTAAGCGATTTTTGCAATTTCTCACTGTTGAATATGCCAAGTCAAAAATTACCGAGACTAAAAGCCTTTTAGACCTGACCCTAGATGTAGGGCTGTCAAGTCCAGGACGATTACACGATCTGTTTGTGAACTTAGAAGCAATGTCTCCTGGTGAATTCAAAACAGGAGGAGCAGGTTTGGAAATTCGTTATGGCATTCATGACACCTCATTTGGTAAATCGCTACTCGCTACAACATCTCGTGGTATTTGTAACTTGTATTTCCTAGACACCTCAAATGAGCAGAATGCCGAGCAACTATTGCGGCGCTCATGGAAAAGTGCGGAAATTATCCATGACCAACAAACCACTCAACCCTTGCACAATCTGATTTTCAATCCTAATACCTTGAATGTTCACAAGCCATTAACGCTGTTAATCAAGGGCACCAATTTTCAGATTCAAGTTTGGAGAGCACTTTTGCAAGTGCCGTTTGGAGGTATGACAACTTATCAGAAGATTGCTGAATTGATTGGTAGCCCAACTGCTGCTAGAGCCGTGGGTAATGCTGTGGGTAACAATCCCATCGCCTATCTTATTCCATGCCATCGTGTGATTCGGGAATCTGGAGAACTAGGTGGTTATCATTGGGGCTTGGAGCGTAAAGCAGTGATGTTGGGCTGGGAAGCCAGTCGTACAATCTCAAATCTAAACCAGTCCTCTGGCTAAGATGCGATCGCTTTCTCCCCCAGCTTGCCTCAACAAATAATACCATTTTGAAAAAAGAATGCGACAGATGAGTAGGGGCACGGCACCCACAATCTTTTGGTATATCAAATTATCTTACTGACGCCGTGCCCCTACAAAGAATTTATCTGTCGCAAACATTATTTGAATTGGTATAATTTTTCTACTAACCGAGAAGTATTGGCAATCATCCCAAAATAAAAATCCCTCAGTGGAGCGCTGAGGGATTTTCCAGGAACGCGAATTGAGAACAATATACAATACAATTGTACTATACTCGGATAAGTTTGTACCAAAAAAATTAAACGCAACCAATATCTTGAAGCATAGCTGAATGCTGCTGCACAGAAGCTAAGGTATTTGCGGCTATCATCCCACTAGCGGCGACTGCTGGTAAACCGATACCAGGAAATGTCGAATCGCCACAACACATAAATCCTGGTAAAGGTGTGCTAGGGCCGGGAAACATTCCCACTCCTGCTTTAATCGCTGGGCCATAAGAACCGCGATCGCGCCGCAAAAAGCGCTCATGGGTAAGCGGTGTACCCACAAGAGTAACTTCGCAACGCAAGCGAATATCGGGAATGATGCGCTCTAAAGCTTGCCACATCACCTCTGCACGTAAACGTTTTTGTTGCGCATACTCTGGGCTTTTTCTGTCCATTCCCTGCCAAAGAGCATACGGCTCATTACCAGGAGTATAAGCATGAATTACGTGTTTACCTGGCGGTGCTAGTGATGGGTCGAGAATTGATGGAATTGATATCAGTACAACATTCTGAGGTGCGGTTATGCCTAGTTCCCAGTTGTTGACAACTATATAGTGACAGGCCAAATTTGCAGATAAACCTTGAGCATCAATGCCTAAATGCAGATGCATGAAACTATCACACTCAGGTGTAGCTTGTCTTTGATTACGGAATTTTTCTGGCACTGCCTTTTCTGGTAGCAACTTCAGTGTATCCCAAACCGATGTACCAGAAATTACTGCTCGCTGCGCCCGGATTTCTTTACCGTCACGCAGACGTACACCTACCGCCCTACCTCCTTCTACCAAGACTTGTTCAACATGAGCGCCAAGCATCAACTTACCACCGTGTCTCTCCAGCCCTTTAACTAGTGCGTCAACTAAAGCACCACTTCCACCAATCGGATAATCAAGTTGCACTCCTGGCCGATACCAGTCAGCAAACATAAAAGCTACCTCTGCCGCACTCGTACCATCTGCGGGTAGTCCGGATAGAAGAAAACAAAGCAAATTCAGCCAATTTTGAATAAAGGGATCTTTGACAACACCATCCATAATTTTGCTGAAAGGGCCAGTCAGCTTCAGCACATTTCCCGTATATCTTGCTAAAGATGGGGCAAATCGGCCCATAGTTTTCACTGCACCCCAATCAAAGCGTAATGCTGCTGATGGTATTGCAGTTGCAGCACTAGCCAAGGGTTCCATAATCCGCTGAAGTTGTCGCCATTCTCTGACAGCATCTTCACCGCGCAGTCGCATCAGCACTTCACAAAACTGTTCAGCTCCGACCGTTGTATCAAAATCGGCTTCTGGTAGGCAGCATCCCCAGGTATCGTAGGTAACGCAGGGTAGCCCAGAGCCAATTGCGTCTAGTACTTGTCGTAGCGGGTTAGCAGAGGGACTGTAAGATAATCCAGAGTAAAGGGATGGGCCTGAATCAAATTTGAATCCATTGCGCTCAAAAGCGTGAGCTGCACCACCAGGGATAGAATGGCTTTCACAAACTATGACATCAAAGCCATATCGTGCTAACAGCGCAGCACAACTTAAACCGCCAACACCGCTACCAATTACGACTACATCTGTCTTCAAGAAATTTTGTCTCCCCAAACGGCTGCACCAAATTTGAATTTTATACTTTTATCAATAGGCGATCGCCAATGGGGAATGCAGCCGCCTGATTTGCTCACTGTGTTCTCGGGCAATAAGCAAGATACCTTGACTGTGCATAGCCCATCACAGGAGTTGAAATTGGTACCCAACCATTTTTTCCCCGTGCAATTACGACATTTTGGCCATTAGGAACTACTCCCACCCTGGCTGAATTATTAGAAGGAGCTGTTCGCACCACCAACCCACCATCAACAGCAACCTTGCGACAAAAGTTTAGCTCAGGAGGTGTTGCGGCTTGTGAAGCTTGGCATGAGGCCAGAAAATTAGTATGTAATATGTAGCCCTTGACCGGAGATGAAACTGGAACCCAGCCATTTTTTCCGCGATCGCGAATTGTAACGTTTGTTCCATAGTCTAAAAGAGCAGCTACGGGACCATCAACTGTTGGCTTCTGCATAACAAAAAGACCATTCCTTGCCATTACTCGACGACAGCTGCTTGAATACTCTGCTAATAGATATTGTCCTCGGTTATTTTGTAATACCCTGTTTGAGGAAGAAGCCTGGATACCTTGAATGTTAACTGTATCCAAGGCGAAAGTAGGAGTTGTAAAAACTGTTGAAGCTAAGACTAAGAAAGTAGTTAAACTTGACAATTTTTGGTTAAAAAATTTGCTTTTCATCCTGACTCCTCTAGTTTTTTTAATTAATGTTCAGCTTGTGCTATGGCTAGTAGCTAAAAAAACTGACAAATTTTTATTTAATAAATAATTAGTTGTTTGATATAGCGTTTATCAGTCTGCTAAGGTACGAATTTATCTGTATCCATCAGTATTTAATTATTTCTTCTTGTACCTCTCTAGGTTGTGAAACGCTTATACATTTTTTTGCACTTTACAGCAATTTATGTAGGGTGGGCATCGCTCACCAAAACCCCGAAGGAGTGGGCAGTGCCCAACGCCACTTACTACCTATATTTCAGAAATCAAGTAGGAATCCTATATGTGTAGACTAATTATTGGGCAATAGTGATATATCAGCCTTTTATATTGGTATTAATTAACTGAATGGGAGTAATTTAAATAAATTTAACTCTACAAACATCTTGTTAAAGAATGAATCACTATTCATCCTAATGACATAGATAAGGAGAGATAAGAATTTTTATGCTTATTTTGTAATAGAATTATGACAAAGTAAAATTTCCAACATAAATATCAAGATTATTTCTAGGAAAGGTCAGTAAAAGTAGAACAAAGCTTCTTGATTATTTGAGTAAGTGCGAGTGCCTTATATGCCAATACAGTTCAGTTAAGAAAATTCATTGACAACAAAGTTCACAAATAATTACTAAACAAAAAACCGAACAATTTATTTTGGAGGGGGCTTGGGGGACGCAACCGTCCCCCAATCGGGGGTTTGGGGGAGAATCCCCCAATTCTTGGTTTTTGTTCGACAGATGAGAACTCTTATCGCCTTAACTGAACCGTATTGCCTTATATGTCTATAAAACTGACAAAATTCGCTTTTAATCTGCTTGGTCTTCCAGCAGGATGGTATTAAGAAGATTCAATTAATTGGATGCCATGAAGTAGCGATCGCTAAAAACTGTTTCTAATTGTGTAAAAATCCGTCTACCTGCCACAGCTACGCAAGCAAATGTTCGATAGTGAGGTAGTACAATGCGGGATGGGATTTCGAGTGTATTGCAATCAAGCGAGAAAGGCTATATTTGATTTCTTCTTAAAGCCAATTCCCAACTAAAATATACGGAGCCCAGTAAACTGGATGCTCATATAGGGGATCTTTTAAAAGAGCTATTTGGGAACGGCGTAAAGCCTCTGCTTTAGTTTCTTGGGTGTTGCTTAAGTTCTTGTAAAAATAACGCATCAAATTGGCTGTGGCCTCATCATTTACAGACCATAGAGTTGCTAAGGTGCTATTAGCTCCTGCTCTGACTGCTATCCCAGCTAACCCTAAAGCAGCACGTTTATCCCCTGTTGCAGTTTCACAAGCACTAAGAACCAACAGTTCAATTGTTTGTCGCTTTTTCTGTTCGGGTATTTGTAATAGATTATCTAATTCATTAATCCTGATTCGTTCATCCCAGGCTAAAATAAATGTTTCCATTGCCTTCGAGCTAAACTTGCCGTGGGTGGCAATGTGAACAATGGGGAAAAAAGAGGATTTCAGATAGTTTTTGAGATTATTGCTGGTAAATTCCTGATTTAATAGCACCGTGCTGGATACTTCCGATTTGATTTCCTTCAACTCCTGTTCCACATAATCTAAAGGAGAAAACCCTTGTCGTGCTTCAGTTAAGCCAGCACTAAGTACTTTAAAGTTTAGCTGTTGCAACCGTTTAGGAGGTAGTAACTGTAGACTTGGTGTCAAAGCGATACTGTATTTTTCAATCAAATATCGATTTCCGTCGTGCAAAGCGGCTATGGGAATATTTCGGAATACACCATCTGGTATAAACACTAAGGTTTTAATGCCACTTTTAGCTAGCTCGGTTTCTACTGGACGAATCAGCCAGTCATAAATTTTTTGAGATAACGGCAGAAAGTCTTGTTTGGAGCGAATGACTAAATTTTTACGCAGTTTTTCTACGATGCTCTCTAGCTGATTCTCCGGCACAGCAGTAGTATAGTGACGTAGCGGTTGTTGTGGCAAGCTGAGAATTACTTCTAATCGATCTGCCAAGATGATGGGATAGATAACTCCTGCTAACGGATCTAACTGATCGATCTGAGTGTATTTTCTATCTAAACAGGCTTCACGGAGAAAATCATCTAGTTCTGCTAATTGTAAAGACTCAATAACTTGACGGGCTTGGCTGATAGATTTTTGACTGGGTTGTGAGTTGTCAGGTTTGAGAAGCAAACTGACTAGTTCCCGGTAGACGGGTTCTACACTATCTCGAAAACTAAATTGAATGTCTGGATCGATCGCAACCAAATCGCTACGCAAAGATTGTAGAGTGTTGACAGCTTGAGTATAAGCAGCGATCGCTCCTTGTATATCTCCCTGGATTTTCAAAAGTCGCCCTAACTGCCATTGCCAACGATAGGTAATTTCTGGTGTATTAATAGCTTGAGCAAGTACAAGCGCTTGCTGAGTCAGTTCTTGAGCGATTTTCCACTGCTGATTTTGTTCATAAAGCTTGCCAAGTTTACCCAATGCATAAGCTTCTGCTTGCTTGTCTCCCAAACTTTTTGCTTGTTGCAGGTTATTTGCTACTAATTGAGCAATACTTGCCGTAGTGGGAGCATTGGAAAGATTAGCCTGTTGGAGGCGAATTAAACTTTGGGCTAAGTTAAGTTGGGCATAAATCGCCCCACGGCTAGCAGGTAAATTCGCTAGTTGAGGTTGAATTTGACTCCATATTGTCTGAGCCGATGTCCATTTTTTTTGATCGAGTAAAATGCTTAGTTGATTCAATTGCGAGCGAATTTTCAGGATTTGAGAGGGAGCAATAGCTGTAGCCTGTTGATAAAAAGCCAAAGCCGAGTCCGAATCTTGGTTAGCACGGGACACATTTCCCAAATCGATCAATGCTGCACTAATATCTACTGGTGATTGTAACTTTTGCGCGATCGCTAAGCTTTGTTGCAAAACTTGCTGTGCTTGTTCTAAATTTCCTACTAAGCGCAGGCTAGAACCCAAACTGCGTAAGCCAGCAGTTTTAATTGCAGAATCAGGTTGTTTCTGGAGGATTTGGTTTACTTGAGTCAAGGTAGATAAAGCTCGACGGTATAACCCCAAGGACTTCAAAGCCTGAGATTGGTTAATCAGACTGCGAATTACCCCTGCCTCACTCTCTGCTTTAGTATAGGTAACAGTTGCTTGTTGCCAAGTAGCTAGCGCTGCTTCAGATTTGCCAGTAGCTAACTCTAGACTTCCTTGAGTGTTCAAGGTTTGAGCTAAGACGGTTAATTCTGTTTGCGTGTGATCGCCAGCTTTTGTGGATAACAACTCTAGACTGGCAGAAATGGCTCGGCTAGCTTCCAACCATTGCCCTAGTTGTTGATAACTTAATGAAATATTGTTTAGGACTCTAGCTTGATTGAGCCAATTTCTTTGTGACTGATAAATTTGTAAAACCTGTTGCCAAATTTTGATTGCTGCTAAAAACTGCCCAGCTTCGTAGTACTGTCTGCCCTGCTGCTCTTGCTGTGCTGTATTAGATAATTGCTCAACCATCAATGGTGGTGAAGAATTTTGGGCAGCAACAGGAAGTAATCTACCTACTAAGGGAAACAGGCTGAAAAGTATCCCCAGCAATATTCCTATCGAAAATAAAATTAAACGAATGCCTATTCGTTTGAAATATCTTCGAGTAAACAAAGAATAGATATTAATCCGCATAAATATTAGTTGAGGGCAAACAACTACTCTGAGGAGCCACTATATAAGTCTGTGCCTTCAACAAGACATCATTTTGTAAATTGATGACTATGATTTGGGCGATCACAATTAAATTAGCAATACAGGAAATCAAATATCTGTTGTTATGTAGATATTCATAGGCAGCAGGAGAGAATAATTTGTAGCTAGAATTTTAGATAATTAATATGAACAAAAATTCTAGATAATTCCGATCATCATTTCAAACTTGGTTTACATTCATTATGACAATCTGCCTACAAATCCTCTCCTTACCCCTATTACCCTCTTTGATTATGTGGATGTTTCTCCCAATCAAAGATTTCATTGTCTGGGATACCAGGCTTGCGCCAGGTTACCCTTCCCCGCAACGTATCGAGCAATGTTTGTTCAATCACATTAGGTAAGTTTTCCCAAGACAAATCTGCATCTTGGAGCAAGACTTTAAGTTCTTGTAAAGCAGCTAGCGCTGCATTTTCTTCTTGAAAATCAAGAAAATCTTCTGCTCGTAGGGGATCTTGCTGTACAGCTATAATAGCCTGCCGCACAGCCGTAGCAACTTTCTGGTGAAACTCGGTTTTTCCACGATGTAATTGCCGCTGCCAACCTCTTTTGCTAGTAGCATACAAGGCAGGAAGACGATTTAATGCATAGGCAGTCACTTCAGATGGGTTGATGTATTTGGCAGTTTTAGAAGGTAAGGATTGGATCTGCAACTCCACCTCTGTAACCACTAGCACTTCCATCACATTGCGAGAGTTTTTTAAGAATGCATGTCGTTTGGATGGCTGAATTGCAGAATCCACTGAAGAATCATCAAAGAAACTCCTCATAGAACAAGATAATTGGAACTAATGCTTATGGCTCTATATTGCCCGTTGTTTGTATTTAGCTAACAGGTTGGCCTACCTTTTTTCTAAAGCTGGAAACAGCCCAAGAGCTACATTTACCTATAATGTTTGCCAAAGTAGCATTACCCTTGTGCAAGGCTCTTGAGAGAAATCTACAAAAACTTTATATTTTGTAGCTCTAGAAGTATGTTTAAATTCTCGGTTTAGTCCGTATCTTTCATAGCATTACAGTCACTACAGTATACATACCAGAAGCCTGATGGCGGCAGGACTTGTATATGCATCCTTAAGGAACAAAATTACCTAAGCATACATCAATAAGCTTGAGTGATATAAATTTTATCAGTATATCTGCGTAAAATGCGCAAATTTTTAGTTAGTAACTATCACGATAAGAGTAGTAGATTTGAGTTATACAATGCGTATTTAAGTAGTTTAACTTAAAATATATACGTTTTAAAAATATGATGAATTAAATCCATTAAATGTAGTATTTAGCTAATAATTAGGGTATTTATTGAATAAGGAAAGTTATGAATTCAAGTATTCAATGTATATTCAGTTATGCTAGATAAGATATTGATAAATAAGGCATTTGCCGCTATCTGTTTAACATCTCTATTGGCATTTTCATGGGCAGTTCCCCAGCAAGTTATGGCATCTGAAGATCAGCCAAGAGAGGGTTTACCGGGACGAAGAATTGGAGGTGGAACACGTGGAGAGTGTTTTAGTACTGTTGGGCGCTTAATGGCATTAGTACCAGAAACTAATTTAGGATTCACCAAAAAAGCCTATCCCAACTTTTTGTTCTATTTACCCCAAACCTCAGCACCAGCAATGGTGGAGTTTGTCTTGCAAGATGAGAGTCGTCATTCAGTTTATGAGACAACTTTCACCAAAACCAATTCTGGAGGAGTTATAAATTTTAGCTTGCCTGGTTCTACATCCTTACCTCCTCTTGCTATCGGTAAGAAATACAATTGGTATGTGTCAATGATTTGTGATCCTGAAAATAGAGCCAACGATATTGTAGTGAATGGGTGGATTCAAAGAGTAGAACTAGACTCGAATCTGACTAAAAAGCTAGAGCAGACATCACCTTTTGAGCGCGTTAACCTATATGCCAAAGCAGGACTTTGGCACGATGCACTAGCGACACTAGCAGAACTCAGAACAACCCAACCTAATGATTTTAGGCTTGCTGCTAATTGGACACAACTATTAAAGTCAGAAAAATTAGATGCGATCGCACAAGAGCCTTTTTTGAATATCAAAATCCAACAAAGCCCTGAATTGTCAATAAAGTAGGTTCCCCGCGATCGCAATGATTTTCTACTCTGACATCAAAGTAGAAAAAATCTAAAATCTTTTTTGCTAAACCATCCAAAACCTAAATATCAGTTTCTAATCAATTCAAAACAGTCCACTCTATGAATCTCATGTTTTTGTGATTGCTAAATATTCTCAAAAGCTCCAGTCATTAGTATACTTAGCTACTCAACGCGGTAAGCATCAAATCAGTTTATCTCTTACCACACTGAGTTTGAGGCAATCAGTTATCATCGCTAGTATTCTCATTACAGGACTAGTAATGGGTATGAGACAAGCTGGTTGGTTGCAGTTTTTAGAATTGGTCACGTTTGACCAAATGGTACGCCTCCAACCTGATGCTGGTCCTAACCCAAGACTATTGGTAGTCACAATCACAGAAGCTGATATTAAAAAACAGTGGCCCATTAGCGATCAAACTCTGTCTCAAGTACTAGCAAACCTGCAACAGGCCAAGCCCAAAGCTATTGGTTTAGACCTCTATCGCAATCTTCCCCAACCTCCAGGCTATGAAGCACTGATTAAGCAACTTCACTCCCCGAATGTTGTTACCATTACTAAACTTGCTGATCCTGATGGAGAAGGAGTCTCCCCCATTCCTGGACTACCAGCAGAACAAATCGGCTTCAACGACCTTGTGGTTGATCAAGATGGAGTTGTGCGTCGAAATTTGATTTATGCCCAAGAAGGGAAGGACAAGTTCTACTCTTTCTCTTTACAGTTGAGTCTCAAATATCTTGGAAAGCCTAGAGATGCTCTAAAAGTTAAGTCAAAAGCACTGCTATTAGGTAACACTGTATTCCCTGCTTTAAGTGCTGATGCGGGTGGGTATCAAAATATTGATAATGCAGGCTATCAGGTGATGATCTCCTACCGTTCACCTGAAAAAGTAGCGCGACAGGTGTCATTAACACAAGTGCTGCAAGGTCAGTTTGACCCTAATTGGGTGAAAGACAAGGTAGTACTAATTGGTACAACTGCTCCTAGCCTAAAGGATCTGTTATTTACTCCTTATAGTGCAGGTGAGACAGTCAACCCAGGTATGCCTGGGGTGCTGCTTCATGCTCAACTTGTTAGCCAAATCTTGAACACAACCTTAGATCAACAATCAATATTTTGGTTCTGGCCGGAATGGGCAGAATTTCTTTGGGTGTGGACATGGGCTTTGATTGGAGGTGTACTTGCATGGCGACTTCGCCATCCGCTTTTACTAGGAGTAGCAGGAGCAATTTCTGCGGCAATTCTATTTAGTATTTGCTTCAGTATATTTACACAAGCGGGGTGGATACCTTTAATAGCACCAACCCTAGCCTTGGCGATCGCAGCCGGAACTGTTCTAGGCTATAAGCTATTACACCATACATTACGCGATGCCCTAACAGATCTTCCCAATCGCAATTTATTTTTGAAACAGTTAGAATGGGTGATCGCTGACACAAAGCTTCACAAAAACTCACGATTTGCCTTGCTGTTTTTGGGTATTGACCGCTTCAAGGTGATTAATGAGGGTTTTGGGCACCAATTTGGGGATTTGTTCTTATTCAATGTCAGTCAAAGATTAAAAGCCTGCCTAGGAAACAGAGGCATACTAGCGAGGGTTGGCGGAGATGAGTTCGCTATATTGCTGAAAAATATTACTGATAGTAGCGAAGTAACTGTTGTAGCCGACCAGCTTCAAAAGGAAATGTCCTTACCCTTCAAGAACAACGGACAAGAAATATTTACTAGTATCAGCATTGGTATAGCCTTCAATCAAACTGAACTCGACTATCAACCAATAGCTTTGCTGCGAGATGCTCACACAGCTATGTATCGCGCTAAAGACTTAGGTAAAGGTCGTCATGAAGTCTTTGCCACAGGTATGCATACCCAAGTAGTCAAGCGGTTTCAGTTGGAGATAGACCTGCATCGAGCCATTGAACAGCAGGAATTTTTTCTCTGCTATCAACCAATCGTCTGCTTAAAAACGAGTAAAATTATTGGTTTTGAAGCACTTGTGAGATGGCAACATCCTCAGCATGGATTTGTCTCACCAGCAGAATTTATTCCAGTTACAGAAGAAACGGGATTGATTATTCCTTTAGGTAAATGGATTTTAAAAGAAGCTTGTCATCAGTTGTCTGTTTGGCAAGCTCAATTTCCTGCCGATCCTCCACTCATGATGAGTATTAACCTATCTGGACATCAGCTATCTGAAGCGAATTTGGTGGAGTATATTCAGCAGATTTTAAAGGAAACAGGAATCAATGGAAAAAGTTTAAAATTAGAAATTACTGAATCCGTAGCAATGAATGATGTTGAAGCTGCAATTAGCATCCTGCTACAACTGAGAACTTTAAATCTACAGCTAAGTATTGATGATTTTGGTACAGGATACTCCTCCTTAAGTTATTTACACCGTTTTCCTGTCAACACATTGAAGGTAGATCGTTCTTTTGTCAGCCGAATGGAAGAAACAGACGAAGATGCTGCGATCGTTCAGACTATTATCATGCTCAGTCATGCATTAGGTATGAATGTAGTTGCAGAAGGTGTAGAAACCGCCGCACAGCAAGCGAAATTGCAAGTTTTGGGTTGTGAGTATGGGCAAGGGTATTTCTTCTCTAAGCCTCTAGACAGCAAAAGTGCAACTGTATTACTGGATAGCCAATATACAAGGGTGTGTTATGGCGTAGCCTAACGCACCAATCAAGGGTTGTGGTGCGTTACGCCAAAGACTAATACCATTTCACTTTAAAAATGATACATATCGGCTAGCAGAGGGAGCAGAGGAAGTAATTTGTATCAATAATTTCGTGAATTGGTATGAGCATTGACCTCTGGTCGCCTTATAAAAAATTATTAGAAGAGTTAATGCCAAATGCTAATGTAACTGCTGATAGATTTTATGTAATGAAATAAGTAAATGACGAATTAGATACTATGCGTAAATCTGAAAAGAAAGCAGCCCCCGTATGATACACAGATAAATATCGGTGTTTATCTGTGTTCATCTGTGGTTCCTTATATTTGATTTATATAATTTCTAGTTACAAGAAATTTGTATCCCTAAGAAACTCAACAATCGCTGTATTTACATCTTTTGAAGAGCCAGCTGCTGCATCGTGACAGCAGTTAGGCAAAATTTGCAATTTCGCATTGGGGATAGATTTATGCAATTTTTCTCCATGAGTTACAGGAAACCAACTATCTTGCGCACCCCATAAAATTAGTGTAGGGCATTGAATAGCGCTTAATTTATTTTGAATTTTACTAAGCAAATTTGGTTTCTGACTTTGCCAATGCTCAATTTCTCGTGCTGCTATTTGTAACTCTTCCGCAACTTTTACGAGAGTACCAGGAATTTCAATAAAAGGGTAAGTTATCCAATAGATATCTTCTTGGGTTAGCAATGAAGGATCGAATAGCACCCGACGCCTTTCGATTGCCATAACTTCTCTAAATAGAGGTGCAAACAAATATGCCAAACGCAAAGAGTCAATTATTCCGATTATTTCTAGCGGCGTTTGAGCAAGCACCCACATCGCCCAATGCGGTAATTTTTCAGCAAAAATCGGTACATTGACGACTACTAAACGCCCTACTAACTCGGGATATTCTTGGGCAAGAGAAAGGGCGATTAATCCCCCTAAAGATTCTGCGACAATTACAGGCGGTTCATCACATAATTCCTGAATTATTCGCGCTAGTTCAATAATTTGATGACCGTTATCTTCTCGTCTAGCTAAAGGTTTTTCAGAAAAACCGTAGCCTTTGGCATCAAAAGAAATTACCCGACAATATTTAGATAATGGAGCTATACTATGACGCCAATTGTAGCTCCAAGTACCCATACCATGTAATAAAATTAGCGGCTTACCTGTACCTTTTTCACCATAAGCAATTTGTACAGGATAACCTTGAGTATCAGTAATAATTACACTTTGTCGCCCTTGAGGAAAAGTCGCTTGCCACCAATCTTCCATTCCATTATTAATCAATTAATTAACCACCACTTAAAGCTTGCCACAGCCATCTAATTATTATCATAGGCAATACAACTAAGACAATGGCAATAAGCAACAATCCAGCTACAAGCGCTAAGATAAACCACTTATCTGCTTTTTTAGTTGGGATGGGAGACTTTAAGTGATCTTCTAATAGTTGAATATTAAGAGTATTAGCTTTCCAAGCAAAATCAAACAAGTCTCCCAGCATGGGGATAGAACCTACCAAACCATCAATGATGATATTAAATACCATTCTGCCGAGAGTAGCTCTAGATGCACCTAACCGCGCTGCTTCTACAACAATGTAGCCAGAAAGGATGACTCCTAAAACATCACCGCCTATAGGTAACAATCCTAAAATTGGATCTAGACCAACACCAACCTGGGTTCCGGGAACAGTAATCACATTATCCATCAGCCTACTGATCTGACGCAGCCGTTTTAAGGTAGGAGCCTTAGCATCAGGTTCAATAATGGGATATCGAGAAGGAGAATCAGGCATGAGTGCGATCGCTTTTTGAAGTTGAATAGTTAAGTATTTTACTGCTGTATATTAATTAATTTTGTTTGAGAAAATTTGACTGCTTGCGAGAGCGCATATCTTCACCGACTGTGACGTTTAATTGATCGCCCACGAGGAGAACAAAGGCACTCATCCACAGCCAAAGCATTAAGACAATCACAGCTCCCACAGCACCATATACTTTATTGTAGTTACCAAAATTAGCCACATAAAGTCGAAACAAACCAGACAAAATTGCCCAAAAAACAGCAGCTAAACTGGCTCCAGGCATCATTGGTGTACCTGAATTCCACACGCTTGGACCATAGCGATAAACAAAGCTAAAGGCAAGAGCAACAATACTTAAAGTTACAGGCCAGCGTAATAGTCGCCAAAGATCTAACAAGAATACCAAAGAATAATTTTCACGCACCACCATTGCCAATATTAGGTCGCTAAGAAACACTAAAAATGAAGCCAATACTAAAAGCAACATAGTACCGACTGTTAGCCCCAGAGAAACTAGTTTAGCTTTCCAAAAGGGACGCATGTTTTCTGGGGGAATTTGATGAATTTGATCTAGCGCTGTCATCGCAGTACTTACCGCACCCGACGCAGTCCAAATTGCGATCGCAAAGCTCAGAGAAAACAAACCGCTATTTTTGGAATGAGCGATTTCTGTTGTGGCAAAATCCCGAATTATAACTAGTGCTTCTTCTGGTGCAATTTGACTGAGCTGCGCCGCTAGTTGTTTAAAGGTGTATTGTAAGGATTCTGCAAATAAGCCAATGGCTGTGAAGAAAGCCAGAATTGCTGGAAATAAAGACAACATGGCGTTGAAAGCAATTTCTGAAGCAAGTCCCAAAAGTCGTCTTTCGATTGTCCTAGCAACAGTTTTCTTGAGGGTGCGCCAGTTGAGATGGCGAAAGAAGCGGACAAAACGAGGCTGGTACATGACTGTGGTGTTCTGAGTGCTGATTCAAATAATTTGCCAAATTTCCAGTACTCAGCACTTTATTTATTTTTACATTTTTTACCAAAATAATACTGATATGAGGAAAGCAAGGGAGTAGGAAGCAAGAGCAATGCCTAATGCCTATTGACTATTGACTATTGACCAATGACTATTGACTATTAACTAACCAACAATCTCTATGAGTCAAGACTTAACAACACAATGGTTGACTGAAATCCAGTCCCTCAAACAGCAGATGGTAGCAATTGGGCGTGATCGCGACGCAGCTTGGGAAAGCGCGGAGAAGTGGCGTAAACTCTATAACACAGAGGCAGAGCAACGCCGCACTGATACTCAGCTATCTCAACAAGCGATCGCATCTCTAAAAGCGGAATTGCAAAAAGTTCAAGGTTTGGATACACAGGCACTTCCTGATGCCACAGCAGTAACGGCTATCCAACAGGAAATTGAACAACTCCAGTCTGTGGAAGAGTTGAAAACTAAATTAGTTACAGCCATCAAAGAACGCGATCGCCTGTTGCAAGCTTTAAAAACTGAGCAAGACAACCACGCCCAAACCCGCGATAACTTAACTACCGCTTTGGGTGATGCTATTGATGGCTGGACGCGGGAGCGAGTTGCTCTCGAACATGATACACAGCAAGCTCTTTGAGTCTGCTGTATTTTTGGGCAGTCCAGAGTCAAAAGTCAATAGTCAAAATTTTTTGGATGAGGACTCAAACCTCATCAACTTCAGAAAATATTGATGGCTATTCCTATTTATTCCAACTTAAGTCTCTAATCATTGAGAAATATACGTTTTTCCCAAAGATAACAAACCCCTCTCCGCCTTTGGCACCTCTCCCCGCAAGCGGGGAGAGGCTGGGAGTGGGGTTGAGATGTTACTGAGAAAAAGAAAAATTCTCTGAAACCTCAACTTTTGACTTGCTAAAATCCCATCGCCTCGGCTACTGCTCCCAGTTCTGCCTCAATACCCTGCTTAAATTGACTGTGACTGTGTTTAATGGCTGTATCTGGATCTTTAAGACCATTGCCAGTGAGGACGCAAACTACTGTTGCTCCTGTGGGAATTTGGTCTTTCACCTGCAACAGCCCTGCTACGGAAGCAGCACTGGCAGGTTCACAAAATATGCCTTCAGATGATGCCAACAGTCGGTAAGCATCGAGAATTTCGGCATCGGTGACGGCGTGAAAATTTCCTTGACTAGCTGATTTGACAGCGATCGCTTTTTCCCAACTCGCCGGATTGCCAATGCGAATAGCTGTTGCCAAGGTTTCTGGATGCTGTACTGGCTGACCGTGTACTAAGGGGGCCGCGCCTGCTGCTTGGAATCCCATCACCTTAGGTAAGCGATCGCATTTCCCGGCTTGATGATATTGGCAAAATCCCATCCAGTATGCTGAGATATTACCCGCGTTACCCACTGGGATACACAGCCAGTCTGGAGCATTACCCAACACATCAACAATTTCAAACGCAGCTGTTTTCTGCCCTTCTAAGCGGTAGGGATTCACCGAATTCACCAAAGTGATCGGATAGGTTTGCGCCATCTCGCGGACGATTTCTAAGGCGCGGTCAAAATTACCTTTTAC
Source organism: Nostoc sp. 106C (assembly GCF_002154725.1). Taxonomy (GTDB): domain Bacteria; phylum Cyanobacteriota; class Cyanobacteriia; order Cyanobacteriales; family Nostocaceae; genus Aulosira. The sequence goes on along the minus strand of NZ_MTAW01000217.1, from coordinate 7,034 downwards.
AGCCAGTACCTCAGCTCCATAAAGTAAAGCCTGCGCCAACTTACCTAGCGCCACATAACCATCAGGAATTAGCACAAAGGCACTCATTCCCCCACGCCTAGCGTAAGCTGCTGCTGCTGCTGAGGTGTTGCCTGTACTGGCACAAATCACTGCCTTAGCCCCTGCTTCCTTAGCCTTGGAAATTGCCATTGTCATTCCCCGGTCTTTGAAGCTACCAGTGGGGTTAAGACCGTCGTATTTGACAAAAACACGCACTTGTCTGCCGATAATTTCAGCGATCGCCGGCGCTGGGATCAAAGGCGTGTTACCCTCCAACAGGGTGACAACCGGCGTTTTTTCGCTGACAGGCAAGTACTCACGATAGGCTTCTATCAGTCCGGGCCAGGGTTGGCGATGAGATTTAGCAACAGACAGGCTTAAAGTCACGGTTATTTATACAAATTTTTACTGCAAACAGAAAAATACCAGTGGTACAGATCTTGCACTAGGAGATGCTTTCATTACAAGAAGAAAGTAATTTCTTATGGTGCAGGCACTTTACCTATAACTTTTATTTACCATTTTCCCAGGCAGCTTTGTCAGAAGTTTTGTCACAAAAGGATCGCAAGTGTGATGTTTTCTCTGGAACCCAGTCATCACAATTTGAGTCTCTTATCACAAAAGTAAAAACCTATTAGAGTAAATGATGTAAAATATACAATCTTTTAACAAAGCTTAAAACTACATTATTATAATATCTCTAATGGTGTGAGTTGAGTTGTGGATCTAGTTAACTATGTCTACCTGTTCATCTAGTGTTTCTGATCGCATGTCCCAAGCTGCCTGGGCAAGCAAGTTAAACAAGTCTTATTACCAAGACGATCAGCAAGTGAAATTTATGCACTTGCAAGCAGAGATAGACTCTTTGCTCATGCAGTTGCAGAACCTCAAGCAGCAACGCCTGTCTAGCAATAATCAAGAACAAGAAGTCTAGAAATTTTGTTGGGGTTTTGGATTGTTAAATTTGTCCCTTATCTATGCTGCTAGTAGTAGCTAATTGGGGCAATACCCCAAACACAATCGAAAACCCAAACCACAGAGCGATCGCCATAATTAAGAAACTGCTATTCAAAGCGTTGATTTTTCTGTGACCAACGCTTAAGGCTATACTTATCGCCATTCTCTACTAACAAAGCTAGAGACTGCCCATCTGAAAGCTTGGCGATCGCTGTCAGTGTTTGCTCGGAATTTATTTTAAAATCAGTATAAATTACTTTACCACTATCAGACAAGATCAGGGTACGGGGGCGGGATAAATTTTCTTCCTGCTTCTGTTCTCCATACAGCGATTGCTTCAAAGATACTATTGCTTCTGCTGAGATAGTTAGTACAGTTTCTGTTTGAGAATTATTTGTTAAATTCATCACTTGTACAGGCCAATAGCCTAGTTCTTGCAGCATCTGTGCCAGGTTAGGCCTAGCGCCATTGGGAATTTGACCAGATTGCTGTAAAGTCTGCCACACAGTCGGCAGCATTGCCGTTACTCTGGTTGGATCTTGTTGATATAGTTCTGCCAAAGTGATGGGAGATGGTTGTACCCATTCCAAGGCAGCATCTGTCAAGGCTAAAGGCTGGGGTTGGAGAAGATTATTTTGATTGTTAGCAATTTTTTGTCCACTAACTAGTAGCCGCAAAATCCCGCCTTGCAATTTCACTCCTTTGATTGTGGCGGTAGTTATTTGTTGTTCTCCATTTGGTAACCAAACCACAAGTAAAATTCCTGGGTCAGAATTGATGCCTAATGTTTCCCAGATAAATTTGGCAGGAGAAGTGTTAGGTAGCTGCAAACTTCCAAAAGGAAAATTGAGCCAGCGTTTACCGTCATTAAATGCACTCACCTCTACCTGATACCAAATTTCGTTATCCATGAGTTGCAGGTCTGCTTTTGAGTTTGGTCTGAGCCACTCAGTACTGATTACTTGAGTGAGGGGTTGCACTGAACCTAAAATTCGGCTGGGGTGACCAGAAATGATTTTTGGTCTGACTCCTTCATTACTAAGGCGTACTAATAGATCCTGAATCCGGGTAAGAGTATCTGGCGTAATTTTTGGTTGTGCCTCCAACCAAGAAATTGCCCGTTCTTCTCCTCGTTGAACAGCTAAAATTAATGCTCCCCAAGTTTGGACCTCCGGTCTATTTGGGTTAACTCGCAATGCTGTTGTAGTACGATTCCACAACCGTCCCCCATCCATTTGTAGTAGAGTGGCAATTTCTTGGACATTTTCTGAGGAAGCTTCAAATACCTCTAAAGCTTTCGCCCAGCGACCATCAATCAAATCTGCTAGCACCTGTTGACTCGGAATTGCCCAAATCTTATCAGCTTGGGTTTTGGTGAGTTGAGAGTGTAAGCCAATCAAATCAATTTGTGCTTGTGCCGCTTCTGGGAGCACCTCTTTTCGCTGTTTCTGAAAAGATTTCAACCACTCGAAGGCTGGTGTCCACAGTCCACTACGGGCAAGTAACAAAGCATTTTGGTAAGCAGTATCTTTGAGGGCTGGTGTTTTTAGGGAAATTTCTTCTAGTTGAATGGGGTTGAGGAATAATTTAATAGCTTTGACTTGGTAAATGCGTAACTGTGGTTCTAAACCTACTGTTTGATCGATGACTAATTCTTTAACAGTACTACCAGTTACCTGTTGCCATTTAGGCACTTGTCCATTGGGACTTTTCCACGACAACATCTGTTGGAGTTTACTGCGTTGTGGATTGTAGTAGACAATGTGACCGTAGGCGATCGCACCAGTTCCCTGTTGGAGTTTACCTTGTAAATTAAACCAAAAACCTGATGATGGTGTCTCACCTTCAAAGCGCTTGACTTCATCTAATGGTAAAGGAATGCTGTTTTCTGAGTTTTCTAATTTAGTTTCATCAAAAGCAGCCAACACAAAGGATTCTTCTGGCCCGGTGATGGGTAATTGCGCCACAAGACGGTAATATTTTTCTGTCTGGGATTGGAATTCCAAGTCTTTGGCTTGCTGATAAACTCTCAGTTCTACAATTACTTGACAATCAAACTGACAATTAGGCCGCTGTTGCAAAACTGGCAGTAAAAAAGAGTTTTCTTTATCTCGATCTAAAGCTAGGGTTTTTCCAGCTATGCGTTGTTGTTTACTGAGGCTGTTTTGAATTTGTTTAAAGGTCTGAGGACGCTCACCGTAATTACCGACGGAAATCTGTGCCCATTCTGGTAAAAATTTATTTAGCCAAATAATTTGTTCTGGATTGAATATAAATAGAATGCTGATCCAGGCAAAAGTTATAAGTAAACCTACACTGCTCAACAATGCAGCGATCGCTAACGTTGATGTTAGCAAATTTCCCAGTTGAGCATTGTTCTGGGGTTTTTTAAAGAGATGTTTGATCCTACCTGCACGAGGCTGATTTTGCCCTAAGGGCTTTGGCGTCAGCTTTCGCAACCGATTTGCCATGCTAATTTTCACTCTATCCAGAGAGTACATTTGGGCTAGTTAATTTATCTTTTATACTCGCGCTTGTTAGATATTGCCCAGAATTTTTTTAATCTAGTTTATTGCAAGATACGTAAATATACTAATGCAAATAATGCATAATTTTACATACACTCGTGGCTTATATGTATGATATAGAGTAAAATAAATTGAAAACTAAAATGATTAGCCACAATAAAAATAGGGTTTGGATACTCATATGGTTAATCTTTGCGAGTATAAATGGATTTGTACAAAAAGCGATCGCACAAGAATATAGCTTTTCATCCCCTACAAATCAATCTTACTTAGAGAAAGAAGATCCGATGTCACAAGTTACATCGGTATCTCAACTGAAAGATGTGCAGCCCACAGATTGGGCGTTTCAAGCATTGCAGTCTTTAGTGGAACGCTACGGTTGTATAGCAGGTTATCCAGATAATTCCTATCGTGGTAATCGCGCTTTAACTCGGTATGAATTCGCCGCAGGTGTGAATGCTTGCTTAGATAGAGTCAATGAGTTAATCGCTACAGCTACAAGTGATTCAGTTAGCCGCGAAGATTTAGCAAAGATACAAAAGTTACAATCAGAATTTGCCCCAGAATTAGCAACATTGCGGGGTCGAGTTGATAGCTTAGAAGCCCGCACTACCGAACTTGAAGCAAAGCAATTCTCTACTACAACCAAACTCAGTGGGCTAGTCATAGTTGGTGCGCAAGGACGAAATAGCAATAGTGGTGATGTTAATCCCAGAGATGGTATCAAAGACACAAATGATGGTGGCACAAACATTGGTTTAATGTCCTTAACCCAGCTATCTTTAACTACGCAATTTACCCCTCGTAGTTACTTATTTACAGCTCTTTTAAATGGAATTGGTAGCTCTGGTCCTAGATTTACCAATAGCGTGTCTCGCAATGATATCAATCTCGGCTATGAATATCCTACAGATAACCAGTTTATTATCAGTGACCTCAATTATCACTGGTTAATTGCTGACAACTTAGCGTTGATGGTAGGAACCGAAGGTGTGAATATGGCAAGTGCTTTCCGAGGACCAAACCGTGTAGAAAGTGCTGCTACCGGACCATTGTCTTTTTTTGCTCAACGAAATCCAATTTTAGATATAGGATTTGGTCATGGTGGTATAGCTATAGATTGGCAGTTTGCTAAACGTGCTAGCTTACAGGCAATTTATTCTAGTTACATCCCCGGTAATCCTGGTAAACGCACAGGTTTATTTGATGGTACTACTACTACAGGTGTGCAATTACTGTTAACACCAACTGATGCTGTAGATTTAAGTTTGTATTACGTCAATAATTATGCTTCAGATGGCTGTTTAAAGACTTACGTGGGTGATGAATGCTTAACTGCAAAATCAGAACCCCTAGAAACTAATGCTGTTGGTGCTACTGTAACTTGGCAAATTTCGCCTCACATTTCTATTGGTGCATGGGGTGGCTATACTAACTCTTATATTCCTGGACAACCAGGAAATGTAGAAACAACAAATTATATGGCGTTCCTCAACTTCCCAGATTTATTTGCCAAAGGTAATTTAGGTGGAATTTATGTTGGGCAACCTCCTAGAATTACTAGTAGTAACCTACCAGTAGGAAGCAATGTTCCTGACTCAGTAAATACAGGTTTAGGACGTGCTGGAGGACAACCAGGAACCACTACTCATATTGAAGCATTTTATCGATTTCAACTGACAGATAATATTAGTATCACACCAGGAATAATTCATATATTGGAACCTGGTCATACACCAAATAACGATCCAGTTACTATCGGTATTCTGAGAAGTACTTTTCTTTTTTAATTTGCATGATTATACGTAGCTGTCAAAAGTTACTTTAGACTGTGGCCTTTTGAACGCCGATGCTACCCAATACACTGCGTATAGCTTGCTTCTTTCTGAGAGAAAGGCTAGGTCCAACGGAGACATTCACTTTTGGAGTATAAATCTGGCAAGAGAATGCAGTATTCTCCGCAATGTGCTGGCTCCTCTTCACCAGTGTAATTAAATGCACCTTAATTTAGGAAATATGCCTGCGTGCGATCGCTTTGGTTCATGGTTGAACCAAGTATAATATTTGTAGCATTTTTATTTACGTAATTATCCTTAAGTCCCTTCAAATACTTAATAGTATTTTTACTGAGGCATTATACCTGCTTTACAAAATACTCTAAATGGTCTCTTCCTCACGATGAAGAGTCTTACTTTTGCTAACCATCTTGCCATCTAAACAGGAACAGGTGTGAGGAAGCCAAAACACTTTTAATCAGAACAATCATGAGCCTATCATTTGCAAGTGCTAAATACTTTTCAGTCAGTTCCAATCCCTCTTCAGATCCCGCTTATGTCGTAGTGAAAGACTTAAACGGTGACGCCAAACTTGACTTGGCGGTAGCGAACTTGACTTCCAACGATGTCTCAGTGCTTTTGAATGATGGTAATGATGGCTTTGGCACTCCCACCAACTTTAAAGTCGGAACCAATCCAGTTTTCCTGACTTCAGCAGACTTAAATGGTGACAACAAACCTGACTTGGCGGTGGCGAACGTTAATGATAACAATGTCTCAGTGCTGTGGAACGATGGCAGTGGCGGCTTTGGTACTGCTAGTAATTTCGCAGTTGGGATAACTCCTACTTCCATCGCTGTGGGAGACATTGACGGTGACAACAAACCTGATTTGGTGGTGGCGAATGCTGATGACAACAACGTCTCAGTGCTGTGGAACAATGGCAATGGCAGTTTTAGTACCCCCACTAGCATCCCGCTTGGGACGAGACCTTCTACCGCCTTAGTGGAAGACATAGACGGTGATGGCAAACTTGACTTAATTGTGGCGAACGCTAATAACCCAAATGTCTCAGTGCAGTTAAACGATGGTAGTGGCAACTTCGGAATTCCTACCAACTTCACAGTCGGGATGATACCTTATCACATCGTAATGGGAGACATAAATGCTGATGGCAAACTTGACTTGGTGGTAGCAAGCTATATTTCTAATGATGTCTCAGTGCTGTTAAACAATGGTAGTGGTGGCTTTGGCACTCCCACTAATTTCACAGTTGGGACAAGTTCTAGTTCCGCCGTCTTGGAAGACATAGATGGTGACGGCAAACTTGACTTGGTGCTGGCAAACGCTAACAACAACAACCTCTCAGTGCTGTTGAATGATGGCAACGGTGGCTTTGGCACTCCCACTAATTTCCCAGTTGAAACATCTTTAGCTGACGTTGCTGTGGGAGACATAGATGGTGACGGCAAACCTGACTTAATAGCTACGAATCGTAATCTAGATAGCATCTCGTTACTACTTGGTAAATCTGTCCCCACAGACTTAATATTGAACGCTATCAATGATGATGGTGGTAGTGTTGATGGTAATGATGGTTTTGAGAAGGAATTGGCTATTAATGCCAACGAACTGGGGTTGGCTGCTACTAACCAAATCACAACGATGGTTGAGTTCACAAATATTACGGAGAATATCTTTACCGTCAAAAGTAAAGTTAAAGGTGATAAAGCAA